>CAZVQI010000070.1:0-9807 GCA_964629155.1 uncultured Flavobacterium sp.
AATGGGAATTGCAGTTCCGTATTTACAAAAACTTCAAAAGGACGGAGAGAGCGGAAGAAAGAAAATGAATCAAATTACCAGATGGCTAACCATTGGTATTACTCTTGTTCAAGGACCGGGGTATATCTTTAATTTGTCAAGACAATTACCAAATGATGCGTTTTTGTTTGTGGGCGGAGCAGGAAATGCAGCTTTCATATTCTCATCGGTAATTATCTTATCTACGGGAACCATCTTTGCTATGTGGCTTGGTGAAAAAATTACCGACAAAGGTATCGGAAATGGTATCTCTCTTTTGATTATGGTCGGAATTTTGGCTACTATGCCACAAATGTTTATACAAGAGATTGCTTACAGAACTACAGGAACTAATGGAGGTCCAATGTTAATTCTTATTGAAGTTATCCTTTGGTTGTTAGTAATTGTCGCTTGTGTTTATTTGGTTCAGGCTGTCAGAAAAGTTCCTGTACAATACGCAAGACGTACAGTCGGAGGAGGCTTTGAAGAAGGTAACAGACAGTGGATTCCGCTTAAAGTTAATGCTTCAGGAGTAATGCCAATCATTTTTGCACAGGCTATTATGTTTGTGCCTGCAGCTTTGGCCGGTTTGGCAACTACTTCCGAAACAGCTCAAGGGTTGAGTGCTACTTTTAGTAATATATTTGGATTCTGGTATAATTTTGTGTTTGGATTACTGATTGTAACTTTTACGTATTTTTATACTGCAATTACAATTCCTACTAATAAAATGGCAGATGACCTAAAACGTAGCGGAGGGTTTATTCCTGGAATTAAACCGGGTACGGATACAGCAGATTATTTAGACAGAATTATGTCGTTAATCACGCTTCCGGGAGCTTTAGCTTTAGTAGTTATCGCAGTTTTACCTGCTTTAGTAGTTAATCTTTTGGATATTCAACAAGGTTGGGCAATGTTCTACGGAGGAACTTCAATGTTGATTATGGTTGGAGTTGCCATAGACACTATCCAACAAGTTAACGCATATTTGTTGAATAAACAATACGATGGTTTGATGAAAACCGGTAAAAACAGAAAATCAATAGCATAATATGGCAAAACAGTCTGCAATAGAACAAGACGGGACAATTATCGAAGCATTGTCTAATGCAATGTTCAGAGTTGAGTTGGAAAACGGACACGTTGTAATTGCTCATATTTCGGGAAAAATGCGTATGCACTATATCAAATTATTACCCGGAGATAAAGTTAAATTAGAGATGAGTCCTTATGACTTGTCAAAAGCAAGAATTACTTATAGATATTAAAAGGCTTAAAAAATGAAAGTAAGAGCATCAGTAAAGAAAAGAAGTGCCGAGTGTATTATCGTACGCAGAAAAGGACGCTTATATGTTATTAACAAAAAAAATCCTAGATTTAAACAAAGACAAGGATAATTATGGCAAGAATAGCAGGGGTAGATATACCTAAAAACAAAAGAGGAGTTATAGCTTTAACTTATATTTTCGGTATCGGAAAAAGCAGAGCTATTGAGATTTTAGAAAAAGCTCAGGTTAGTCAAGACAAAAAAGTATCTGACTGGAGCGATGATGAAATCGGAGCAATCCGTGAGGCTGTTTCGCATTTCAAAATTGAAGGAGAATTGCGTTCAGAAATCCAGTTGAACATTAAGCGTCTTATGGATATCGGATGCCAAAGAGGAATTCGTCACAGATTGGGACTTCCACTTCGTGGACAAAGAACGAAAAACAATTCCAGAACAAGAAAAGGTAAAAAGAAAACAGTTGCTAACAAGAAAAAAGTAACTAAATAATAAATAGCTATGGCAAAAACTAATACGAAGAAACGTAAAGTTGTGGTTGAGTCTACAGGAGAGGCCCATATAAATGCTACATTTAATAACATCATTATTTCTTTAACTAATAAAAAAGGTGAAGTTATTTCTTGGTCATCAGCAGGAAAAATGGGATTCAGAGGTTCTAAAAAGAATACTCCGTATGCTGCCCAGATGGCTGCTGAAGACGCAAGTAAGATAGCTCTTGAAGCAGGACTTAAAAAAGTAAAGGTTTACGTTAAAGGTCCTGGAAATGGTAGAGAATCGGCTATACGTTCTATTCATAACGGAGGAATTGAAGTTACTGAAATTATTGACGTAACTCCTATGCCGCACAACGGATGTCGCCCTCCAAAAAGAAGAAGAGTTTAATTTTATTTAAGTATAACACGAAACAGATTCAAACTATCGGAGGATTGACCTGAATTCATAGTACTGTTTCAATAATCAAATTTTAAAATGGCAAGATATACTGGTCCAAAATCGAAAATAGCTCGTAAATTCGGAGAAGCTATTTTTGGAGCTGATAAAGCTCTTGAAAGAAGAAATTACCCTCCGGGGCAACATGGATTAGCTCGAAAAAGAGCTAAAAAATCGGAATATGCTATTCAGCTTACCGAAAAACAAAAAGCAAAATACACGTATGGTATTTTAGAGCGTCAGTTTAGAAGGATGTACGAAAAAGCTAACGCTGCTAAAGGAATTACTGGTGAGGTGCTTTTACAACTTTGTGAGTCACGTTTAGATAACGTGGTTTATAGAATGGGAATTGCTCCAACTCGTAGAGCAGCTCGTCAAATCGTATCCCACAGACACATTACCGTAAATGGAAACGTAGTGAATATTCCGTCTTATCAACTTAAGCCGGGAGATAAAGTTGCGGTACGTGAAAAATCAAAATCACTTGAAGCCATTGTTAATTCATTAGCTAATTCAACTCACGTATATGAGTGGATTACTTGGAATAACGATACTAAAGAGGGAACTTTTGTAGCTGTTCCTCAAAGACTTCAAATTCCTGAAAATATCAAAGAACAACTTATCGTTGAGCTTTATTCTAAATAATAACCGGACATATAAGTCGAAAATATGGCACTATTTAATTTTCAAAAACCCGATAAAGTTATACTTATTGATTCTACCGATTACGAAGGAAAATTCGAATTTAGACCTTTGGAACCCGGTTACGGATTAACAGTGGGTAATGCTCTTCGCAGAGTTTTACTTTCTGCTTTGGAGGGTTATGCAGTTACTTCTCTCAGAATCGAAGGTGTAGAACATGAGTTCTCTGTAATTCCGGGAGTAGTGGAAGACGTTACCGAAATTGTTCTGAATTTCAAACAAATTCGTTTCAAACGTCAAATCGAGGATATTGACAACGAGACTGTTTCTGTTTCTCTTTCAGGAAAAGAGGTAATTACTGCAGGAGATTTCCAAAAATTCATTTCAGGATTTCAAGTATTGAACCCTGATTTGATCATTTGTAATCTTGACAAAAAAGTAAAACTTAATATCGAATTCACCATTGAGAAGGGAAGAGGATATGTTCCTGCTGAAGAAAATAAAAAACCTTCTGCAACTATCGGGACTATCTTTATTGATTCGATTTATACCCCTATAAAAAACGTAAAATATACGATTGAAAACTATCGTGTGGAGCAGAAAACAGACTACGAAAAATTGATTCTCGAAATCAAAACAGACGGGTCTATAACTCCTCAAGATGCTCTTACTGAGGCAGCAAAAGTGTTAATTCACCATTTTATGTTGTTCTCAGACGAAAGAATTACTCTTGAATCAGACGAAATTGCTCAAACAGATTCATATGATGAGGAATCACTTCATATGAGACAGCTTTTGAAAACTAAATTAACAGATTTAGATCTTTCTGTTAGAGCGTTAAACTGTCTGAAAGCAGCAGAAGTTGATACTCTTGGAGACTTGGTTTCTTACAACAAGAGTGATTTAATGAAATTCCGTAACTTCGGTAAGAAGTCACTAACCGAATTAGAAGAATTGGTAGCTTCGAAAAACCTACATTTCGGAATGGATTTGTCAAAGTATAAATTAGATAAAGAATAAGGTCTGTCGCAGACTTAAAATTGTAGAAAGCAATGAGACACGGAAAAAAAGTAAATCACTTATCAAGACAAAAAGGGCACAGAGATGCGATGTTGGCTAATATGGCTTGCTCTCTTATAGAGCATAAACGCATCAATACAACTGTTGCTAAAGCTAAAGCCCTTAAGGTATATGTTGAACCGTTAGTGACTAAATCTAAAGAAGATACAACTCATAACAGACGTGTAGTTTTTTCTTATTTGAAAAACAAATATGCTGTTACTGAATTGTTCAGAGAAGTTGCTCCAAAAGTAGGTGACCGTCCCGGAGGATACACTCGTATTATCAAATTAGGTAACCGTTTAGGAGATAACGCTGAAATGGCAATGATTGAGTTGGTTGACTTTAATGAACTTTACAACGGAGGTAAAAAAGAAGTTAAGAAAACAACTCGTAGAGGTAGAGGAGGAGCTAAAAAAACAGCTGAAGTTACAACAGAAGAAACAGCTGCAAAAACTGAAGCACCGCAAGCTGAAGCATCTGCTGAAGATACAGAAACTAAAGAATAATTATCTTCTTAATAGAAAAAAAAGGACAAATGAAGATTTGTCCTTTTTTCTTTTTAAGAGTAAGCCTTGTCAGATTTTGAATTTGACAAGGCTTATTATTTTAAAATCTGCTCGAAGAGGAACTACGTGTTGACGTAGTGTTTATAGAAGCAGAACTTCTTGAATTTGTATTTCCTATAGAATTATTTCTTACAGAATTGGTTGAACTGTTTCTTAAAATTGAAGAACTTCTATCGGAGTTATTATTTGAGTTTTTTGTAATAGAACCTCTATTTTGTACAGAAGTACCTTTAGTTATATCTGAACTTCCCTTGAAATCCGAAGAATTTTTTATTGAATTTTTAGTAGAGGTATTTACTGTTCCGATAGAGTTATTCCTTGTTAAATTTGTAGCCCTACTATTCAGAGAAGGAGTACTGTTGTTAGATATATTTACATTTCCTTTAGCCTCTTCTCTTGTTAATGAATTTCCCACAGTATTACTTCGGGTTAGACCTTCTGTGTTACTTATTAAAGCACTACTTCTAGTTACATTATTGTTTCGTGTTTGATTCATCACATAAGAGTTAGTAAGTCCTTCATTTCTTCTTATAAAAGCTCTATCCGGATTTTGTTTTTCATAATAATTAGCACGAGTTCTGTTATGTATAGCTATTGCTCTTGTGCTTTTTCTTACTGTAACATAATTATAAGTATTATAAACATTTACATAAGTATGTATATGATTTCTGTATCTAAATATTGGACAAGGAGTCCAATAGTGAAAATATGTAGGGTAGTAACCCCAATACCAAGGAGAGTAATAAGCTACGTAACCTCTACTCCAAAAAGTGTTAAATATAACAGGTCTTACATAGTAAACAGGTTCATAAATATAATTATATCCGTACAAGAATACATCCCCAACTACTTGTACTTGAATAGTTTTACTTCGAGGGTCTTTTTCAACTTCTATAGTTGCAACATCCTGGTACAAGTCTTTACCTAAAACAGATTGTAATACAATTAGGTGAGTATTTTCTTCAACGGTTTCAATTACTCTTAAGTAATCCACTTTTCCGTCTCTATTCAAATCAAGGTTTGATATTTGAGTTTTCGGATTGTTAAGTCTGTATTCAAAATCTACTAAATCTTTAGATTCTCCAAATATAGATGCTACAGCAGTAAGGTCTAAATTATCACTTATATCATAGTTGGTAGCTGTTACGGTTGTAACGTCTTGACTCCACGCTCCACTTATAGATAAAGCAACTAAAGCTGAGGTAAATAAATATGCTTTCATAACCGTAAGTTTTAAAAGTTAATATTTTGATTCTGCAATATCTTGCATTAAGTCTGTTACCAACAAATGTGCCATAAAATATTTTTAACATTAAATCGTTGAAAAACAAAAGTTTATATTTTAATATAAAATTCTTTAGAAAGCTTTTTAAGCTTAGATGAAAGGAATCCGATTTAGATATAATGAAAAAAAGTATCTTTGTGATATGAATAAAAATTTGAATCCGACCAATACACATTATTCTTCTGAGGAGCTTGATATAGAGAAGAAGTTACGTCCGTTATCTTTTGATGACTTTACCGGACAAGAACAGATTCTTGAAAATCTGCAAGTGTTCGTAAAAGCAGCAAATATGAGGGCGGAAGCTCTTGACCATACTTTATTCCATGGTCCTCCGGGACTCGGAAAAACGACTTTAGCTAATATTTTGGCTAATGAACTTGGAGTTGGAATAAAAATTACTTCCGGACCGGTATTAGACAAACCGGGAGATTTAGCAGGATTACTTACTAACTTGGAGGAAAGAGATATTCTTTTTATTGATGAAATTCATCGTTTGAGTCCTGTTGTTGAAGAATATCTGTACTCGGCAATGGAGGATTTTAAGATTGATATAATGATTGAGTCCGGACCTAATGCAAGAACGGTTCAAATTAATCTCAATCCGTTTACACTTGTTGGAGCTACAACTCGCTCAGGGCTTTTAACTGCTCCTATGCGAGCAAGATTTGGGATACAATCACGACTACAATATTATAATACTGAACTTTTAACAACAATAGTTGAACGTAGTGCTTCTATTTTAAAGGTGCCAATTTCAATGGAAGCAGCCATAGAAATTGCAGGAAGAAGTCGTGGTACTCCAAGAATTGCAAATGCTCTACTCCGTAGAGTAAGAGATTTTGCTCAAATAAAAGGGAATGGAAAAATTGATGTCGAAATAGCCCGATTTGCTCTCAAAGCCCTGAATGTTGATGCTTATGGGTTAGATGAGATGGATAACAAAATACTCACTACTATTATAGATAAATTTAAAGGAGGACCGGTTGGTATTTCTACCCTAGCGACCGCTGTTTCTGAAAATGCAGAAACTATCGAAGAGGTTTATGAGCCTTTTTTAATTCAGGAGGGATTCTTGATCCGAACTCCAAGAGGACGAGAAGCTACGGAGAAAGCCTATAAACATTTAGGAAAAATTAAAACCAATATACAAGGAGGACTTTTCTAAATTTCTGCATCCAAATTCATTAAGGGTTAAAAATCAATCGTTTTGTTTATAAAATTTCAGAAAAAGTTTATCTTTGGCACCTTTTAAATTTATTTTATATAAACTAAATCAATTAATTGAAGTCAGAAAAAACTTTTTCGCAGAGTGTAAATCAATTAAAAATGAAGCTATCATTATTAAAAAAGTTAACCTTTTTATTTCTTTTTTCTTTTATATTTTCTCATAAGGCTGAATCACAACAGATTCAGTTATATGAACAGTTTTTTGGTAAATATGATTATTTAGCTATCGGAAATACATTAAATATGTCAGAGAATGGTACGGGAGGACCTTGTACTATTTTAACAGAATCTTCCGCTACACTTACTCTAACTCCGGGTCAGACCGTAGTAGCTGCTTATTTATATTGGGCAGGTTCGGGAGCAGGAGTTTTTAATGTAAAACTTAATGGAATTGATATTACTGCTGAACGTACTTTTTCAACAAATTTATTTTATAATGGTTTTAATCACTTGTTTTTTGGTGCTTTTGCAGACGTAACGGATATTGTTCAAACTACGGGAAACGGTACTTATACTTTTTCGGATATTGATTTGAATGGAGTTATTCAACCGTATTGTATATCAGGATTAAATTTCGGGGGATGGTCAATTGTAGTTATTTATGAAGATCCTGTTTTTATAAATAATCTAGTCAATGTATATGATGGTTTTGAAATGGTTGGGTCAACCAATACCAGCCTTGATATACAACTACAAGGAATCAATGTAATCGACCCTCAAGGAGGAAAACTCGGTTTTTTAGCGTGGGAAGGAGATAACGGAATAGCTGTAAACGAAACATTATTCATTAATAACAATATCATTAGCAATCCTCCTCTTAATCCGGCTGATAATGTTTTTAACGGAACCAACAGTTTTACCGGAGCATCTGATTTGTATAATATGGATTTGGATTTTTTTGATATAAGCACTTATGTAAATCCGGGAGATACAACACTTGACATTCAATTAACATCAAATCAGGATGGTGTAATAGTAAATAATATTGTAGTTGTTTTAAGTAGTGAGTTACCTGATGCTACTATAGTTTTAAATCCGAATGTACAAGGTAATAATTCATGTGGGGATAGAGATTTAATAGTAACTTTTACGGTATCAAATATAGAAGGAACTGATGTGCTGCCTGCTGATATTCCTGTGGCTTTTTATGCGGATGGAGTATTGTTGGGAACAACTCAAACTAATCAGAGTGTAGCAATAGGAGATAGTATTACTCAAGTAATCAGTCTTTCTGTTCCTAATAACATTCCTAATAATTTTGAATTAGTAGCTGTTGTTGATGATACAGGTACCGGTACAGGAATACAGCAAGAGGTAAAAGAAGATAATAATACTTTTTCGTTGAATGTTACTTTATTGGATGCTCTTGAGGAGGCAGAAGTTGCAGACCAAGAAAATTGCAGTGATAATGGAGTTACTGCTGTTTTTGATTTAACACAGTCGTTGGTTGATGTAAATCCGAATTATCAAGTTTCTTTTTACACTTCTTTAGTAGATGCAGAAAATAGTACAAATGCTATTACAAATCCCTCTAATTATGTTGGATCTGGTACAATCTACGTAAGAGTTGAAGATTCTATTGCTTTGTGTTATGCGATTTATAACTTTGAATTAATAGTTTATCCAAGACCTGATTTAGAAAATATTCAGCAATATAACATTTGTATAGATAATTCGGCTCAGACAACAGTTTTTGATTTGACATCAAAAGAAAGTGATATTTTGCAAGGACAACAAGCAACAATTACTTTCCATACGTCACAACAAGATGCAGAAAATAATGTAGAGGCTATAGCTAATCCTGCTACTTATACTAATATGTCTAATCCGCAGATGATTTATGTAAGAGCACAGTTTACGGAAAATTGCTATAGTATAACTTCATTTGAGTTAAATGTATATCAAATACCACAAATAATAACTCCGACAGATTATATACTTTGTGATGAAGACCAGAATGGAACAGAAGTATTTAATTTGAATTCTAAGGCTGATGAAATCAGAAATGGAGAATCAGGTGTACAAATTACTTTCCATACTTCACAAAATAATGCTTTAGCAGGAACTGCAAGTATTAATAATGCCGCTAACTATAGTTCTTCGGGAGAAACGATATGGGTAAGAGCCTCACGAAATGGTTGCGTTGCAGTTACTTCTCTTAATTTAGTAGTAGCTCAGCTACCGATTATTACTCAACCGAGTGATTATGAAATCTGCTCGGACGAAACAGAAGAAGAATTTAATTTGTATTCTAAAAATTTTGAAATTGGGGGTGGACTTCCATATAATTTCACATATTATGAAACTTTAACCGATTTACAGAATAACAATCCAATAAATAATCCTTTTTCTTACACTAATATAAGTAATCCTCAAACCATTTATGTAAAGGTTGAGAACCAGTATAACTGTTATGTAATTACTCAATTTGATTTGATAATTAGTCAAAATCCGCAAGCCTTTACTCCCGGAGATTATATAATATGCGATGATAATAATGATGGTTTTTCTGTTTTTGATTTGACTTCACTTGACGAATTTGTGACAGGAGGTGTAGCAGGCACGTATGTTACGTATCATGAAACTTATGAAGACCTTGTACACAATGCCAATGTAATTTCAAATCCTGAACAGTATTATAATATTGTTCCGCATAATCAGACAATTTATATAGCAGTAACTTCACAAGGAGGGAGTTGTAGAACTTTTACAAGTGTTAATTTGGTTGTAATTTCTGCTCCTGAGATTTTATTAGAGGTCTCTGCCTATGAGGAGTGTGATGATGATTATGA
>CAZVQI010000071.1:0-9656 GCA_964629155.1 uncultured Flavobacterium sp.
CGTGAGGTTTGTTGATAGCTACGATATTGTCGTCTTGATAAAGTATTTCCAGCATCGTCGGATTGTTGTAAGAGAAGTTGTAAATCTTCCTTACGGCAAAGGTAAATATTAAATTACTTATCATGACATAAGTATTATATTTGCATATACCACAAAATAATTATCATGAAAAAAATTAGCTATCTGTTGTTTCTTATGGTTAGTACGTTGGGTTTTGCACAAGAAGACATTACCTATCAAAAACCACCACAAGAGATTCTCGAATTGGTAGATTTTGAAAGAGCTCCGTCCATCTCAATGGACAGTAAAAAAGAGCAAATCGTATTCATGTATCGCAATACGTATAAAACTTTGGCCGAAATTTCCGAAGAAGAGATGCGCCTAGGAGGGCTTCGCATCAACCCGAAAATCAACATTTCGAGCACCATTACCTATGTGAATAACCTGAAATACAGGAAGTTCAACGACAAAAACCTACTCCCGATCAAGGGGTTACCGGAAAATCCGAGACTGGCAAACTTTGCCTGGAGTCCCGACGAGACCAAAATGGCCTTCACCCATACCACTCCGAGTGGTGTGGAAGTTTGGGTGGTAGATCTGACTACCCTTACGGCAAAAAGACTGACGGAGGCCAGAGCTAACGCCAATCTTGGGAATCCGATTACTTGGTTCAAGGACGGGCACGCCCTGTTGGTGAGAATGCTGCCGAAAGACAAACCGGAGCTTATTGACACCAAAACCACCCTACCGTCGGGGCCGATAGTCACCAAAAGCGACGGAACCATTGCCCAAAACAGAACCTATCAGGACTTGTTGAAAAACAAAATCGACGAACAAAACTTCGACATTTTGACTACCTCCGAACTATATAAGGTAGATCTGAACGGCAATGCCACTTTGTGGAAAGGAAAGTCCATTTACAGGAACGAAACGTTCTCGCCTGACGGCAACTATGTCATGATTACCACAATCGAACGGCCGTACTCGTACATTGTTCCGTACACTCGTTTTCCACAGACCACGACCATATATGACAAAGAAGGGAACCTAGTTTCGGTATTTCACAAAAAGCCGCTTATCGAAGACCTTCCGAAAGGCTTTATGGCGGTAGAATCGGGCAAACGCTCTTTCAGTTGGAGGGCAGACAGGCCGGCCACGCTCATTTACGTGCAGGCTCTTGACGGGGGAGACCCTGCCAAAGAAGTTGAATTCCGAGACGAGGTATTTCAGATCGAGGCACCCTTCGGCGGAGAAGGGCAATCCATCGCAAAAACCATCGGAAGGTATTCGGGAATCACTTGGGGCAACGAAAGCTATGCCTTGCTGCATGACTACTGGTGGAATACTCGAAACACCAAAACATACGTGCTTAATCCGACCGACTTCTCTCAAAAACCTCAAATTCTTTGGGACAGAAACTATCAGGATAACTACAGCGACCCCGGAGAACCGAAGACCAAACGCAACCCATACGGTCGTTATGTACTGGACATTCAAAACGACAATATCTATCTGATCGGCGACGGATTTACCGAAAAAGGGCAATTTCCCTTTATCGATGAACTGAACCTGAAATCCCTAAAGACAAAACGCCTGTACCAATCCAACCTTACCGGCAAAAAAGAAGACATCATCGACATACTGGACATTCGGAAAGGAGAGATTTTGGTGAGTCTGCAATCAAAAAACGAATATCCGAATTACTTTGTCAGAAACATCAAAAATCGAAAGGCTCCGGTACAAATCACCGATTTCGAAAACCCGTTCAAGAAGATTGCCAACGTACACAAAGAAGTCATCAAGTACAAGAGAGAAGACGGGGTCGAGCTTTCCGGAACTCTTTATTTGCCGGTGGGTTACGACATGAAAAAGAAAGAGAAGCTGCCAATGATTATGTGGGCATATCCGACTGAATACAAAGATAAGAGCAGTGCCGGTCAGGTTACGGCCAATCCGAACGAGTTTACGTTTCCTTCGTACGGGTCGCCGATTTACTGGGTAACGCGTGGCTATGTGGTGCTTGACGATGCGGCTTTCCCTATCATAGGCGAGGGTGAGGAACAGCCGAACAACACCTTTATCGAACAATTGATTGCCAATGCCCGCGCGGCCATCGATGCCATTGACCGCCTGGGGTATATCGACCGCGAGCGCGTGGCTGTAGGGGGGCACTCTTACGGGGCGTTTATGACAGCTAATTTGCTCACTCATTCGGACTTATTCGCTGCCGGAATTGCGCGAAGCGGAGCCTACAATCGCACGTTGACTCCGTTCGGATTCCAGAGTGAAGAGCGCAACTATTGGGAGGCTCCGGAGGTGTACAACAAAATGTCTCCGTTCATGCACGCCGATAAGATGAAGACTCCGCTACTTTTGATTCACGGAAACGACGACAACAATCCGGGAACTCACACCGTGCAGAGTGAGAGATACTTTAACGCACTGAAAGGTTTCGGCGCCCCTGCTCGATTGATATTGCTGCCGAAAGAATCGCACAGTTATGCAGCTAAAGAAAGTATCCTCCACGTGCTTTGGGAGCAAGACCAGTGGCTCGAGAAATATGTAAAGAATAAAGGAAGATAATAACTTGTTTATACAAGAAGACCTCACAAAATTTACTGTGAGGTCTTTTTAGTTAAAATTAGATTTCAATTTTTTCTAATTCCTGATAGTTCTTGTGCAGTCGTCTGAGAAGTATTCCGTAAATGAGTCTATAGAATAACCAAAGCCCTCCAATCATAAGTGCAGTCATTACAAGGAATGAGCCAAAGAAGCCTATCCAAAGCCCTGTTCTTTCTCCTGCATCGGTAGTTTTGCTAAATATGTTAATAATGTTTTTATCGTACTGAAGCATATTTATCATAACTACCATAATCGAAATAAACATCACCACCAAATTATACCATACGTAATATTTTACAATCTTACGTACATCCAAAATACTTTTCATCAGTTTTTTGGTAGAGGAGGTGTTGGAGATTTTTCTGGAATTATTATAAAAAAATATGATGAAAGCTACTAATACCACGTAGTGGATTACGGTACCGATTACCATAAAATCGGATAAATGATAGCTTTCAATCATTTTCAAATAGTTTTCATCTACAGTAAATGAGCTGATTCCCAGCCAAAATAAAATTTCTAAAATACTGATAATAAAAATCCATTTCACTATTGAAGATGATTTTTTATGTATCATTCTGTAGATGTCTGTTTCTGTGACTTTCGGAAAATTATTTTCCTTTTGCCATTCTTTTTTTAATAAATCTAGACCTTCCATATCGCTAACTATCTTTACGGATTTATTATTTGTTTTAATTTTGTCTTTACTCGGTTCATTTTTACTCTGGCATTGACTTCGCTGATCCCGAGAGTTTCAGCTATTTCTTTGTAGTCTTTATCTTCTAAATACATGAACACAAGAGCTTTTTCGATGTCTCCCAATTGGTGGATGGCTTTATACATTACTCTTAGCTGTTCTTCTTCTTCGTAGTTGTATTCCTCGAAATTGATTTTGTGAATATTGTTATCTATTTCAATTGCATTGATGTTTTTGGTCTTTTTCCTGAAAAGAGTGATAGCAGTATTAAGAGCAACTCTATAAGCCCAAGTAGTAAACTTTGCTTCACCTCTGAATCGAGGATAGGCCTTCCATAATTGAATGGTAATTTCCTGAAACAAGTCGTTATGGTCATCTTCACAAGATGTGTAAATCCTACAAACCTTGTGAATTAGATTCTGATGTTCTTGAATCTGTTTTATAAAAGACTGTTCAGTACTATTTTCCATAATCTAACTATAAGTCTTTAAAAACTAAAGACTGTTACAACGAATCGAAAAAATTTTTCTTGTTAGTATCAAAATTACCACTCATTAACTTTGTTTGCATCAAGTTTTATGAATATAAAAATGAGTAATGTATAAGCCCAAAGCCCGGAACCTCCATAGGAAAACAAGGGGAGAGGAATTCCGATGGTCGGAAATATACCGATAACCATTCCAATATTGGCAAAAAAGTGAATGAATAGAATACACACGACTCCGTATCCATAAATCCGACTAAATTTGGAGCGTTGTTGTTCGGCTAAATACAAAATTCTGAACATCAGTGTCACGAACAGAATTATTACAAATAAAGACCCTACAAACCCCCATTCTTCAGCTACAGTCGTGAAAATAAAATCGGTGTGTTGTTCGGGAACAAAACTTCCTTTGGTTTGAGTTCCTTCAAGAAATCCTTTTCCGGTAAGTCCTCCGGAACCAATAGCTATTTTTGATTGATTTAAGTTATATCCGGCTCCTTTAATATCAACTTCTTTGCCCAAAATTACATTTATTCTGTCTCTGTGATGGGGCTGAAGTACATTTTCAAAAATGTATTCAGAAGAAAATACGAAAAGCGCAATTCCTGCAAAAACAATAAGACTTGCTAAAATATTTCGATGTACTTTTTTGGTTCGGAAGTACAAAAAGGCTGTAATCAGAAAAATACTCAGAATAATAATCCATACATCGATGACCATAGCTAAGATAAAAAGAACCAAAACTATAGCTCCGATAAGCAGATATATGAAAGGTAAGCCTTCGCGATACAGAGCAAAAACTAAGAACATAAATACAAGAGCACTTCCGGGGTCGTTCGGAAGAATTAGCAACATAGGAATGCCAATGATGGATAACGCTCTGATTTGGGTTGAAAAAAGACTTAAATCTACATTCGGGCTTTCTAAATATTTAGCTAAGGCTAAAGCTGTAGCTACTTTAGCAAACTCTGAGGGTTGAATGCTGAAACTTCCTATACCGTACCAATTGGTTTGTCCGTTTACGGTTTTTCCGAATAGGAATAAACCAACTAATGAGAACATTGCCAGAATATAAAATAGTCCGGCATATTTCTCGTAAACTTTTGCGTCAAGAGAAAGCAGAAAGACAATTAGAAACACACTTAATCCAATAAAGATTAACTGCTTTCCGTATTCTGCAGAAAAATTAAATTGTGTAACTCCTTCTACCGGAATCGAAGCCGAAAAAATATTCATCCAGCCAATGGTTACTAAAACCATATAGAGTAATACGGTGATCCAGTCGATGTTAGCTATGGTTGATTGGCTTTTCATTTTTTGGACTTATCGTAATCGGCTTTTTTAACAATGTTGTTTTGGTTAATTAGAAATGGTTGACCTGAATATGGTTTGTCGTATTCGTGTTCCAAAGTTTCAGTGTACATTCTTTCTTCTAAGTCCGTTCGGGTGATTTCTCCTTTCAGGTATTTTTCTATCATCAAAGAAGCTATAGGCCCGGCATAACGAGCTCCCCAATATCCGTTTTCAACAAAAACAGCAATTACAATCTGAGGATCTTCCATAGGGGCAAAAGCAACAAATATGGAATGGTCTGTAAGTTGGGTTCTTACTCCGTTTATTTTGGTGAAATTTTCAGCTGTTCCGGTTTTACCGCAAATGTTTATATCCGGTACTTGCAGGTAGTAAGCTGTACCTCCTGTATATACTGCGTGTAAACCTTTTATAACCGGATCAAAATGTTTTGGGTCAATGGTAGTTTGATGCTTGGTTACAAATTTTTTGTCTATTTTTTCGCCTTCAATAGCCTTTATAATATGAGGAGTGTAGTAATGCCCTCGGTTAGCTACAGCACACATCATTGTGGCAAGTTGTATAGGTGTAGTTAGAATTTCTCCTTGTCCGATAGCATTTGAGATGGTTGTTGTACCTCTCCATCTTCCGTTAGGATATCTTCTGTTGTAATAATCGCCATCCGGGATATGACCTTTTCTTCCCGTTGGTAAATCATATCCTAAAAAATTTCCTAATCCAAAACTTTTTACGTGATTACTCCACACATCCATTCCTTCTTTTCCTGTTCGGTATTTGTCGATTGTTTTTCGGTAGGTATTAGCAAAATACGTGTTACAAGAGCTTCGCATAGCATCATGCAAAGAAAAACTTCCTGAATCATGACATCTCATTTTTCGTCCGCCTCCGTAACTGAATCCGTGATTACAAGTAAAACTCGTTCTTTCGTCTATCACTCCTTCTTGTAATCCTACTAAAGCAGTTACAATTTTAAAAGGAGAACCCGGGACATATTCTGCCATAAGCCCTCTATCAAGCAAAGGTTTTGCGAGCGTATCATAATGGAGTTTAGTGTAATTTTTTGAGCGCTCTCTTCCAACTAAAATAGCAGGGTCAAAATTAGGGGCAGTGACTAAAGCCAATATTTCTCCTGTTTTTGGGTCAAGTGCTACAATCCCGCCTCTTTTATTGACCATAAGCGATTCTCCGTATTCTTGTAAAGTTAAATCAATGGTCAAAGTAATGTCTTTTCCTTTTACGGCAATGGTATCGTAAACTCCATTTTTATAAGGGCCTAATTCTCGTCCGAATTTATCTACCTGAATACGCTTAATTCCTTTTGTGCCTCGTAAGATATCTTCATAAGCAAGTTCTACACCATTTTTTCCTTTTAAATCTCCACTTTTATAATAAGGATTTTTTTTAATATCATTCGGACTTACTTGTGCAATATCTCCAAAGATATTAGCTGCTGAACGAGTCTGATAATCTCTCAGATGTCTTTTTTGTATATAGAATCCTTTGAATCTCCGCATCTGTTCCTGAAAAGCAGCAAACTCTTTTTTGTTAAGTTGGGTCAAAAAGGGGGAGGGTAAGAAAGGACTATAATTTTTTGCTTTTTGGAGTTGTGTTTCAAAATACTCTTTTGATACGTTTAGAGCTTGACAAAAAGCAAGTGTGTCTAAATCTCGAACCTCTCTCGGCACAACCATTATGTCGTATGAAGGTTGGTTCGCAACCATTAATTTTCCGTTTCTGTCATAAATATAACCTCTTTCGGGGAATTCATACTTTATTTTTATCGCATTATTTTCCGCTAAGAGCTTATATTTTTCGTCTATCATCTGAAGGTAGTATAATCGAGCTATGATAAATAAAGAAGCCGTGATTATCAGTAACGGAAAAAGCCCTTTTCTCATTTTTTGGTTATTTTAAACAGATTGATGATAAGGACACTAAATATAATTGTAAAAATTCCCGAAAACAAAACTTTTAACATTGCATATCCGAAGAGAGTAAAGCTGAAAGCTTCAAGCAGAAATAAAACTAAGTGGTGCAGAAATACACAAATTCCCACAAAAACAATTTGTTCTTTTAGCGAAGTAGTAGGAATTTTTATGGTTTGATATTCATAACTCAAACCAAAAGAAATTTTGAAAACATTATGTCTGAAATAAGCTAAAATTAAACAAGAAGCAGCATGTATTCCGCCTGAGTTACAAAACATATCCATTATTATTCCGAGCAAGAAACTTGATAACAATAACCCGTACCTGCCGGAATTTACAGGATAGAGAATGATAAAGAGGAGATAAGGATAAGGCTGAATATATCCGTAAAGACTAATGTTATTGAACACAATTACTTGCATTAACAACAATAAAAAAAAACGGATGGTATTTTTTATGATTTCACTGCTCATTATCCTCAGTTCTTTCTTTTAGCTCTTCAATTTCTTCTTTATGTATATTCCCGACCACATACACGTAGTTTATTTGGGTCATATCATTAAATAAACGAACATGAAGGGTTGAAGTATTGGTGCTTTCGTCAAGAGTTGCACGTTCAATGGTTCCGATAGGAATATCCTCAGGAAAAGCTTTGGAACTAAATCCCGTAACTATAGTGTCACCTTTCATAATAGATTCTATTCGGGGGATATCGGTTAGTTGTACAAATCCGGTACTTTTTCCGTCCCAAGAGAGTGTTCCGAATAGGTTGTTTTTTTTAATTTTTGCTACCGTCTGAAAATCCGTATTCAGAACACTAAGTACTGTAGAATAATTTTTTGAGGTATGCTCAACAATACCAACAATCCCCTTGTCGTTAATAACTCCCATATCTCTTTCAATTCCTTGATTGGTACCTCCTCTGAGAGTAAGAAAGTTTTTTTGTTTGCGAAAGGAGTTTTCAATTACCTTAGCCCCCATTACCTTTACTTCTTTGTTCAACAGTACAGGTAAATTCAAAGAAGTATTTTCCGTAATTTGTTTATTGTTCAGCAAGAAGTTTTTCATCAGAAGATTTTCTTCATAAAGCCGTTCGTTTTCTTCTTTAAGTGAAAAATAATCGGTTACTGAAGCCATTTTTGAGTAGATATAGCCCGTAAACGAATTTGAAGAATTGACAAGTTTGCTTCTATGAAAAGAATGATGGCTTATAGTAAGCCACAACGAAATCCCCAAAAGCAATAAAAACAGCAATCGAAGTCCGTTTCTGATGATAAAACTGATTATTTGCTGCATTAATTGGTCTTACGGTTTATTTTATAAGAATGCTTCTGTATTTCGGGATATTTTTAAGAGCCATTCCTGTCCCACGTACCACTGCTCTTAACGGATCTTCGGCAATGTAAACAGGTAAATCAGTTTTTTGAGAGATACGTTTGTCGAGCCCTCTCAGCATAGACCCCCCGCCTGCCAAATAAATTCCCGTATTGTAAATATCGGCAGCAAGTTCAGGAGGAGTTTGTGAAAGTGTTTCCATAACAGCATCTTCAATTCTCTGAATTGATTTATCCAGCGCTTTGGCTATTTCACGATACGAAATTTCTACTTGTTTTGGTTTTCCGGTAAGTAAATCTCTACCCTGTACGGACATATCATCAGGAGGAGATTCCAAACTGTCTGTAGCCGCACCTACTTCAATTTTTATTTTCTCGGCAGTAGATTCTCCTACATATAGGTTGTGTTGCATACGCATATAATAGATGATGTCATTGATAAAGACATCACCTGCAATTTTAACAGATTTATCGCAAACGATTCCACCTAAAGCAATTACGGCAATTTCAGTAGTTCCTCCTCCGATATCTACAATCATATTTCCTTTCGGTTGCATAATGTCAAGCCCTATACCAATAGCAGCTGCCATAGGTTCGTGAATCAAATAAACTTCTTTTCCGTTTACTCTTTCACAAGATTCTTTTACGGCTCGCATTTCTACTTCTGTAATACCTGAAGGAATACAGACAATCATTCGTAAAGAAGGCGTGTAAATTTTCTTTTTCAGAGCAGGAATACTTTTAATAAATAGCGAAATCATTTTTTCCGAAGCATCAAAATCGGCAATAACTCCGTCTTTGAGCGGGCGAATGGTTTTGATGTTTTCGTGAGTTTTTCCTTGCATCAAGTTAGCCTCTTTACCTACGGCAATAACCTTTCCGGAAATTCTATCTCGAGCAACAATTGACGGGCTGTCAACCACTACCTTATCATTATGTATTATCAATGTATTTGCGGTACCAAGGTCAATGGCAATATCCTCGGTCATAAAATCGAAAAATCCCATAAACTATCTAAGGGTTAAAAATTTAGGTTTGTTTATATAACTTACAAAGTTACATAAAAAGATGCACCTAAAAATAAATTAACATTAAAAAAATATTTGTTTTGCAACTGCAAACCTGTCAGCATCTTATCTCTGCATAAAGCTCGGCAAATCTTATGCCTAAGCTGTTTTAGAAGAATAAAACGAGAAGAACTTTTTTGTTTAATCTTATATAACAGAACGATTAAACAAAATTTCGTAATTTCGCAACCTTAAATAGCACAGAAACAATAA
>CAZVQI010000072.1:0-4289 GCA_964629155.1 uncultured Flavobacterium sp.
ACCAGGCAAACACTTCTGTTGGATTTCCCTTATAGTCCACGCTCTTGTATAAAAGTGATTTAACTGCACCGTCCTGGCTCATCCATTCCACTTCAGGCGGAATACTCAACTCATCAAGATCCCAGAGTAAATCGTCCACCGCGACCAGGCTCTTATCAATCACTGGAATGCCTGGGTTTTGAGCAATGATTTTATTTTGTAAAACAAGAGCAAGAAAACAACTCGCGAGAAAACAATATTTTGACAGCGTCATTTTACATTTATTTAAAGGATAATTTCAAACATTTATTTATAATAACGGAACTACATCAGCTTCTCTGGCTTTGATCCGCATTGCTCTGGAAGTGCAGGACCTATACCCTGAACTCCAGGACATCGTAATCCTCCAGGACATCCAATTCCACCCTGACCCAATTATCCTGGGTTTTAAACTTTAATTCTTTCTTTCGCCACAAGGCTTGTACGCCTTTGACCTTTGCGTCGATATGGAGCTCGACCCCAATGTCCGCACATGGGATGATCGATTGGATCGGCCGTCGCATATCCGATGTAAAATTGATCAGGTATACAAAATATGCGTCGCCATTCCGTCGCACGTTCACTTCCACCGAGGTAGGGGCATCGTGGAGTCGTACCACCGGAGCGTGCAGTTCCCGGACCAGGTTATGCAGGATCTGATAGTATTCCGGAAAGTGAAATTTGTACAAGGAACCCCCAAATGTGCCACTGATATAGACCGACGTCCCTTTCCCATAGTGGTGTTCAGCCAGAAACGGATGCATGGATGGTTCAGGTGCTCCGGCATAGCGTCCAGGGAGGGGTTTGCAATACACCACTGGAATATGGGTATTACTTCCGGCTTTCAGTTTCAGGCCATAGGTCGGTGCGTAGGTAAACCTCTGGCTAATTTGCTGGACCGAAAAATGCGAATGATCTTCCAATGAAATAAAGTCTTTACGAAGGGTTCCAAAAACCGATCCGGTATACTCCAGTCCAAACACCTCTGCCAACTGAAAATTGTCGAGTGCTTCCCCAAATTCGTCGTACAACGACGTTTCAAACGTGGCGATGATGTTCCCTCCATTCCGGACGTATGATTTAATGTTCCGTACTGCCTGCTGGCTCAGACATGGAACGTTGGGGAAAATAATACACTCGTACTGGTCCAGCGTTTCTTCCATCGAAATTTCATCCAGCACATCAAAAGGGATATGTCCCCGGGAGAGCCCTTCATAAAATCCATAAAATTCTTCGGATAAATTACCTCCTTTGGCCGAGGACATCTGCTCGGTAAAATCGGTCATCGGCACCGAGGATCCCAAATAGTAATCGCTGCTTACGTGAGGCCAAACGAGGGCGATTCTGGCTAGAGATTTGGTCTGAAAAAAGGGTTCCGGATGGTCTTTGATCAGTTGGTTATACTTCCTGATTACAGCCATCTGTGTCGGGTAACTTCGTGGGTCGTCGCATACCGCCAACCAGACGTTGCCCTGATGCGTAATCGACTGGCTATACAACAAGCTAATCTCACCCTGCGGGAGCATAGATACCGACCACGGACCTTGTTTTGCAGCATTGAAAATCACGGTCGGCTTCCCACTAGCCTGGCATTCCAAAAGTTTGGCTGATGCGCCCGGCTTGTAAATGGATTCGGACAACTCGCCGTACAAAAAACCACCCTCGGCTCCCAAAATATCACTCGCGGCGATAATTTTTCGATTGGACCGACCGGTAGGCCAGGTAGGCGCCAGGGTGTTGCCGTTCATATACAACAGCAATTGGGGATTGATCTCTTTGAGCACCTTGTTGGAATCGCGTAAAAATCGCGCTATGCTATCCGACTGAAATTCCAAAAGCTGTCTCCACTCCTCGGTATTCCTGCGTGCAGATATATCGGACTTGGACGGTAGCTCTTTTTGGTACTGTTGTCTAAACAATGATTTGCACCACTCACAGCTGCAAGTGTTGGCAAAAAAGATCGGACCATCGTAGAAAACACCGGCGATTTCATAGGAAGCCAAACGCTGGAGGGTACGAAAAACCTCTTCTCGCCAGGGGCTGTTAATACAAAATGAAGAATCGATTCCGTACACCGCTTTGATTGGTTCGCCATTGTCCATTACCTGCTGCCACCGCGGATGCTGGTTGGCGTAGGAAGATTCGATCGCGTGGACATTATAGTAGATGACCACCTTCAAATTTCTTTTCGCTGTTTCATTCAGATACGCTTCGAGCGATGAAAAGTCGACGCTCTTACCCGGAAACAAGCCATGATTCAACAAAAACGCGGTACCTGGAGAAGTATCATTGAAACGAACGAGATGTTCCATATTTGCACCCAAGTCGGATAAGATTTCCGATTTTTCCGAATATTCAAATCCATTTTGCATTTCGACGATTCGCAAGGGTTCCTGTTCCCACCAATTCGTCTGCTCCGTGCCACGCACTTCGTCCAAATCAGACCACCGATTTTTTATCGGGGTGAGTAGGTTCGTATGATTTCCATCGGATCCTAGCAAATACCCTGGGAGAAAGGCTACACCGGTAGCCCAGGATCCGGCTGACCGGATAAAGGTCCGGCGGTCAAGCGGATTTTGTTTATTCTTTTTCATGGACGGAGACGTTCGAAGTTGGCATTAAAGTGGTCAAATTAATATTATTTTTTTTACTTAACATGAGTAACCACCTCATTTTTGGCCACACTTTACTCTTACTTCCTCCCACTTTTCAGAATAATAGATTACGCCCCCCAGGCCGAAGCAATTCCTTTCTTTGCCTCGTCCGGGCGATCACTCTCTATCAAACCTTTTTTGAAATACCACGTTGCCGTCCACATCGCAATGATTGAAGGAAATAGTTCCATCGCCAGCTTCCACCAGGAGGTATCCGCCCTTCACCCGCAAAAATTCATGTTCGGGTCGCACATCATTGCTGTCCCAATGCATGGGATGCAGATCAGAACCGGCTCCGCATCCAAATTCCCATAGGTCAATGTTTTGCCAATGGGTCGCGTATTGCCAGTGGCGGTCCCCGTTGCAGAGGTATAGATTTTTCTGTTTCCCGAAAAATTCGCGGATTTCATCCCCCTCGTGTTGGAAATTGGGGTTCGCCAGGTTGTCATTTTTCCCGGGCTTATCCGGACCCAGGATCGGCGTGGGTGAGACGATGACCTTGAAAGGCGCATCTGAGTTGGTCACCGTATCGAACAGCCATTTTTTCTGCTCTTTGCCTAAAACGGTTTTTTCGGGTCCGTCGGGCATATCGTTTCTGCTTCGATAATTTCTCCCCTCCAAAAACCAGACCTGCAGCGACTTCCCCCACCGCACCGTTTTATACGTCCTGTCGGTCGAAGGAAATTGTTCTTTATCAAAAATCTCCATCCCTCTGTCAAAGGAAACGCTCCCGTACGAATCTCCCGGAGAACAATCATTGGCCAGGGTATCGTGGTCGTCTTTCATGAAATAGCTGGTGACTTTTGTATAGAAGCGGCGTTGATTGGGCAACGCAAACAGCCGATTCCATTTGAATCGCATCAATTTTTCGGTCATCGCCCAGGGATCGGGCGCATCGTAATATTCCACATCCCCCGTATGGACATAAAAATCCGGGCGGTGCGTGAGCATAGACCGGTAGATCGTATGTCCTTCCGGCCCATCTTTCCAATTGTAACTATGGCAGGTCACTACACAAAATCGAACCGCCTGGTCAACGCTCGGTGCCGGAGGTGTGGTGAACGTTCCGGAAATGGTATCCGTCTTTCTGGAAAATCGGCTTTTACGACATTGAAGCGTAACCTCATAAACGGTGCCGGGCAACAAATCATCAAGCTTCCATTGTACCGTATGGTCCATGTTCGGATCCACAGCGGTCCATCCCACTTCGTGCTTCCGGCCGCGCTGATCGATCGGCCGCAATGATAATTTCACCTCTCCTTGAGTCCCGGGGCATGCACCCTCCATATCGGCCAGGGTCAACCCTTGTGGAATTTGGATCTTGTGGATTTCGGCTTCATCCGTCAGGTGCCGCAACCAACTTTCGTGGTCTTCTCTACTGACGTGGAAAAAGGATTGACCGGTAGCGTTTAATTCAGGAGTCTGCGTCAGCCGGGTCCATATCACCGCGCTGGTCTGATCCACCCACCCATTGCGGAACCCATTTCCAAAATAGGGGCCGAAACGACGCCCCTTTGATCCCGGCCATTTGGACGATACCAAATGCCATTGTGCGATGGGATAACCCAAGATCAGTGAAGCGGTTCGGGTGAGAAAGGACTTGCGGTTCATAAAAAT
>CAZVQI010000072.1:4389-9547 GCA_964629155.1 uncultured Flavobacterium sp.
CGCTCAGAAAGAGACGCCTCGCTATACCCATTGAGACCAAGCGCCGCCATAGTGTACGACACCCTGACCAGTTCATTTTGCCGCGGAGTTTCAGCAAACAATTCCCGCACTCGTTCATCAAAAATATAGTCTATCGTCACTTCCTCCGGCGTTATGGGTTCAGCTTGGGCCCGTTCCCGCACCATATTGATGTCCGCCGCAGCCGAAGCCAAATCCCCTTTCCAGTAATAAGCTTCTGCTCGTAATAAAAAGGTTTCCGCCAATCGAAAGATGTACCAATCGCCATTCTCACCCACCTGTTGGACGCTCCGCTCTTTGTGAATGGACATGGTTTTGTATATTGGAATGGCATACATATACCTCAACGCTTCATAGGGATTACCCGTCACCCATTCCAACCGCCAGGGCTCTCCGAAATTTACAGAAGCTGGGTTGTTGTACCGATATTCATGCACGTCGTACCAATTGATATCGGTTCTTCTCAAATCCGGCGTTTGATCCCAGGAATATCCATCCTCCTCCCAGATCTCGTACTGGTACCAATCATTGAGCGTCACATAGGATGCTCCCCGGCCCAAAGTATCATAGGTAGGGCCCGCCTGAACCATACCCACTACCCCCTCGCTGTCCCGCTGACTGGAGTTGGCCCACGCGGGGTGGTATATTCGCATGGTATAAAGTCCAATGCTCTTTGCTGCATCTGGAGCCTCAAATCGGTCTACGAAAGATAAAATATTCTCCGTGTTTTCCGGAAGATTTTTGTTCTCATGCCGATGCAAATCCCAAATTACATTTTTCCGATCATCGGCCGCATCAATGCCAAATCGCTCCGTCATCAGGGCATAGGGACCATTGATAACCGCTGAAGCTGCTGATATCGCTTTATCAAACTCCAAATTTGCCAGGTAAACCTTGGCCAGTAAGTGGTTTCCTGCGCCCCTGGTAACGGCTCCCGGAATAGCTCTTTCCGGCAGGTGTTGCACGCTAAACTCCAGGTCGGATTGAATTTTATCCAGGATTGCCCAGCGGCTATGCGTATTAAAGTCCAGCCGCGCGCTTTGCACTTCTTCTCCCACAAATGGAACATCCCCATAGTTGTGCGTCAATCGATAATACCAGTACGCTCTGTGCCAGTAAGATTCAGCCAGTATCTGGTTTTTCTCGTTTTGATTCTCCCACTCGATATCATCTATTCTGGTGATGGCCAGATTTGCATCTTTTATATATCTGTAGAAATCGTTGATTTGGCCGACAAAATTGGAAGACCGATCCGTACTGGGTGTCAATTGATTCATATCGAGCTGCACAATCGGAACGCCAGCATCAGAGGTAGCCCATTGGTGGTACAAATTGGTATAGATTCCCCCGCTCTGTTCGCTCGTCAGGTTCTTTCGCATCGAAACCAGCAGTGCTTCAAAACCCGCTTTGTTGATATATACATTTTCAGGGGCAAAAAAGGAGAGAGGCTCGGGTTTCAAAAAATCCTCATCCGAACACGATGTGTGAAGCGAGAATACGGCCAGAAAAAGGACCCCGGAGATTATAATGTTTTTCATTTTTTGTTCTTTTTGCGAATTCTTAAAAAATCAAATTCATTCCTATGGTATAGGTCCGCGGCATTGGCTCATTTATCCCGGACTCCGGATCCCATCCCGGCCACTTGGTGAATGTGGCCAAATTGCGTACTGAGCCGAAGATTTTAAATGACTGAACATCAGCCAACTGAAGGATCCGTGAGGGTATGGTGTAGTTGAGCGCCAGGTCCTGTACCCGAACAAATTCACGGTTTTTGTAAACCATGATACCACCACCGTAGGGTGAATCATCCTGCCCCAGTCGAGGCCATTCATTGGATTGATTTTCGGCCGTCCAGTATGGCGTGGGGGGCGTATTGTTTCGGTCATAGGTGGAATGACTGTGTATAGCATGCGGAAAAGCTCCAATATGACCCAAATCTGCGCGTATAAATATCGACGCTGATAAATTTTTCAAGATATTAAATTCATTTCGAAGTCCCACTCGAAATCGGGGTTGTTCATAGCCTATAAAAGTCTTGTCATCCAGCGCTTCGTAGGTCCCGTTGTTGTTGAGATCTGCGCTTTTTAAGTCTCCGGGTTCCAGCCCGTATTTTTCGGCCTCATCTCGTTCATTCTCCTGCCATATCCCCACCATATCATAGTCCCATACCGCATCGATCGCGTGACCGGGAAACCATTCGTTTTCAAAATCAGGGACTTCACCGGATATCTCCTGTCCTTCCAGCGTATACGTTCCGAATTCTCCAAACAGCGATAGGATTTCATTTCTATTGAGAGCTAGATTGAAACTGGTTTTCCAATAAAAATCCTGAGAGCTGAAGTTGATCGAACTCAACATCATTTCAAACCCTCTATTCCCCAATTCACCAATGTTGGTGGTAATGCTGGAGAACCCGGTAACTTTGGGCAAGACCCGATTCACCAACAGGCTGATCGTCGTCATATCATAATAATCGACCGAAACATTGATTCTGTTTTCGAGTAGCCCGAGGTCGATTCCCACGTTGAACGATTCGGTTTCCTCCCACACCAAAGCCTTATTGGCCAGTGAAGCAGTGGTAATACCGATGTGGACCTGCGAGCCATCATAATACTGGCGGGAAGTGAGCTGTGCCAAGGCCGAATACGCACCGATATCCCGATTGCCATTTACCCCGTAGGACAATCGAATCTTGGCCTGATCCACACCAGGAATATCGAAAAAGTCCTCTTCGGAAATTTTCCAGGCCACAGCTCCGGCTGGGAAGGTAGCCCGGGGGTTCAACTGACCAAATGCAGAGAATCCATCACGTCTCAATGAGGCGGTGAATAGATACTTATCCAGGATGGTATAGTTGATTCGAGCCATCATCGCATCTCCGGTAATCTTGGTGTCATTGGCTTCAATAGCGGGATTGATACCAAAGTGGATCCCGGAATACCCCAGTACAGGACTGGGTTGGAAGGTATTGTTCACGGAAAAACTGTTCCAGGTCCTATTCTGTTCCTTGTTGTACAAAAGCGTGAGGTCAAAATTGTGGATACCAAATGACTTATTCCATTTAACCAGGTTATCAATCATCCATTCATACCGGGCAAAATCCGTTCTTTCTGCTTTTCCTCCAGAGACATCGCTCCCACCGACGATCGTTTGGGGTGACCAATAATTGTAATCTCGCAAATCTTCAATTCTGGGCTGGTATGAAAACTGATACGTGATGCCCAGGGGTAGGGTAACCTTCGCGTAGATCGACGAAAACAAGTTGTTGAGCTTTCGATCCCTTTCCTGCCCCAGCGTATTGATCAAGGGATTGGGTCCCCCGATATAGTCGGCTGGATACCAATTTAATGTTCCATCTTCGTTTCGCATTCTAGCAAAAGGACTAACCGCCTGCATATTGTATATGATCGCTGGAACAGCGCTTTCATCTCGCACTGAAAATTGGGTGTTCGCTCCCACGTTCAACCAGTCCGCTATTTTGAAGTCCACATTGAGTCGGGAACGGATGGCGGCGTATTCATCACCGCGGATGATGCCCTCATTGTCCACATACCCCAGGGACCAATAATAGGATGAGTTCTCTGTTCCTCCGTTAATACTTAGATCATATTCTTGTCTGATTCCTGTCCGCATCGTTTCGTCAAACCAATCAATCGTTTCGCCGGCCAGGTATGTCTCGGTCTCGGTAGGGAAAAAGTTCAATCGCGACAAATATTCCCGGGTATTGTCAGAGAGCGGATTGGGATTGAGGTTCCGCCATTGTTCCAGAGTCACACCATCACTGAGATTCCCGGGGTCATCCCAGTAATAATCAGGTACGGTTTGGGCATTGCCCCGGAAGTATTCCTTTCGAAAGTTGATGTATTCATCGGGTCCTCGTACCGCGTAGTGGTCCGAAGTCACCTCCGTAAGTCCCAGTTTGGTGGTGAAATTGATCGTGGGCTTTCCAGTTTTCCCCTTCACAGTGGTAATCAATATCACCCCGGATGCCGCTTTCGATCCAAACACAGCGGCGGAACTGGCATCCTTCAGAATATCGATCGTCTCCACGTCATTGGGGTTGATATCTCTGATGCTGCCATTGTAAATCACCCCATCCAACACGATCAAAGGTTCCGTTCCAGCGTTTAATGAGGTTGGTCCACGGACCTCCATCGAACTGCCCCCTGCCGCCGAGGTTCCCTGATTCGCGTGGAAACCTGCTACGGTACCGGTTAACATATCGGTCAATTGAGTCATGCTTTGGCTTCGGAAGGCCTCTGCATTCACCCGTTCTACTGACCCCGTCAAATCGCTCTTTTTCATGGTTCCATACCCCACCACGATCAATTCATCCAATCGCTGTGCATCTTCGATCATGGTAATCGATATATTGGATCGCCCATTTAGCGCAAATTCCTGGGTTTGATAGCCTACGTAAGAAAACACCAGGGTCGCATTTTCATCCACATCTTCCAACAAGAACTGACCTTCCAGGTCCGTTGCCGTGCCCTGGCTGGTTCCTTCCACCAATACGTTCACCCCAATCAGGGGCTGGCCATACTGATCCTTCACTACACCCGATACATTTAAGACCATTCTGTGCTTTTCCAACCGAATCCGGTTCAATTCGGAAGAGCTTTTGAGCAAATCCAGCGAAGCAACCAATCGCTTGGACTTTTTCTGATGAATTATTTTTTCCAGCACTTCCACCATTTGTTCCAGGGACTGCATACCCTCCGCATCGTCCTGATAAATGATGACGTACTTCATCTCCAGCATGACGTACTTGAGGTTGGTCCCCGCCAACACACTGCTCAGCGCATCATCTACGCTCACGTAGTTTTCAGGTGTGTACGCTTCGATCTCCACGTCTTCGACAATCTCCCGGTCGTAGGTAAAATGTACGTCGTACCGCTGACTGATATCCCGAATAATCTGAAGCAGATCATCCTGTATGGGAGCGGTGTGATCGGTATCTGCCTGGATGTGGCCGGGAAACAGCAACAGCAGAAACAGTAAAAAATGAATCGGTAAACCTGTTTTCATAATTTTGGTTTTGTTATTTCACAATGATGGTATCCCGGGAAGAGGTAAACTCCACATCCAGGGCAATCTCCAATGCTTTTCGGACCAGATTCCAGTCTGCATAGGGAAGCGA
>CAZVQI010000073.1:0-9441 GCA_964629155.1 uncultured Flavobacterium sp.
ACATTAATCTTACCTGTTGCCATATATTTTGTGTTTTTTATGATGAGTTTTAAATACTGAATTCTTTTTCCAAAAGGAATACCAAAACCGTTAGTGGTGACAAAATGACATTTATTTTGTAAATAAAACCCGATTAACCAAATCTAAAATCCTTTGTGTAAATTTGTATCTTTTATTAAAGCAATGGATTATCAGGAGTTGTACAATCAAAATAAAGAACGATTGATAAAAGGCAGATATATTGCCCTACATCATCTTGAACCTGTTCTTTTACGATTACAGAATGAGGGGAAAGTTTCGGTTTTAGGAAGGTCGGTTTTAGGAAAGCCCATATATGTTTATCAGAACGGAAAAGGAAATATCCGAGTAATGATGTGGTCTCAAATGCATGGAAACGAGTCTACCACTACTAAAGCCGTTTTAGATTTTTTTAATTTTTTGGATTCTGAAAAAGGAGAGGAGTTTAAGCAGAGATTTACTTTCTGTATTATTCCGATGCTTAATCCTGACGGAGCAGAAAAATGGACACGAACTAACGCTAATGACGTAGATTTAAATCGCGATTCCCAAAATCTTACTCAACCCGAAAGTCAGATTTTGCGAAAGTGTATAGAAGATTTTAAACCGGATTTATGTTTTAATTTGCATGACCAACGTACTATTTTCGGAGTAGAAGGTACTCAAAATCCGGCTACTGTTTCATTTTTGGCTCCTTCTTATAATGAGGCTAAAGAAGTGAATGATGTTCGCAAAAAAGCGATGGAAGTCATTGCTTATATGAATGAAACACTCCAAAAGTATATTCCGAATCAGATAGGAAGATATGATGACTCCTTTAATATTAACTGCATAGGTGATACTGTACAACAAATAGGGATTCCTACCGTTCTTATAGAGGCCGGACATTATCCGAGTGATTATCAACGAGAAAATACCCGAAAATTGGTTTTTACGGCTCTTGTTTCCGGATTATATAATTTTAAGTTAAAATGCATTTTTGATGAAAAATATTTAGAATACTTTAACATTCCCCATAATTTGGCATTCTTTTTCGACTTTCTTTATAAAAATGTCAAATTTAATTATGATAATAAACAAATTATTACGAATTTTGCAGTTCAATTTTCTGAAAGAGTGGAAAACGAAGAAATAGCGTTTGATGCTTTTATCAGTAAAGTCGGGGATTTACCAGGAGTTTGTGGGCATTTTGAATTTGATGCAAAAGGAGAAAAATATTCAGATAACGAGAATAATTTTCCTAATATAGGTCAAAAAGCAGATTTTTTTATCGGAAATCAAAAGTTCTTAAACGGAAAACCCCTAACAATTGGAGAAGAATAAATATGAAACAAACATTTAAATATTATGGCTAAATTTCGTTTAGATGAGGTAGATCATCAAATTTTGGAGATGTTGATTGAAAACACGAGAGTACCGTTTACAGATATTGCTAAAAAGCTGCTTATTTCTGCCGGTACGGTTCACGTTCGTGTTAAAAAAATGGAGGATGCAGGTATTATCACAGGATCTTCGCTAACACTTGATTATGAAAAATTAGGTTATGCGTTTATCGCTTACGTAGGGGTGTTCCTGCACAATACTTCTCAATCAAAATTTGTTTTGGAACGTCTAAGAGAGATTCCTTATGTGACAGTGGCTCACGTAACTACAGGTAAATTTAATATTTACTGTAAAATCAGAGCAAGAGACACTCATCACGCTAAAGAAATTATCTTTGCTATAGACGATATCGAAGGAGTTTACAGAACTGAAACAATGATTTCATTGGAAGAAAGCATTAATGACAAAAAACGTCTTATGCGTACTATTTTCAGAGAAATGTAATCCGATAAATTTTTATCTTTGCAAGAGGCTGTCTAAAAACCTCACGTTTGTCAAGTTAAACCAAATTTAACTCCTTAATGTAAGGCTCTGAGTAAATCAGAATGACAGATGTAATTGTTTTTAGACAGTCTTTTTTTAATTTGTTTTAGAAGAATGAAGAAAATTACCTTACTGCTTATTACCGTTTTGTTGACTTTTTCTTGTTCAGAAAAAGAGAAAGGAAACGTACAAATAACCGGAGAAATAAAGGGGTTAACTCAAGGAAAACTCTATATTCAGCGTTTGAAAGATACGGTTCTTAAACCGATTAAAATGATTCGGTTTGACGGCAACTCAACTTTTGAAACAGCTATAAATATAGATGAGCCGGAGGTTCTGTTTTTGTATTTGGATAGGGGAGTATCTAACTCGTTAGACAATAATATTGCGTTTTTTGCTGAAAAAGGAAAAATGACAATTTATTCTGAAGTTGATAACTTTATCAGTAAAGCAAGAATTACAGGAAGCAAAAATCAAGAACTTTGGGATGAGTATAAAAAGGTAATGGCTAATTACTCCAGAAAGAACTTAGAGTATATTGAACAAAAACTCATAGCAGGTTATAACAACGAAACTCAAAAGGTTGACAGCTTGCAAAGACTTGAAGATAATATTCTTAAAAAAAAGTATTTGTATGCAGTTAATTTTTGTTTGAATAATTCTGATTATGAGATAGCTCCTTATATCGCTTTATCAGATATTTTCGATATTAATACCAGATATTTGGATACTGTTCATAATTTACTTACAGAACCCGTCAGAAATTCTAAATATGGTAAACTGCTCACCCAGTATTTGGCAGATATAAAACGACAACAAGAAAAAGAAGTTTTGGGGGTTGAAAATCAAAACCCCGGAATTGAATAATTAAGATAATGAGATACATTGTGATACTTTTGGGGTTTGTTTTTTTTTCTTGTGGAACTCATAAGATAAACTCCCCTGTTTTTAAATGTCCACCAATAGGTGTCTGTTCTTATGAAAAACATGAAAACAAATCTTTAATTATCAAACGAGATGATATTGGGGCTTTATATTACCAAACTGAAGACTATTCGGGTAAGACTGTATTTGTCTATCGTTATGAGCAAAATGTGGATAAAGCCTATATAGACGGACATTATATTGAAGAGATTATTTTTGAAATAAATAACGAAGTTCTCAAAGGAGATTTTAAAGATTTAAAACCGGATAAAATTCTTTTTGGAGTTTTTTGTTATTGTAAAGGAAAGGCAGGACATTATGTAGTTGAAAATTCTTCTGTTTCATACCAAAAGAAAACAAATACAATAATAATATCAATAAATCAGATATTAGAAAATCAAATTTTAAATACTGTTGAAATCCCTTTCAATAAATAAAAAAGCTGCAGAGACCTGCAGCTTTTTTCATAATTATAAATGTTTTTAATTAGCTACTTGACTGATAAACTGAATTCTCATCAGACGTAATTCGTTATAATCGTATTCTCCGTCAAACTCTTTGATAGCATCACTGATTTTATCTGATTCCGAATTCATAAAATAGTCGTGAATTTCTTCTTGTTGGTCTTCATCAAGAATTTCGTCTATCCAATATTTGATGTTAAGCTTAGTCCCTGAATATACAATTTGTTCCATTTCTTTAATAAGCTCATCCATCTCTAATCCTTTTGCTTTGGCTATATCTTCTAAAGAAAGCTTTCTGTCTACACTTTGGATGATGTATAATTTCAAAGCAGAGTTGGCTCCTGTAGATTTTACAACCAAATCTTCAGGTCGAATAATATCGTTTTCTTCAACATATTTTGCGATAAGTTCCACAAACTCTTTTCCGTACTTTTTGGCTTTTCCTTCACCCACTCCGTGTACGTTAGAAAGTTCTTCAATCGTAATAGGATATTTAAGTGCCATATCTTCCAAAGAAGGGTCTTGGAAAATCACAAAAGGAGGGAGTTTTAGTTCTTTTGCTACTTTTTTGCGTAGATCTTTCAGATAAGCCATAAGTTGTTCATCTGCTACTGTCGCACCTTTTGAGGTCGGAATTATAGTTTCGTCATCTGCCTCAGTATATTCATGATCTTCAGTCATCATGAATGAAATCGGATTTTTCAAAAACTCTCGTCCTTTGTCGGTTAGTTTAATAACTCCATAGGTTTCAATGTCTTTTGAAAGGAAGCCTTCAACCAAAACCTGACGAATAAGAGCTAACCAATATTTGTCATCAAAGTTTTTACCTTTTCCAAAAATAAAGTGAGAGTCAGTTTTATGGACTTTTATAGTTGCATTTACTTTTCCTGTAAGTATGTAAATGAGTTCTTTCGATTTGTAAATTTCGTTAGTTTCTTTTACGGTTTCTAAAAGCAAAGCTACTTGGTCTTTTGCTTCTATTTTGTTTTTCGGATTCCGTACATTATCATCCATGTCAGCTCCTTCTCCGGTTTCCAAATCAAATTCTTCTCCAAAATAGTGGAGTAAGAACTTACGTCTTGACATCGAAGTTTCTGCATAAGCCACTACTTCTTGTAACAAAGCGTATCCGATTTCCTGTTCAGCTACAGGTTTTCCGGCCATGAATTTCTCTAACTTCTCGATGTCTTTATAAGAGTAAAAAGCAAGACAATGTCCTTCACCTCCGTCACGTCCTGCTCGACCTGTTTCTTGGTAGTAACTTTCTAATGATTTTGGAATATCGTGATGAATTACAAAACGCACATCCGGTTTATCGATTCCCATTCCGAAAGCTATTGTAGCCACTACAACATCAACTTCTTCCATCAAAAACATATCCTGGTGTTTGGCTCGTGTTTTAGCGTCTAATCCGGCATGATACGGTACAGCAGGAATTCCGTTAACTTGCAGAACCTGAGCTATTTCTTCAACTTTCTTACGGCTTAAGCAATATATAACCCCTGATTTTCCTTTTCGTTGTTTAATAAATCGGATAATATCAGACTCTATATTTTTAGTTTTCGGACGTACTTCATAGTATAAGTTCGGACGATTGAATGATGCCTTAAACACATTAGCATCAGCCATATCAAGATTTTTAAGTATGTCTTCCTGTACTTTTGGAGTTGCTGTAGCGGTAAGACCTATTATCGGAATATTTCCGAATTGTTTTATAATACTTTTCAGGTTTCTGTATTCAGGGCGAAAATCATGACCCCATTCGGAAATACAATGGGCTTCGTCTATGGCTGCAAAAGAAATTTTTTGTTGTTTTAAGAATTGTACATATTCATCTTTAATTAAAGATTCGGGGGCTACGTAAAGCAATTTGGTTATTCCTGTTTCAATATCAGCTTTTACCCGATTGACTTCAGTTTTGGTAAGTGATGAATTAAGAACATGTGCTGTTCCATTGTTGGAAGAAAGGCTTCGGATTGCATCAACCTGATTTTTCATAAGTGCTATAAGCGGAGAAACTACAATAGCAGTTCCGTCTAATACTAATGCAGGAAGTTGGTAACATAACGATTTACCTCCTCCGGTAGGCATTATTACAAAAGTATTTTTTCCGTTAATTATGCTCCTTACTACTTGCTCCTGCAAGCCCTTAAATTGGTTGAAACCAAAATATTTCTTCAGTTCCTTGTGTAAGTCAATTTCCGATGAATTCATTCTTAATTAAAACTAAATTTTACGTAAATTTGCATAACATAAAGGTATAACAACTTTTTCAATTACAAAAATTAAATTTAACTACATTTTGAGAACATCGGCCAATATATTACAAACAGCAAAAGAGGTATTGCTTTCGGAAAGCAAATCTATAGAAAAATTAACGGAATTTATTGATGATGATTTTTTTAAAGTAACTGAAGCTATTTTAGAGGCTAAAGGAAAAACTATTGTAACCGGTATCGGGAAAAGTGCAATTATTGCTCAAAAAATTGTGGCGACCCTAAATTCTACCGGAACTCCTGCTCAGTTTTTACACGCTTCAGAAGCAATTCACGGAGATTTGGGGATGATTCAGAAAGATGATGTTGTAATTTGTATTTCTAAGAGTGGTAATTCTCCCGAAATAAAAGTACTAGCTCCGATTATTAAAAATTTTGGAAATATTCTTATTGGGATGACCGGAAATACAGATTCTTTCTTGGCTAGACAATCTGATTATGTGTTAAATACTTTTGTAGAAAAAGAATCTTGTCCGAATAATGTTGCTCCTACTAATAGTACTACAGCCCAGCTGGCTATGGGAGATGCGTTGGCTGTTTGTTTGATGAAAGAGAGAAACTTTACAGCCGATGATTTTGCAAAATATCATCCGGGGGGAGCTTTAGGGAAAAAATTATTACTTCGAGTGAAAGATATGTTAGATAGAAGCAATAGCCCTCAGGTAAGCCCTACTTCTAATATAAAGGATGTGATTGTTGAAATTTCACAAAAAAGACTTGGAGTTACGGCTGTAGTTGAAAATAACAATTTGATTGGAATAATTACTGACGGAGATATCCGAAGGATGCTTCAAAAAACAGATAACTTCACCGGTATTACCGCTCAAGATATTATGACTAAAAATCCGAAAACGGTAACCCCTCAAGATATGGTGGTTGATGCTTTAAATCTTATGGAGAACTTTTCTATTACTCAGCTTATGGTGATCGAAAATAATCAGTATATAGGAGTCATTCACCTACATGATATATTAAAAGAAGGAATTGTTTAGAGGATATCAAAACAACGAAATAACAATTCAAAACAAAAAGTATTCAATAAAGAGTAAATGAGTAAGAAAGATTTAGGCGAAATGTCCTTTTTAGACCATCTTGAGGTTTTAAGGTGGGTGCTTATCAGAAGTGCATTAGCTATTATAATTGGTGCTGCAATTTCGTTTTTCTTTCTGGATTTCATTTTTGATGTCATTATTTTTGGACCGAAAGATCCGAATTTTATTACATATCGTTTTTTCTGTGAGTTGGGACAAATGTTCGGAGCGGATGATGGTATGTGTATTAAACAACTCAATTTCGAGATTCAAAGCCGGAAAATGGGAACACAGTTTTCGACGGCCATTTGGATGGGAATTACAGTCGGTTTTATACTTGGATTTCCGTATATTTTGTGGGAAATATGGAAGTTTATCAGACCTGCCTTATATGAAAATGAGAAGAAAAATGCTAAATGGTTTATTATTGTAGCTTCTTTCTTATTCTTCTTAGGAGTACTTTTCGGATATTATATGTTGACACCTTTGTCCATTAATTTTTTAGGAAATTTTTCAGTAAGTGAACAGGTAAAAAATGAATTTGACATTGATTCCTATATCGGGACGATAAAAACGTGTATTTTAGCATCAGGGCTTATTTTTGAACTCCCTATTCTGATGTACTTTTTAGGAAGATTAGGCATTGTAGATGAGGCATCTTTACGGAAATACAGAAAAATCGCTATTGTTCTTATCCTTATTATAGCAGCTATAATTACTCCTCCTGATGTAGTAAGTCAAATTGTGGTAGCTATTCCACTACTTATTTTGTATGAAATCAGCATTTATATTGTAAAGTGGGTTACTAAAAAAGAAGCTCGTCTTGCTAATAAATAAGAATCTGTGAGTACTAAGATAATTCTCTTTAAATTATTTAACGTACATTTGTACGGATAATATAATACAAGTATCAAAGTGGGATTAATCGACTTTTTAAAGAGTAAAATATTTTTAAAACAATTGCTTTTTGCAGTAATTGCTTTATTTCTGTTGTGTTTTATTCTGATGAGATGGCTTGCTTTCAGAACTAATCACGGAGAAGAAATAACCGTTCCTGATATTAGTAAATTAACGATTGTTCAGGCAAAAGAGAAGCTAGAGGCTCTAAATTTAAACTACCAAGTCAACGATACCTTAAAATTTCAGGAAGGGTTTCCTCCAAATTCTATTGTAGAGCAAGATCCTACAGCCGGATCAAAAGTAAAGAGTGGGCGAAAAGTATATTTAAAAATAAATGCTTCAAATTACGAAAGGGTAGAAATACCGGATTTGAAAGATAAAACCTACAGACAAGCACTTCCGACACTTAAAGCTTTGGGGCTTGAGGAAGGCAAAGTAATATATAAACCTTATTTTGCAGAAGGAGTTGTACTTGAACTATACCACAACGGGAAACTTCTAAAACCAGGAGATAAGGTAATGAAAACGTCAAAAATTGATTTTGTTCTCGGAGACGGTAAAACCGTTTTTCAGGACTAAATCCCTTTTGGTATGAATATCAATCGCGAAGATTATAATGAAGAAATTGAAGATGAACTCTTTGAACATTACAGGTTCGAAGTAAGTTCAGGGCAATCTCTTTTAAGAATTGATAAATACTTAATGGGATTGATTCAAAATTCCACTCGTAATAAAATTCAAAAAGCTGCTGAAAACGGAAGTATTTTAGTAAATGACATTCCCGTAAAATCCAATTACAAAGTAAAACCTCATGATGTAATAAGGGTAGTTTTTGATAAGCCGAAGTACGAATACAAAATTATTCCTGAAAATATTCCGTTGGATATTGTGTACGAAGATGACGTACTTTTGATTATCAATAAACCGGCAGGTTTTGTGGTACATCCCGGACATGGGAATTATTCCGGAACACTTGTCAATGCTCTTGCTTATCACTTTGATAATTTACCGATGAATTCCAGTGAAAGACCGGGACTTGTTCACCGAATAGATAAAGATACTACCGGGCTTTTGGTTGTGGCAAAAACCGAAGAAGCAATGTTTTATTTGGCCAAACAATTTGAAGAAAAAACTTCTGAAAGAGAGTATATTGCATTGGTTTGGGGAAATATCGAAGAAGATTCGGGGACAGTTACGGGGTATGTCGGAAGACATTTGAAAGATCGAATGCAAATGGCTGTTTTTGATGACGAAAGTTTAGGAAAGTGGGCAGTTACACATTACAAGGTATTGGAAAGGTTTAATTATGTTACTTTAGTTTCATGTAAGTTAGAAACCGGAAGAACGCACCAAATAAGAGCGAGCATGAAACATATAGGGCATACGCTTTTTAACGATGAACGATACGGAGGAAATTTGATTTTAAAGGGAACAACTTTTGCCAAATACAAACAATTTGTAGAAAATTGTTTTAAGATATTACCCAGACAAGCACTCCATGCAAAGACACTTGGTTTTGAGCACCCTGTAACCAAAGAGTTTATGCGATTCGATACAGAACTTCCTGAAGATATGCAAAAGTGTATCGAAAAATGGAGAAATTACTCTCACTATAATATTTTGGAAGACTAAACTATTTTAGCTTTTCAATCAACTCTTCTAAAGATACAGAAACTTGTTCACCTGAACTTAGGTTCTTAAATTGATAGGTTCCGTTTTTTATTTCTTCTTCACCGATGATTACCACAAAAGGAATACCTCTTTTATCTGCATATTGGAATTGCTTTCCGAGTTTGGCTTTGTCCGGATAAAGTTCGGTTTTGATTCCGTTTTCACGTAAAGTTTTAATCGCTTTTAGCGCATATAAAGCTTCGCTGTCGCCGAAGTTGGCAAAAATCGCTTTAGTGGTTTCGGTAACATCTTCTGGGAAAAGACCTAACTCTTCCAAAACCAAATAAATTC
>CAZVQI010000074.1:0-9398 GCA_964629155.1 uncultured Flavobacterium sp.
GTTTTTAGTTCTCTGTTGGCAGTTTTCAGTTTACCAATAATAAACCTCACAAGTTCCTAAATTTGTGAGGTTTTATTTATTTTTAGAATTTATATCGGAATATATGTTGAATATATCGAAAACACTTATATTAGTGTGAAATATTTAATGATAACTAAACCTGAATTGTCTGTAATGAAGCTCGAATGGATAAAACCTCCTAAAATCATCAAACGAATATTTTCAAACTATTGTTGGGATATTCCCAGTAAAGACAATTCGGTTTATCTTACTTTTGATGATGGTCCGATTCCGGAAGTAACACCGTGGGTTTTAGCAGAGCTTAAAAAATACGAAGCCAAAGCTACTTTTTTTTGTATTGGAGACAATATCCGAAAACACTCAGATATTTTTCGGCAGGTTATAGAAGCAGGACATTCTGTCGGTAATCATACTTTTCACCACTTAAACGGCTGGAATAACACCATTCGGAAATATGTTGAAGATGCTGAACAATGTCAAAAAATCATTAATATAAACTGTAAACCGAATGTTGTTAATGACAAGTTATTTCGTCCGCCTTACGGAAAAATTAGACCCAGACAATCTGTTTTACTTCGCAAAAAAGGCTATAAAATTATTATGTGGAGTATTCTGAGTGCTGATTATGATGTTACTTTATCTAAAGAACAATGCTTAGAAAATGTAATTAGAAATATTCAACCCGGAAGCATTATTGTATTTCACGACAGCCTTAAGGCCTTCCCGAGATTAGAGTACGCACTCCCAAGAACTTTAGAGTTTTTAAAAGAAAAAGGTTTTAGTTTTAAGAAACTTTAATTTTCGTTTTTATACTAAGTTTTTGTTTGAAAAACCTTTATAAACTTTCACTTTTGTAGTTGTTATCCTGTTGTTTTTGAAAAAGAGATGTAACATTTTTATAAAATGTTCTACTAATCAGGAAAAACAATAGGTATGTTTAAGCGTTTTTTACAACTCGAATGGAAATCGTTTTTTCGTTCTGCCAGTTTCGGGCAAAGTTTAGGACTTAAAATTTTTATGGGTTTTTTGGCTGTATATTTTTTAGCATCGTTTCTGATGTTAGGAATAGCCTTATATCCTCTGCTCGAAGAAGTTCTCCCACAGCAAAAACCTATGCAGGTGGTTAATAATTTTGTGGTGATTTGGTTGGTTACGGAACTGTTTATACGATTTATGTTACAAAGTTTACCGATTATGAACATCAGGCCGATGATGGTAAATAATATTAAACGTAAACAGGTGATTCATTTTGTGTTAATTAAGAGTTTGTTTTCGTTTTATAATGTCTTAACTCCTATAGTTGTAATTCCTTTCGGAGTATGGTGTTTTATAAAAGGAGACTATACACTTTTGCAAACTATAGCTTGGATTGTTGCTATGTTAGGCTTGGTAGTATCTGTAAACTATACGAATTTTTTACTGAAAAAGAAGTTTGCGGAAAACCTGAAAGCTCTTTTACCTTATTTGGCTGTGGGAGTTATTTTGGCAGGATTAGAATATTTCGAAATATTTAAAATCAGTGAATTTATTGGTGAAGTTCTTCATTTAATATTTGATTTTCCGTTTTTGGCCATAATACCTGTTTTGATGGCTATAGGGTTATACCGTTGGAATTTTAATTACCTGAAAAATAATTTTTATCTGGATTCCGGATTAAAAGGAAAATCCACTCGAGTAGAAGCAACAGACCTTTCGTGGACAAAGCGTTTTGGTAGTATTGCTCCATTTTTACAATTAGATTTAAAATTGATTTGGAGAAATAAACGTCCGAAAACTACCGTTTGGTTATCATTACTGTTTTTGATTTATGGTTTGTTTTTTTATCCGAATCCGGCCTATGCAGATAAACCTGCTTTTTTTGTCTTTATAGGAATTTTTATTACAGGAATCTTCGTTATCAATTTCGGGCAGTTTATTCCGGCTTGGGACAGCAGCTATTATTCTATGATGATGTCCCAAAATATCCCGATGAAACAATATTTAGACTCTAAAGCCGGATTGATGTATTTTTCTATCATTGTTTTAGCCTTGCTTTCAACCCCTTATGTGTATTTTGGTGTAAACATTTTATTGTTGAATTTAGCTTGTGCCGTATATAATGCAGGAGTAAATGTACCGTTGATTTTGTACGCAGGGTCTTTCAACAAAAAACGCATTGATTTAGAAAAGAGTCCGTTTATGAATTATCAAGGAACCGGTACTGCTCAATGGATTATAGGATTTCCGCTTATGTTGATTCCTATAATTCTGTGGTATATTACATATACAATAGTTGACCAAAACTTTGCAACACTTGTTTTAGGACTAATAGGTTTGATAGGCTTATTGTTTAGAAATCTTTTTATGGAAAAAATAGTTAAAGCTTATAAAGCAAAAAAACACATTCAAATAAATGGATTTAAACAAGTTTCTTAATTAGAAAACGCATTATTTAATACTCACTTTTAATACTAAAAACAAATGATACAAGTAAATAATTTAACCAAAACTTATAACGGGACAACTGTTCTGAATATTGAGCACTTAGAAATCAAAAAAGGAGAAAGTTTCGGACTTGTTGGGAATAACGGAGCCGGAAAAACTACATTTTTCAGTTTACTTCTGGATTTGATTCAACCAACAACCGGAAGTATTATTAATAATGGAGTTCAAGTTCACTTAAGCGAAGATTGGAAACCTTTTACTTCTGCGTTTATTGATGAAAGCTTCCTTATAGGATACCTTACTCCCGAAGAGTATTTCTATTTTATCGGAGATTTAAGAGGGCAAAACAAGGCAGATGTCGATGCACTTTTAGAGAAACACAAAGAGTTTTTCAATGATGAAATTCTAAATAATAAAAAATATCTTAGAGACCTCTCAAAAGGGAATCAGAAAAAAGTAGGGATTATTGCTACTTTAATCGGAAATCCGGAGGTTATTATTTTGGATGAACCTTTTGCTAACCTTGATCCTACTACTCAAATCCGATTGAAAAGAATTATCAAAGAATTAGCCGATAATCCTGATGTGACAATTTTGGTTTCGAGTCACGATTTGATGCACACGGTAGAAGTTTCTAACCGTATTGTGGCATTAAATAAAGGGCAAGTGGTAAAAGATATACAAACCTCAGCAGAAACGCTTAAAGAACTTGAAGCATTTTTTGCGGTTTAAGTTTATTGAAGAGTAATAAAAATCCGCCTCAATATTCTGAGGCGGATTTTTTATTTGTAAAGATTATTTTATTATTAAGCTAAGCTTTAGGCATTCCGGAAAGAATTTCTTCATTGGCAAATTCTTCAAATTTTTTGAAATTAGTTTTGAACGATTGTGCCAATTCTTTTGCTTTAGCATCATAAGCTTCTTTATCTGCCCAAGTGTTTCTCGGGTTCAATACTTCTGTCGGAACATCAGGACATGATTGAGGAACAGCAATTCCGAAAACTTCGTGATTTACATACTCAACATTGTCTAATTTTCCTTCAAGAGCAGCTGTAATCATAGCCCGAGTGTATTTAAGTTTCATTCTGCTTCCTACTCCGTATGGTCCTCCTGTCCAACCTGTATTCACAAGCCATACGTTTACTCCGTTTTCTTTCATTTTAGCACTCAACATTTCGGCATATTTAGTTGGGTGTAATGGCATAAACGGAGCACCGAAGCAGGTTGAAAAGTTTGGTTGAGGCTCATTGATACCTGCTTCTGTTCCGGCAACTTTTGCGGTATATCCCGAAATAAAGTGGAAGGCAGCTTGTCCCGGAGTCAGTTTTGAAATCGGAGGTAATACTCCGAAAGCATCTGCAGTCAAGAAGAATATATTTTTAGGATTACGTCCTACAGAACCTTCTTGAATGTTTTTGATATAGTGAATAGGGTAACTTACACGAGTGTTAGGTGTAATAGAATCGTCTTCAAAATCTACTTCATTACCGTTTTTAAAAACTACGTTCTCAAGTAAAGCTCCTCTTTTGATAGCATTATAAATGTCAGGTTCTCCTTCTGCACTCAAGTTGATTACTTTTGCATAACATCCGCCTTCAAAGTTAAAAACAGTGTTTTCTGCTGTCCAACCGTGCTCATCATCTCCGATAAGTTTACGGTTCGGGTCAGCCGAAAGGGTTGTTTTTCCTGTTCCGGATAAACCGAAGAAAATAGCAGTGTTACCGTCATTTCCTACGTTAGCACTACAGTGCATCGGGAAAGTGTTTTTAAATACGGGTAAAATGAAGTTTAGTGCAGAAAAAATACCTTTTTTCATTTCTCCGGTATATCCTGTACCCCCAATCAAAACAATTTTGCGAGTAAAATCAAGAATTGCAAAATTTTCTTGACGAGTACCATCCTCAGCAGGATTTGCTAAAAATCCCGGAGCACAGATTACGTGCCATTCCGGTGTAAAATTATTTAATTCTGCTTCTGTCGGACGCAAGAACATATTGTAACAGAAAAGATTTGACCAAGCATATTCTGTTACAACTCTTACATTCATTCTGTATTTTTCTTCCGAACAAACATAACTGTCACGAACATAGATTTCTTTGTCTGATAAATAAGCAGTTACTTTATTCAGTAGTTTTTCAAATTTATCCGAATCAAAAGGAATGTTGATATTCCCCCACCAAACAGTATTTTCTGTAATGCTGTCTTTTACAATAAAACGATCTTGTGGAGAACGACCTGTAAATTTCCCTGTGTTTACGGCCAAAGCACCTGTCGAACTCTCTACCCCTTGCCCTTTTTCAAGAGTTATTTGGTGAAGTTGGTCAGGAGAAAGTTGGTAATTTATTTTCGCATTCTTAATTCCTAAATCGTCTAACGAAATTGTTTTCGTGAAATTACTATTTGTACTCATTACTTATTAATTGTGTTATTTTAATTAGACGCATGTTTAAATTTCTGACAAAAGTAAACATTATAAACAAATAAGCAGATTTTTTAAAGAAAAAAATAAGTCATTTTGAAAAATGTTTAATTTTTGATTCGATGACTGTTATTGTTGAATATTGTTGAAAGAAAACAAAATCAAAAGATAAAGAAAAAGGTTTGACCCAAGGTCAAACCTCTTTATATTAAAAATCTAAAATATAATTAAAGGCTGTTTAAGAATCTTACTAACTTAATCAAATCGTCTTCAACAGAAAATGAGATTTTGTTTTTCTTCAGAAAATCAGATATTTCGGAGCTTTTATTAGGGAACTTTTTAAGTAGCTCTTTTTTATTTTTAGGAAAATTTTCAATAGTATCTCCTATTTTTATAAAATAAGTGTCGTCAACTTTTCTGTATTCTGCCGGGCGACTAACATCATAACTGTTAACCGCCTCTTTTTCAGGGATATATTTTATTTGTTCTTTTTTATATAAAGAGTATTGCTCTCCTTTGTTTATAAGAACTAAATATCCCGATGTGTTATTTTCTTTATCTGTATAGCCTGTATATTCATAAACCTTTTGGGGAGCGGTAAAGGTTATTGTCATATTTTGATTTTTTGGAACGTAATAAATCTCCCCTCCCTTTTCGAATTCCATTTCGTCCTGTACAGCATTATATCTTAAATAAATCGTTTCATCTTCAAATCCTGAAACAGTAACCTTTAAAAATTTATCATTAAAATATTGAGAACCGATTACATTTTTATTAGACTTAACACTTTTACGTCCTAACCCTAATATTTGACGACCGTCCGAGAAATCAAATGACCCGGTTGTTTGTGAAAAACTAAACGAAAATAAAAAACTAAAAAAACCTATTATCAATACTCTTTTCATAATCTTATTTAATATTAATTGCCGACAAATCTATAATTCTATTTCCTTACTGTGGTTAAATAATAGTTAAAACTTATTTATATACATTATTATCATAATATTTTAAGGTTAAAATCATCACGACCTTGATTGTCATAATACTTTCATAACATACCTAACAATAACATAACTTTATTCAAACACAAACATAAAGATATACAAACATCTGTTTTACATAATACAACTTCCTTTGCACAAAAATTATAAACAGAATTTATGCGATTGTATATACTTTTAATTTTCGTGTTTGTCTTTGGAATTTCTTATGCTCAAAAAGCAACTGTTTCAGGAACAATTACAGATTTGTCTTACAACAACGAAGTTTTACCGGGCGTTTCTGTAACCATAAAAGAAACTACTGTAGGAACACAAACGGACGTTAATGGAAAATATTCTATTGATTTAAATCAAGGTAATTATACTTTGGTTTTCAATTTTATTGGCTATACACCTGTTGAAATTCCTATCTCAGTAAAAGCAGGGGAAAAGAGAACAATCAATTATGGTTTAGGTCCTGATAATATCTCAATTGAAGAGGTAGTTATAGAATTTGTTCAAAGTAGGGAAAAGGAATCAGCTCTTTTAATTCAACAACAAAGAGCAATTGAGATAAAACAAAATATTGGAGCACAAGAACTCAGTCGAAAAGGTGTTGGTGATGTCGCTGCGGCTGTAACCAAAACCTCAGGGGTTTCTAAACAAGAAGGAAGTGGAAGTGTGTATGTAAGAGGTTTGGGAGACCGATACAATTCGACTTCTATTAATGGACTTCCTATTGTATCAAATGACCCGAGTAAGAAAAACATCGATTTAGAACTTTTTTCTACTGATATTGTGGAATACATTTCTATAGATAAAGTTTATGGTTCACAAATTTCGGGAGATTTTGCCGGAGGGAATGTAGATATCTCATCTAAGAATTACAAAGGAAACGGCATGTTAGAAGTTTCACTGGGGTCTTCTGTTAATTCTAATGCTGTTGATAAACATAACAATTTCTTTTTGCCGGATGGCCCAAACAAATTCGGATTTTCTAATTATTGGACTCCCGCAAATGCTCTTACTTCTTATAACTTTCAAAACAGTTTAAATCCTATTTCTGGAACCCCTTTCGGAGGGAGTATAGCTTTGAAAGGAGGTAAATCATATGATGTAGGAAATCAAGGCAAAGTGAATTTGTTTGCAACAGCTAATTTTAACAATGGATTTGAATACAGACAAGGGATAAATCAGGCTACAGACTCTCACGGGAATCCGCTAAAATCATTTGACCAAGAAAAATTTTCCTACAAAACCAACACAACGGGAATGTTTAATGTCAATTATAGTCTTAATGAAGATCACAAATTGTGTTATAATTTTTTGTTTGTGAATTCATCCGACCAATCCAGAGATGTTTATAAAGGGTTTATTCGTGATTTGGCAGAAGAAAACAATGGACTTATACAACGCGGAACATATATCCAAAACACTTTATTTGTTCATCAGCTTTTAGGAAATCATTTGTTTAACGAAAAAACAGAATTAGATTGGGGTATTTCTTTTAACGAAGTAGAAGGAAATATGCCGGATAGGACTCAAAATACATTAGGTTTCAGGGAGAGTCTTAATGGATATACACTTATTCAGAATTCTACAACCGACAACCACAGATATTACCAAAATCTAACAGAAAATGAGTGGGCAACAAATGTTGTGTTAAGTAGAAAGATAGGAAAGAATGAACTCGGATATTCCAAAGGAAAAATCTCTTTAGGGTATAACGGAAGGTTTAAAGAAAGAGAGTTCAAAGCCATACAATACAATTTTAATATTTTAGCGAGCGAAAGACTCAATACAGTTGTTAACCCGAATCGATTAGATGACTTTTTTAATCCTGAAAATTACAACAATGGGTTGTTTACAATTAGTGCTTTTGCAGGAGATGCTTTTCAAGTGTATAACGGAGAGCAAACTATCCTCGCAGGTTTTGCAAGTATAGAGTATAAGTTTTCAGACCGATTAAGCTCCATTTTCGGGTTAAGGTTTGAAAGTATAGAACAAACGGTGGATTGGAAGACACAATTAGATGCTTCGGGAGGGAGTAACAGTCTTAAAAAAAATGAGTTCTTACCGAGTTTGGTATTTAAATATGAACTAAACGATAAGCACAACTTACGATTTGGAGCAAGTAAAACTTATACTTTGCCTCAATTCAAAGAAAGAGCACGGTTTATATACGAAGATGTAACCGAAACCACATTTGGAAATCCTTATTTATACTCTTCTCAAAACTATAATTTAGACTTAAAATGGGAAATGTTTCCACAAAATGATGAAGTGTTTTCGGTAACCTTATTCGGAAAATATATTACAGATCCTATAAACGAAACCACAGTAGCATCTTCAACCAACGATATTTCTTATACTAATACCGGAGATTACGGATATGTTTATGGTGTAGAATTCGAAGTCAGAAAAAACATTTTCAATTTAAAAGAAGAAAATACTAATAAACTTTCCGTGGGGCTGAATGCAACCTATATGAAAACTCACCAAGAATTAAATGCAGATAAAGTAAGAGAAGAAACTAATGGACTTATAAACATCAACCTTACGGATAAAGAATCAGGATTTACGGGGGCCTCTGATGTATTACTTAATGCAGACCTATCATATACTAAAAATTGGAAAAACAATTCAGGAATAATAGCCACTTTAGCTTACTCTTATTTTTCGGACAGAATTTATTCGCTTGGATCTGAAGGTAGAGGAAATTTGGTAGATAAAGCTGTCGGAACACTTGATTTTGTTTTAAAAACTAAAATAAACAAAAATCTCGGAATAAACTTTTCTGCTAAGAATCTTTTAAATCCTAAAGTTGAAAGAGTTCAAGAAAATACATCAAGTGATGTAGTGGCTCTCTCGTATAAAAAAGGAGTTTATTTTTCTTTAGGGATTAGTTATCAGTTGTAAAAGTTAGCAATAAGTTGACGTTGAGTTAACCCAAAGCTCTTACTGAAAAAAGAAATTTGCATTATTAACTATAAAATCTAAAATAGAAAAAAAATGAAAAACACAATTTCTAAACTAGCAGGATTAGCATTATTATTTGTATTGGTTTGCACGACCTCGTGTTCTAATGACGATGATAAAGGAGGAACAAATAATTCTTCTTTTGTATTAGAGCAGGACAATCTTAAAGGAGAGATAAATAACGGAACAGTTGTTTTAGAGTCAGGAAAAACATATCTACTTACGGGAAAGCTTCAGGTTAATGATGGGGCTACTTTACGAATAGAAGCAGGAGTAAGAATAGAAGCGACAGATGTTACAGCATCTACTCCCGAGATTCGTTATATTGCTGTCGCTCAAGGAGGTAAAATTGAAATTCAAGGAACAGCTGCTCAACCGGTTGTGATGACAGCTACTACTCAACAACCCGGCGCTTGGGGAGGTTTAGTAATTTGCGGAAAAGCTCCGATAAACAAAGCGGTATCAGCTTCTGCTGAAGTGTCGGATTTAACCTATGGAGGCACAGACCCTAATGATAGTTCAGGTTCTATCAGATACTTGAGAATAGAATATTCAGGATATGCGTATAATTCTGA
>CAZVQI010000075.1:0-9367 GCA_964629155.1 uncultured Flavobacterium sp.
AAAATACTTCTATGGCTATATACTGCTGATTATCAGCGTGTAATAACTTTATGGGAAAACACTATATAGGAACCGATCACGATGTGGAAAAAATGGCTTCTTCGCTTTCAATCGCCAATACCATGACTTTTCGAAAAAATAGACGCTCCATACATAATATGTTCAAGAAAGACAGGAAGGCAAGAGACGCTTATAGCCTAAAAATACGTAGAAATGAAGATACGAGATCAGACTATTTCACCGATCCGCAAGATCATGGAAAGAAATAAAAGATATACCCGGTACGCTTGATTTTGACCGATTTCTGCGAGTGAAAATGGTCCCTGACTTCATCATCAAGCCTCGCCATAACTATGGCTATGTCTACGTTTGCTTTTTCGTCAGAAACCATTTTCACTTTCACATCCTACCGGTCAAACCTGCCTGCCTGCCTGCGATACCGCAAAGGTAGGCAGGCTCAGTTGCTCTCAAATTCGGTTTTAAAGTGTATACTAAATACGGATTATTCAGAAAAAAGTTTCTGACAATCCGACCTTGCTTCGCCGTGCATAATCCGGCGATGCTGAGCCACCAATCCGGTGATACTGACCCACCAAGGCCAATAGCGGTAGAATTTCTCAGAAATGATGTTAATATAGAAATCCGAACAACCAGAGTGGAATTTTTTGCCCCGATCCGGCTTTGATCCCATCTGCGGCAACAAAGGCTTGCGGTACACCTGTAATTTGTGTCAGACTCTTGGAAGGACCACCTACTTCAATTGTGTATCTATCATCGATCATAAAATCACCGTATCTGGGATATTTAACCTGATATCGCGTTCCTAACTGGCTAATAAAAAATGTTTCTCTAAGATTACCTTTATTGGGTTGGCCTTCGGAAAGCCAGTACGCCAGAGAAGGATTTTGAAGATATATCTTCTCAGGTTTTTGTAGATAGCTTACGCCCACAGTGTTTTGTCGTAAAAGCGACAATAGACCAGCCTGACTTAAAAGATCCAATAATTGGAGCAGGGTATTTCTCGATGTTCCTATTTTCTCTGACAATTTGCTAATATTTGGAGTAAACGGCACCGATTGGCTGATGATATATAATAGCTTTTTCATATTTCTCGTGGTAGAATAGTTGAGTTGACCAGATGGGCTGATGTCAATTTCCAACACCTGGTCCACGATCTCCAACAATTTTTGCCCAAAAACTTCTTTTCCTTCTGTAAAAAAAGGATAATACCCCAACATCAGATATTCCTCATAAATATTTATGGGATCAAAAAGGTCAGAAAAATGAGTCGCTATGTCCTGGTGGTCATTTATGATATCATCCAAAAGCAGAACTTCGGTTTCAATTTTATACTCCAGATAAATAAATTCTCTAAGAGACATACCAGACAAATGGTACACGACAGATCTACGGGAAAGATCAGCCTGCCCCTGATTTAAATCCAGTATTGATGAGCCAGTGACCACGAGGTTTAAATCGGGAAAATTGTCGTACACATTTTTGATATCAATAGACCAATATTGATATCTATGTACTTCATCCAGAAAAAGATATCGGTAGCCCTCCTCATAAAGTTCGTCCACCAGCATTACAAACCGGTTGGCTTCAAAATAAAAATCATCCATACTCAGATAAATACTACGGCCATCCATCTTCTTCATTTTTTGAAGAAGCAAAGTAGTTTTACCCGTACCTCTCTGACCCAAAATGATGATGAGTCGCTGGCTCCAGTCGATCTGATCATACAAATACCTTTTGAATTTATTCTGAACATTCTTTACCTTTCTATTAGAGATGCGCTTTAATCGTTCCATCGTTAATCTGTTTTATAGGCACAACAAAAATAATCATTGTTGTGCATAAACAACAAAAACTAATAATGTTCTTTAAAAACTACACCTTTTGATAGAACCACACCTGTCCATACTTCGATAACACTCCTTGATTCTGGTTATTTGCTTACTTTTAATTTATTGTCGATATGAGCTGCTTCCTTGCGGACCTTTTTTTACCTAAAATTGCACCCAGGTAATGAATATGTGAAATAATATTTCACACTACCATCCTATTATTGCAAACCACCTGCGTCACAGGAAACTAACGAATGCAGATAGGCGTTGAACAGGCTAGCTGAGATCCACATTTTATCACCATAAAACGAAACTTTCATATGAAAAACAATGACCAAAAGCACCAGGTACACAACCTCATTATCCTCGACGAAAGCGGTTCGATGAACATGATTAAAAAATATATTCTTCAGGGGTTCAACGAATTGGTGCAAACCATGCAGGGGATTGAAAAACAATTCCCCGACCAGGAACACCTCATTACTTGTATTTCATTCAATGGTTTGGGACAAAAAACCTGGCACTTTCAGGATCCGGTGAGCACCCTAAACCAATTGGATGACAGCCAATACAGCCCAAACGCTTCTACCCCACTGTTCGATGCTATGGGTGTTGGCATCCACAAGCTGAAGCAATCGTTGCAGGGTCAGGAAAATTACAATGTATTGGTTACCATTTTGACCGATGGGGAAGAAAATGCTTCCATGGAGTACACAGGCCCGGATATAAAAAAATTGGTGGAAGAATTGAAACAAAACCGATGGACTTTTACCTATATCGGTACGGATCACGATGTGGACAAAATGGCTTCGTCGCTTTCCATCAACAATTCCATGAGTTTTTCCAATAGTGAAAGAGGCATCCAGGAAATGTTCATAGCGGAGAAAAAAGCCAGGGGGATGTATAGCTCTCGTATTCAGCAACAAGAGGATTCCAGTTCTGACTACTATATCGACCTGATAGAAAAACTTGACATAATTAAAAATCAGATTGAACCATAAATGATCCGGACGAACACTGGATTTCTCCATTCTGATACAATGTGCCCCTGAACTCTATCAAGAGAAACCACAAAACAAAGCCAAACTTCATGGATATAAAATTAAAAGAACTTCTCAAAAACGATTTCGGAATCGATTTTCCCATTTCTGGAGGAACCGGAAATTCGATCGACAATCCAATCGTGATCCACAGAACCGGATCCAATGATTACACAGCAACAGAATATGCCATCCTACGATGCCTGGGCATCGGACGCCGGATCGATTGGAAACTCCTTCGACAGTCTTTAATCCATCAGAATGGAAAAGTTTTCGATCAAATGAAAATTGAAACCAGAATGGTCACCGAAGATGAAATCATCACCTGTATCGAAAATTACTATTTTGATATCACCGAATGCTTTGGCCAGTAAATCCATCTGAGATTGGTGCCTCTATTCTCCAAGGGGGTACCGAAGTCTGTAGATTACCCAGTGTCGCTTAAGAAATCACTTTTTACTGTCCTGCCCGTAGAAAGGACTGAACGAACCCAAAGCCATACATTTTAACTATTTAACCTGGATCATAGACCGTGGAACGCCCATTATCCAAAGATCCTTCATTTTTATTGTGAAACAAAACCGCACACCTCATATCTTATTTTACCAACTGTAATCCAACTAAAATCTAACATTTCAATCCGCCAATCATCACAATTACGATTATGAAAATTCAGACAAAATCGAATCCCATCGACATTCAGAATCCTTCAGCCTCACACATACAGCGACTGCAGGATATCTTACCCTTTGGCCTTTTGCCATTGGACTCACCGGTTAATCGTGCAAACTATGGCATAGTTTTTCAATGCGGGGACCAGGAAGTCTATGCCCTCAAACAGCAACCCATGGAGTTGGAACGAACGGCAGCAGAACGGCTTTTTCACCGGCACCATCTGATGATCATGGACACTTATTGTAGGTACATCAGGCTGGGTTATACCGGTGCTTATCTCGCAACCCCCTATCTGAGAGAAAGGGAAAACGGACTATGGGAGTCAGGCCTGGCGCACTTTATTTTCCCGGCTGCCTATGAAGTGATACCTTCGGGAAGATCATTCGACCAGGCCTATGACCAACACCTGGGAGTCGGAGCAACCAGAATGTTTATAGCATTTGTGGAACAATTCAAACAAGCTTTATCACATGGCCAATTCACCATGCCACAGTATCTGGGCATTGATATTCGGTCCCGTTCTCATTTACAGAATCTGGCCATGTATTTTTTGGTTTTGGAATCTGAGATTATTTGTCTGCGATCCAATCTACGAGCGAAAGAAGACAGGGCATGGGATATTCTTGCTCAGGGAGGAATTTCTCAGGTCGTCCATATTCCCGCCTTACCGATGGGAATTAAAGAATCGCATTTGGATAGAGCGAAAGGCAGGATATAAGGTCATTTCACAATGGATGCGATGTTCCGGTGTTGGGATTCCCTCGTACAGCATCCGGGTGGATGTGCTGCATATTCCGACCTTGTTTCACGCTGGAGCCTTGTGCAGATACAGCGCATATTCCCTCCCCAAACGTCAAATGGGAAATAAATTCCGGAGTTTATAACCCCTTATGTCAACTTAGAACTGAAAAACATTTTTGGAAAACGCCAAAATGAACGCTATCTTTGAGTCGATTTCATCAAGAATCAATGCAAATTGATACCAACCGAGAGATAAAACTCCGCGGTGGTCAATGGATGAGGACATACCGTCAAAATAAAAATGACCTGATCATGGCTTTTGGTAGTACTTTCCCGTCTATGCCTCGGCAATATTCGTTGATACTTGGTTATTGCAAACCTTATACTGTATAAAGACATGAAAATCATACCAGACCTCGAAAAGTACCCCAAAGGGGAATGGATCCAAATCGATCCAAACACCATCGCATTTCGATGGAATATCCCGACAAAACCCATCAAAACCTCCCTCGTATGGCGAGGTATTCCCATCCACCTGAGAATGGAATCTCGTTCAAATCAATATGGATGGACCTTCGTGATGACCTGGTTGTATAATCACAAATTGTATCATGTCAAAACAACAAAATGGAAATGGTCCGGTGGTCGCCATGGCGATAATCCTCCAGAAATCGCCACCTCTACTCATCGTTTGAAAATAAGATCCATAAGCAGCGGGATCATGCTACAGGACGATCAGGTTCTTCCATATGATGCTCCCCCCGGTCATCAGATCTTTGAGATCGTCAAGACACCTGAAGATGTAGACTTTGGTGATCCCTGGTCTACTGGAAAGATAGAACCCAGTCGCGTGGTTCCAGCCATAATTAAAGATGAAGTTTCACTCTACGACTACGACAATACCTCCATCCATCTACAATCCAATGCCTACTACGAAGAAGATTGTCTGGTGGTGGATCATTGGAAGCTTACGGATCATAGTGAATCCGAGGAATACTGCACCGTGGCCCAAAATCACCTGTCGCATTTGTTCGATTACTTCCGAATCCAGGATAAGAATAAAACCGAACTATTGGTGGCCATTCACAACGGATTCAAAGGACAAGATGCCTTTAAAACGTTTATCAAATTTCTGGACGAAAATCACATTCCGTATAGTCTGTTACGAGGATGAAAAATCCATTGCATCTTTTGCAGATAGAGAAAGGTTTGAATTCAAGAAAAAAATTGGTCTGGTCTACACGAGAAAGTAATGGGCTGCTTCAACCAAACACCACCCTGACCACGACAGCGGATATGTTGTAGCCGGCATGCACCAAAGCAGTGGCGAGAATAGGATGGATGTCCTTGCGTTTCTTAGCGAGGCTATAGACGTAGGCGAATGCCACGCCAATGACCACCCCATATACGGCATCTCTGAGGAGGTATTGATTGAAATAATGCAACAGACCAAAAGGAATGCCGGAAATCAGGGTTAATTGCCAGGTTTTATGATAATAAGTTTTAAAAAATTCGATCGGCAGGTATTGGAAAACCCAGGTTTCGATAACCGGGGCTAAAATGACCGCTGCCATTATAGTCCAGAAGCTGAGGCTTTCCAAGACCCTACTGGATGGGGGAATTTGTATAAGCCAGGAAATCAGCAACATGCAGATCATCAACAAAATACATATGACAATAAATCCGACAATAAATACATATCGGTTCGTATTTACCATATAAGTCTCAATACTTTTCATCTTAATTGTCGAAAAATCTACCAGCATTTTATACCTTACTAAGAACCAAAAGCAACCGTCTACTTTAAACTTGCAAGATTCATCATCTAATATGGCCAGACCCACTGCCAAAATATGGCAGTCTACTAATAATTTTCAGGATTCGATCAACCTGAGATATGAAAGGATATATATTTCTGATTCCAGTAAGACAAATCCGCATTCCGCAATCCTCAATCCGGCATCCCTAAATCATAAATTAATGTCGTTTAGGTTAGGGTATAATAGCAACTGTCTTCCAATATTTTTGCTTCTAAATAGACGCTTCCAGATGGCAGCATCCTTCCAACTTCGTCATGGGATACGTCTCGTTAGGACCTGCCATACGAATGTCCTTACCTAGGCTTCCGCGCTAACAAATCGCCGATCGACCCATTTGTCAAATGTCGACATTCCTGCTAACTAAATGACATTGAATCCTCAATCCGCCAACTTTGTTGGGGACCAGGTCGAGCTACGTCACGACCAAGGGTAGATCCTAGTCTCGCCTTGAGTCCGCATTCCTGAAGGCAGACCTCTCTCACCAAGTAGCATTAATTGTCGGGAGACAGGCCTCCCTCGCCAAGTAGGATCAGTGGTCGGGAGGCAGGCTTGCGATGGAGGAGTCCGCTGTGCCCGTTCTGGATCCAGGCATATCCAGCTTATATCTGAAGGTCCCATAGTCGATCCAATATCCGAATAACCTTATATTCTGTGAAACAAAACCGCACACTTACACCCTATCTTTACGTTCGATTTATCATTCCCGCTTTTCTTTCGTCTTAATAACCATTAAATGCTCAAAAGAACATGAAAAAACTACTTATCCTCCACATACTGTTGCTGATTTCGCTTCACACCTATTCTCAAACCGACCAATTTGACACCGGCGAGAGCGGATTCACGATCCACGGTCAAATCGGTCCGTACGAATATTCCACGGTGTTGGGACTCGGTGCGTCCTATACCGAAAGCGGCCAATTTACAATGGGAATCACCTTCGGCCTGGAAGAATCCAATGATGTCGATCTGACTTCCACAGGCATCAAACCTTTTCTGGCGTATCGTGCGGTCAGACAGGGCGAAAATAATGCACCGCTCAATGTAATCGTGGGAGCTTCCTACCAACACAATACCTTCAAAAATCTGGATTTTACGGCCGGCACCATCGGTCTCAACCTCATCGTGTCCCACCGCATCACGACCAAATCCAGTTTTGTCATTATCCCGTTTGCTGGTCTGAATTACAGCCGAACCAAACTGGATGTCGACCTACTCTGGTTTTCCAATCGCTACAGCGGCGTGGGGTTTAGCATAGGAAGTTCATTTCTGATCAACAAATTCTATCTCACACCATCCGTTTCGTTTGCGGACGGGGACTCCAATTTTAGCCTGTCGGTTGGGATATTAATTCCGAATTAATCAGGGTGACGTAAAAAGTATACCCGGACGTTTTGGTCTCCCTTCCCCTGGTCACGAGATAAATTTGTCACGCTTGTCCCGATAAATTGTCGGTGGCCTGCCCTGTTAATTTGTCGTGGGTTCGATGGGTTGGGAAATATCGTCGATGACGATGATGACGGGGACTGGAAACCTCCAGCTTTCCAAAATCAATCAATCGGTATGATGGGTACGGTTAATGTTGGTCTTATGGTTGATTACTTCAATACCTCCTACCGCATATCCACAGCAACATCCGGGTAATGGTGTTCAGTTTTTTGGTCGTTTTCGTGTGCGGTATTGCATATTGGATCAGGGATATCAATGCTCCGACCAGAATACTTTAAACACTTTGTCCAAAAGTCAGCAGGTTGTGATCCGGATCCAGTAAGTGGAATTCACGCTGGCCCCAGGGTCTGTCGCTCAGATGAACGTTGGGGTGGATTTCGATGCCCATCTCTACAAAACTGCGATACAAATTATCAATTTGATCCGTCCTATAATACACCTGGCCGTAGTTTTCTTTAGGATCCAATTCCTTAAACAGGAAAAAGTGAAGTTGTATTTTATCTTTTTCCACCATGAGGTAGTCGGGGTAATTCGATTTCCCAAATTCCGTAAAACCCAATTTTTCTACTTTGTAGTCACTGGTAATGGTTCTTTCTCGCATGGGGTGCTTTGGGTGCGACGTTTTCAACATGGTATGTTTATTTAGATGCTAATTTAATTCTTGGGCCGGTAGGTCAGTACCACTCCACCATTTGATAGGGGCCACGTCGAGATCAAGGATAGATGTCGCGGCTCAAATCCCGACCTAAAAAGTGGCTTCCCACCTCCCAGGATCGTTGGGGCGATCCCGATTCGGTATTCGTCGAACAGGTTTTCCCGGATTAGCGTGTGGGACAGATCAGCGCTACCAAATACGTAGATGTCTTTGCCTTCCTCTGCTTTCAATCGGGCGATTTCAGACTCCACATCGCCGGAAAGTATGGTGGAATGCGACCAATTGGCCGAGGTCAGGGTGTTAGATGCCACCAGCTTGGGTAGCGAATTCATCAATCTGGCAATTTCACCTTCTGCTTGCTTCCAATGCGTGGCCATGCCTTCCCAAGTGACCCGGCCAAAGAGCAGGTAATCCGCCCCATTCAATTGCTCGAGGCTCCACCGTTCCAGCTCAGGCCCCCAAACCAATTTATGAAATGACAGATCCCAACTTTGGTCGCCTTCAAAATATCCGTCCAAAGTAATGATGTTCCACATAATTAACTTTCTCATAGAGGTAGGCTTAGGTTGTCGTCGTACATTTTCGTGGTCCAATATACTCATAGCCTGAATAACTACAAGTGGACCAATGGTTAATGATGTGTTTGTGAAGCAAATGCAAATCACTACTTTGGTTGTGTGAAAAATGGTACGTATTCTTGCCTGCAAGCCCGATCAAAAGGATCATTCGTGCAAATCTCTGCGTCATTTGAATTTTCCACATACCCCGCAGATCCCCCATTTCGTAACCGTACGGTACATTACATGAGTTTCCTGAGCTTAGTTACCAAAATATTGATCTAAATCATGTATAAAATATATTGAATAGGGATAAAAGTATAACCTATTGAGCAAGTGGGCGTAAAAACTGTAGTTGTGACTCATCTGCTCACTACGTTGGAATATCAGCGTAAATCCAATCAATCAGCGTAATCAGCATTCCTTTTCGACCCATTTTGAATGCAGGTGAAGCATTTTCGTGCGAAATTTCAACTGTTTATCAATCGCTTACGTGGGTAGGGTGAAAAATAATTACCAAAAATGTTTGATAAATCAGGAATAAAAAAATACCTTTGCACGGCTAAATCGAAAGGAAAGAAAT
>CAZVQI010000076.1:0-9337 GCA_964629155.1 uncultured Flavobacterium sp.
TCGGACTGAAGTGAAGCAAAGCGATAGATATCTTTTTTGTCATGCTTAATTATAGTTTGAACAAACTGATTACACAGGTTGCAAACCCCATCAAAAAGCACAATTTTTTTACCCTGCGGAAACTCCATAATCAGGTCAAATTTTACACAAAAATACAGCTATTTTTTTGCTTTTAATATTCGTTCTCCGAATTGTTTTTAAACCTAAACATTGTTCTAAAATAGTGTGTTACTTTTTAAATAGCTCTGTGAAACTCTGTGTAACAACTAACTATGTCGCAGAGATTCGCAAAGTACACGCAAAGATTCATAAAGAAAGTATCATAATATATTCATTACACACTATTTTAGAACAACACCTCACATGTTTTTGAATCCTGTTAGGTTTTATAAAATTATGTTTTGAAATAACTGCTCTTTATTCAAATTCGATAACCAAATCATTTTGGTCAACCATAGTGTTTGCTGCTAAAACCACTCTTTTGATTTTCCCTGATACAGAGGCAGAAACCGTACTTTCCATTTTCATAGCCTCAATAATAAACAAAGGAGTTCCTGCTTCTATTTCGTCTCCTTCTTTTACCATTATCGAAGATAAACTTCCTTGTAGTGGTGCTCCAACTTCTTTTAACGGATTTGTCACTTTTTGATGTGCTTGTTTAGTAGAAGCAACGGAATTATCCTTTACTTTAATCGTTCTGTTTCCTCCGTTGAGTTGGAAAGTTACGGTCCTCATTCCTTCTTCGTCCGGGCTTGAAACAAACAACAATTTAATCAATATCAGTTTACCTTGTTTCAAACGTACAGAAATTTCTTTATCTTTCTTTAAAGGATAGAAAAAGGCCGTTGTCGGCAATTCGGTTACATCACCATATTCGTTTTTGTGTTTATAATACTCGTCATAAACTTTCGGAAACATTTTATACGACAAGTAATCAAGAAAATTACTTTCAGGATATTTTTCGTAAAATGCCTTCGTATCTGCTTCCAAATCTACATCAGGCAATATTTGAGCTAAAGGAGGTTGGTCTTTGTCTTCGGTTTTCAAAACAATATTTCTCAATTTTTCAGGAAACCCTCCGTACGGAACTCCCAAATCTCCTTTAAAAAATCCGACAACCGAAGCAGGGAAAGAATGATTTTTAGTCTCATCCAAGACATCTTCAGCTGTAAGTGAATTAGCTGTCATAAACAGAGCCATATCTCCTACAACCTTACTGCTTGGAGTGACCTTTACAATATCTCCGAAAAGCTGATTTACAACTGCATAATTGTGTTTAATAAGCGGTAATTTATCTCCAAGTCCTACTCCTTCTGCTTGCTGACGTAAATTTGAATATTGTCCTCCCGGTATTTCGTTATCATATACCTCTGCTGTTGAGGATTTTAAATCTGATTCAAACGGATAATACATCTCCCTAACCGCTTCCCAATAATTGCTGTATTGGTTCAGACTATGTAAGTTCATTTTGTTTTCTCTCTCTTGTCCTTGCATTAGAGCAACCATGGCATTTAAACTCGGTTGAGATGTTGTTCCGCTAAATGAAGCCAAAGCACAATCAATACTGTCAATACCCGCTTCAATTGCTTTGAGATATGTAGCAACTTGAGTTCCTGCCGTGTCGTGTGTATGTAATGCTATCGGAATGGAGACACTTTCTTTAAGTGTAGGAATCAATACTTCGGCTGCTTGTGGTTTTAAAAGCCCGGCCATATCTTTTATGGCAATCATATGAGCCCCGGCATCTTCAATCCTCCTTGCTAAATCTCTATAATAATCCAGATTGTATTTGTTGCTTCCTTTTCTCAGTACATCTCCTGTATAGCCAATAGATGCCTGAGCAATTCCTTGTGTGTATTTATCCACAAATTCAATGGCAGGCAACATGGATTCCAGGTTATTAAGAGAATCAAAAATTCTAAAAATATCTATTCCATTTTTCCAAGATTCTTCAATAAATTTTCCGATAATATTTTTCGGATATGCTGAATACCCTACTGCATTACTTCCTCTGAAAAGCATTTGCAAAAGTACATTCGGCATAGCTTCTCTGAGTCGTTGTAATCGCTCCCAAGGACATTCATGCAAAAACCGAAGAGCTACATCAAAGGTTGCTCCTCCCCAAACTTCCATTGAAAATATTTCGGGATTATCTTTGGCAAATCCTCCTGCCACTGCCATTAAATCTTTTGTACGCATACGGGTTGCCACAAGAGACTGATGAGCATCTCTAAAAGTTGTATCGGTATAATAAATCTTCTTATCGTTTCGTATCTGTTTTAAAAATTCATCCCTACCTAATCGAGTAAGTAAATTTTTTGATCCTTCCGGATATTCTTTATTGATGATTGGCGGAATTACAGGTGTTCGGAACTTTCTGCTTGAGTCGTAATTTTTAATATCCGGATGCCCATTAACTTTAATATTCGCCAAATAACGGAGCATCTTGGTAGAACTGTCTTTAAACTTTTCGAACTTAAATAGTTCCGGATGCTGGTCAATAAAGTTTACTGTACATTCACCTGCTATGAATTTTTCATGACTGATTACACTTTTCAGAAATAGAATATTAGTGGTAACCCCTCTTACTCTAAACTCCGAAAGTGAGCGATATAATCTTTTTGAAGTGCTTGAAAGTGTTCTTCCGCTTGCCGTAACTTTTACGATCATCGAATCGAAAAAAGGCGAAATCTTCATCCCCTGATAAGCACTTCCTTCATCCAGTCGGATTCCGAAACCTCCCGCATTGCGATAAGCGATAAGTGTTCCGTAATCAGGTTTGAAGTTGTTCTCAGGATCTTCGGTAGTAATACGGCACTGTATAGCAAATCCGTTCAGTTTAATACTTTCTTGATTCGGTATTCTGATTCTGGTATCCGAAAGTTTTGTGCCTTGTGCAATTAACAATTGGTTGCGAACAATATCTATTCCTGTTACTTCTTCCGTTACAGTATGTTCTACTTGAATTCGCGGATTTACCTCAATAAAGTAAATATTATTATTTTTATCAACTAAAAACTCAACCGTTCCCGCATTGTTGTAGTTCACCGCTTTTCCTATTCTAATCGCATACTCATACAGCTTATCTTTAACTTCTTGCGGTAAATTTGGTGCAGGAGCAATTTCTACCACTTTCTGGAATCTACGCTGTACTGAGCAGTCTCTTTCAAATAAATGAACAATATTTCCGAAATTGTCAGCAAGTAGTTGTACTTCTATATGCTTTGGAGATTCAATAAACTTTTCGATGAAAACCGTGCCGTCTCCAAAAGCTTTTAAAGCTTCACCCGAAGCTTCTTTGAACAAAGGCACAATATCTTCCTTTTTATGGATAACTCTCATTCCTCTTCCCCCGCCTCCCGCTGCAGCTTTCAAAATTACAGGAAAACCAATCTCTTCTATTTTAGTTATGGCAAGTTCAATATCATCAGGCGAAATCATTGCATCTTCAATCACAGGAACATTCACCGAACGAGCCAGTTTTTTGGCCGCAATTTTATCTCCGAGTTGTTCCATAACTTCCGGATGAGGCCCTACGAAAATAATACCTTCTTCTCTACATCTTCTGGCAAAATTTACATTTTCACTTAAAAATCCGTATCCGGGATGTATGGCGTCCACTTGATTTTCTTTAGCCACACGAATAATTTCTTCTATGTCTAAATAAGGCTTTAACGGTTCGTTATCCTCTCCTATCTGATAGGATTCATCGGCTTTATATCGATGAAGTGAATATCGGTCTTCATAGGTATAAACAGCTATAGTTCGTACTTTCATTTCTGATGCGGCACGAAGTACACGGATAGCAATCTCTCCTCTGTTGGCAACTAATAATCTTTTGATTACCGTTGGAAGTGGTGGGTTGTGTTGTGTCATTGGGTATTATAAATTATAGTTTATGAATTAGTTTTTTTACTTGGTATTAAGTAAAGTTTTGCCAATGGAGCAATCCAAACAGCGTTTATAATCACAATAGTGTTTTTTAAGTTGTAAAAAAGCCTGAGTATCAAAAGCATTTTTAGAAATGACTCCTCTATTTTTAAATTTGTCTATAATATTGTTTTGCTCCGGTTTTACTTCAGAAAGCAAGTTTTTAAGGATTGTACCGGATGGTTTATTAAGGTACTGACTATACGCAAAACGGAAAGGAACAACAGCATTTATGACGATTAAATCAATAAATCCTTTCGAAAGAGATTTATTTTTTTGAGGGCTTTCTTTTTCAAAAACATAATGAGTTTGCCAATATTCTGACGGCCGGACTGTAAAAATTCTATAAATATCTTGTAACGTGTTGGCTTGAATTACTCCATCAAAAAAATACTGATTTTTATGGTACAAGGCTGCCAATTGTGCCAGCCTAAGTGTAGGAAAATTATCAGGTCTGTGTTTAAAAAATTCCGGTTTTCCGACAAAAATATGCTCAAAACCGTACTTTACCTGTAAGTATTTCCATCTTTTTTGGAGTTCTTTCGGGTAAGTTTCTTCAAAATCATCCGCTAACAATCCGGCTCTCCCGAAAAATAAAGCTTCTAAATTTTCAACTTCATACGATTCTTTTCGAATCACCGAAAAAGGGATGGATTTGGCTATTTCCAAAAACACTTCTCCGTTGGTGTTAAGCCCGAAATTTTTGGCTATAACCCCAAACAACGTAGCCTCCCAATCATTTTGATTGTGTTGCAATAATTCTTTGACCACAGCTGTTTTTTGAGTCAGGCGTTGGTCAATAAGTTTATCTTTCCAAACAGATATAATCTCTTCTGAAACATTACTAATTTGATTTTCGCAAAATATCCATGATTTTGTTTTTGCTAAATCCATATAATTGTTGTTTAGATTTTTGCGAACATAATCTTTGAGTTGCAATACGGGAATTTCTGTATTGTTTTTTCTGTACACATCTACATCATAATCCCAAACCACATGTAAGATTACATTGTCATAAGCGGAATCTGTGTGGTGATTGTGCAAATACCAATCGGAAGATTTTACGTGAATTTCTACATTACCTGCCCAGTGCAATCCGTCAATAATAAGTTGTGCATTAAAAAAATCCGCTCCTGAGCTTTGTGTATATGTTCCGGTATCTATTAAAGTTATTTTTTTATTGCACACCGTTTTGAGGTCTGAAAAATCAAACTGCTTACTCTCCCATACATAGTGCAGAAAATCTTCCCTCATTATTTGCAATAATCAAATTACAGAAACTGTTTAAAATTATTTTACTTTGTAGTAGCTTAAAATTCTTACACAAAAGAGACTGACATTTTAAATACAACAATAAAAAAATACCCGTAAGTTTGTATAATTTGTTCCAAAAATTAACCCTTAAAAACCGTTTCTTAAACAGAGCATAAAATTAGAAAAAATATTATACTTTTATGCAAATAAAACAAAATATAATGCTTAAATCACATATTTTCATCCTAAGTTATTTCCTTTCTTTAATTGGCTTTCCTGCATTTGCACAACAAGAATTTGCTCTGCTTGAACAATTTAACGGAAGATATGACTTCACTTTTATAGGAAATACAATGAATTATGTGGAAAACGGAACCGGACTTCCTTGCATTATTCAAACCTCTTCTTCTGCCGAATTATCTTTACAAGCAGATGACCAAATAGAAAAAGCCTATCTCTACTGGTCAGGCTCCGGAGAAGGAGATTTAGACATAAAATTCAACAATATTGATATACAAGCCGAAAAACACTTCAATCTTACTTTTACTCAACCCTCCTTAAATGTTGATTTGATTTTCTTTGTTGCTTTTGCTGACGTGACCGAGCAGGTTTTAGCTACAGGTAACGGAACTTATACACTTTCAGAACTTGATGTTTCGGAGCTGTTTTACCCGTCAAGCCCTTATTGTTTGGTGGCTACAAACTATGCGGGTTGGGCTTTAGTTATTATTTACAAAAACGAACAATTACCGCTTAATCAACTCAATGTTTACGAAGGTTTTAAAAGTGTTCCTGAAACCTTAAGCATAACTTTAGATAACCTGAACGTAATAGATAATGTAGGAGCAAAAATAGGCTTTGTAGCTTGGGAAGGTGATTCGAGTATAAATGTAAATGAAACTCTTCGGATAAACGGAAACATCTTGAGTAATCCGCCTTTGAATCCTGCTAATAATGCGTTTAACGGAACTAATAGCATTACAGGAGCCTCTGACCTGTACAATATGGATTTGGATATTTATGATATTCAGAATAACATTCAGATTGGAGATACATCTGCAGAAATACAACTTACTTCAGGTCAGGATTTAGTTATGATTTCTACGGTTGTTACCAAACTCAACAGTCAACTCCCGGATGCTACTATTGCTCTCAATCAAACCCATACCTATTGTGATGCAAATGAAATAGAAATTGAATATACTGTATTTAATATCAACTCTACGGAAATCTTGCCAAAAGAAACTCCTATAGCAATTTATATCAACGGTATTTTAGCAGGAACAACCCAAACGGAAAATGATATTCCCATTGGAGATTCTGAAAGTGGAGTGGTTGTTGTAACAATTCCGCAAGATAATCCTTCCGCAAATTTAGAAATCATATTAATTGTTGATGATACCGGAAACGGAAACGGAATTGTTAATGAAATTAACGAAAACAATAACACAAGTACGCCTGTATGGATTGAACTTATGTGGTCTCCCGAATTTAATTCTTTAGAAGACCTTACCGAGTGTAATATTGGGTACAATACAGCTGTTTTTGACTTTTCGGAATATGAATATGCCGTTAAAGTAAACGAGTCGGATACTGTGTCTTTCCACACTTCTTATCAAGAAGCTTTTCAAAATATCAATCCTATTTCAAATATTTCGGCTTATTCGGTACAAAACGAATTCCCTAAAGAAATTTTTGTCAGAGTAGCTAATGATTATTGCTTTAGTATTACCTCGTTTTCTCTGAATATCAAAAAATGCCCTCCGGTTGTATATAACGGGGTTTCAGCTAATAATGACGGATATAACGACTATCTCATTATAGAAGGATTGTATGATATTTTTACGGATTTTGAACTTTTTATTTACTCTCGGTGGGGAGAACTTATCTGGAAAGGAAATAATAACACTCCGAAATGGAGAGGTGAAGTAAACCAAAGAAACTCCTTTATGGGAGGAAAAGCTCCGACGGGAACTTATTTTTATATTCTTGAACTAAATGATAAAGATTATCCTACTCCGTTACAAGGATATATATATCTCACTTCTGAATAAATTTTTTTAAAATACCTCAGAAATTTGTTCCCTCCAAAAACACAGGAGAAAGTCTTTTTTATCCTTTTTTTAGAAAATTTCGGTATTTGAAAAAATTTGTACTTTTATAAAAATTTCTGTTTTAACTAAATACGGTACAATGTCAAAACTATATGTTTTTTTAATCGGTTTTTGTTTTTTGTTTACCGGAGTATCTTATTCCCAACAAGAGTTTGCTTTAGTAGAACAGCTCAGCGGAAGATATGATTTTACGTTTATAGGAAATACAATGAATACAGGAGAAAATAACTACCAAGGTCCTGTATGTGTAATTCAAAACTCTTCTTCTGCTACGCTAACTTTGCAAGAAGACGACCAAATTGTAAAAGCATATCTTTATTGGTCAGGTTCCGGGTCCGGGGTAAATACCATAAAACTTAATGACCAATACGTAAATTCGGAAAAATTATACAGCCTTAATGCAGTAGGGCTTACCTTTTTTGTTGCGTTTGCGGAGGTTACCGAACAAGTGCAAAATACCGGCAACGGAACTTATACCGTATCAGAATTTGATTTAAGTGCCATTATACCTTTATATTGTCCTAATGCCACCAATTATGCCGGTTGGGGATTGGTTGTTTTTTATGAAAATGAAAATCTTCCGATGAATCAGCTTAGTCTGTTTGACGGATTTGACCATATTTCCGGCTCCGGAAACGGTGTCGTAGTCGAAGAAATTACCATAACCCTCGATAACCTTTATATAGCAAACAATATAGGAGCAAAAATAGGTTTTATAGCTTGGGAAGGTGATACGATGTGGCAACTTCAGGAATCACTTTGGTTGAACGGACAGAAACTAAGCGCTCCTCCTCTAAATCCTGAATACAATATCTTCAATAGCACTAATAGTACTACGGGTTCTTCAGATCTCTATAATATGGATTTGGATATTTATGACGCTCAAAGCTATGTTCAAATCGGAGATACTTCTGCAGAAGTAAAACTTACTTCTGGGCAGGATTTTGTTCTGATTTCTACCATAGTAACCAAGTTCAACAACAATCATCCGGATGCTACTATAAGTATTGATAATATACATACAGAATGTGATTCCGACCAATTGGAAATTAGTTATACGGTCTATAATAATGATTCCGAGAATTTCTTACAGGCCGGAACCCCTATTTCCGTTTATGTAAACGGAGTGTTTTTTCAGACAATTCATACACAAAACAACATTGATATTAATGAATCCGAAAGCGGAAATATCACAATCAATTTACCCGGAATAGTTGAAGAAGAGATAGAAATCATCTTAGTAGTTGACGATATAGGAGACGGAACCGGAATTGTTTTTGAAATAAATGAAGACAATAACAAAAGTGAGCCTTTTTACATTACACTTTATACCTCTCCTCTTTATAATAATTTAGATGATATAATATCTTGTAAATTAAATAACAGTGCGGTTTTTGATTTTTCGGAATACGAAAACTCCGTTAAACAAAATGAAGCAGACATTGTTTCTTTTCACACTTCTTATCAAGAGGCTGTAAATAATCAAAATCCGATTATTAATACTTCAAATTATGAGGTTATAAACGAATCGGACAAAGAAATTTTTGTTCGGATTGACAATGGAAATTGCTACAGTATCACTTCATTTTTCTTACATGCTATTGATTGTACGGAAATAGCTATTGTTATTGATGAGGTAATTACATTATGTGATTCTAATCAAATAGAAATTTATTATACGGTTTTCAATAATAATTTAAGTTATGTTTTACCTCCTGCTATTCCGATAGAGGTTTTTATTAACCAAAACCTTGTTCAGACTATTTATACGCAAAATGAGATTTTACCCGGAGAATCGGAAAGCGGCGTTCTCTCTATCACATTAGAGGAAACTACCCAAGACTTTGAAGTACTTTTGGTTATAAATATTGATAACGGAAACATCTCTGAAACTATCAGTAGTTTGATTTATGAAGGTTTTCTTATCTTTTCTCCCGAATTTAATTCTTTAGAAAACCTTACAGCGTGTAATATTGGGCACAACACAGCTGTTTTTGACTTTTCGGAATATGAATATGCCGTTAAAGTAAACGAGTCGG
>CAZVQI010000077.1:0-2966 GCA_964629155.1 uncultured Flavobacterium sp.
GCCTCCTTGCGCAACAGATCGATGGCCTTGGCGATTTCCCAAGCCGGGCCGGCCCCCGGAGTGATGCCCAGCTCGCGCGCCACAGCCTCCAGCATGGCGAAGGCTTCCTCGCGCGGGTCGGCGAAAAAGCACTCGAACTCCGGCACCGCCTCCAGCACCAAGCGCTTCATCTCAGCGGCCAGCTGGGCGTACGGCCCCTGCGCGCGCAACGAGGAACGAGCCGCGATCAGGTCGGCGAGAGTGCGGAGATTGTACTTGGCCACGAGCGTGCACGTTGTGTTCAGCGGCAGCACGCCGCGTGCGTCCTCCTTGGGCGCGCCGGTGGCGATCAGGGAGCTGTAGGCGCTCTTGCAGGCGGCTTGCGCTTCGTCGAAGGTGCGGTGTTGGGGCGTGTCAGGGGCGAACGGATTCTCCACAGGAATGTCGGCTGCGTCCACCACGCGCAACGACTGCATCGCGTAGCTGGCGGTGCGCGTGCGCGTGATTTGTTGAGCGATGGCGCGCGTGACGCCTTCGATCAGGAATGTGAAGTCGATGAATTCCCAGCTGGAACGTATCGTGCGCGCCATGTATTGCAGCTCTGCAAGCTTGCGTTCCCGCGGCCAGGAGCGAATCTCCTCCATCAACCCCGGCGTCATGGCCAGGCGGGTCTGCTTGGTGAAGATGAGCGTTTCCACGGGCTCAACTGTGTGGTTCAGTAGTGTGACTTTCATGGTGAGTTTCCTTTCTGAATTAAAAGAGCAGGTCGTCTTGTTGCGGTGCGGGGTCGTGAGTGAGGGCTTGCAGGTTGCGGATGCGCTCGTCGTACTGCTCCAGCGCCGCTTGCATCTCCGCCAGCTTCTCGTCGCGGGCGGCTTTCAGCGCGGACACTTGCGCCTGCACCACGGCGTCTGGCGAGTCGAACTCGACGGTGATGCGGGCGCGCCCAACGACGACGTAAGGCGCTGTCAGCTCCTGGCTGTAAAAGGTGAGCGCATCAATGATTTCGCCCCCTTGGCCGCCTGCGGCGAGGCGAGCCAAGTCGCTGATGGCGTACCATTCAGCATTGATCAATGCGTTCACTTCTGCTTCGATCTTCATGGTGAGTTTTCCTTTCTGGGTGAGAGTTAATTATCCCGCAGCTTCCGCCAGTGGGCAAGGTTTCGCCCTTATGCGCTTCCGGCGCGGCGGCGCTGCTCCTGGAGCTGAGCGTATTCGTCGGCGCATTCGCGGTCGCAAAACAACTTGGGCCGGGGGACTTCTGATTCACAGTTATAACACACTCCCGTGGGCAGCAGCGCGCGGGCGGCGGCTGCGGCACGGATGCGGTTGATTTCGGATTCGCGGGCGGCTTCCTCAAGGAAGCTCGCGCGGTCGTTTTCGTCAGAATACTTCATGCTGTCGCTCTGTGCAAGTCATAGGTGACGCCGGAACGCATGAGGCGCTTGATCACCGCGATGTCATCCACCACGTCGTCGAGGAGAATGTTGCGCCACGTGGCGAACCGGCCCAAGGAATAGATGCCGTGCTCGTGGGTGAGGCGGAAGAGGAGTTGCTTGCGGGTGGCGTCGGGGATGGGTTGGATTTTGCCGTACTTTTGTTCGACCGCCTCCAACATGGACATGCTCTCCGGGGCCAGGCCCATAGCCTCAGCGGCCAGCGTGGGGCCCACCACGTCCGGCCCGCCCATGCCGCCAGCGTATTCCAAAATCAGCGTGGAGCCGGTCAGCGAGGCGCGATACAGGGTCGTTTCCATGTCCGGGAAGTAGACCGTCTGGAACGCGTCCGCCCCGGCCACGTGCCAGCGCTCGACCGTGATGGGGGCGCGCTCGAAAAGGGTGTCTGCGTCTTGGACGCTCACACCCAACGCGGCGAGCGTGAGTGGCAGCGGTGCGGTGCTGATCATGGGGCCAGACGCGCGGCCTTCAAAATCCGCCTTGTGGCCCCAGTGAATGCGGGAACCGCATTGGTCCACGAGCCGTTCGTAAAAATCGTCCGGCGCGATGAAGCGCTCGACGGGCTCCATGTTCCAGATCGACCGCTCCCCGGCGACGCGCCCGATCACTTTGCGGGCGTAAAGGTTCGCCACCCGAATGTCGGCGGGCACGTACCGGCCTTCGGACCAGATGCCTTTGCGGACTTGCACGGGGCGGAACTCGGTGCCCGTCAGCCGCGCGACGGCGTCCGAACGGAACCGGAGCAGCGCTTTGTGCATCGGCGCGGGGCCGGGGGCGGCTTCCAACACCGCCGCGCCGGGCCAGGCGTGGGCTGCAATCAGCCCTGCCAGCCCCGCGCCCACGATTGTGGGCTGGGTCATTATTCGATCACCTCAATGTGGTCTTTTTCCAGGAGCTTCTGCAGGTGCGGGCGGGTGGCGAAGCCCATGGCCGCGTCGAGCGCTTCGACCGCGATGCCTGCCGCGCCAGCGGCGGCCACCTGCGTGAAGACGGCGTGGCGGGTGCTGGCGGGTTGCAGGCGGCTGGTGCCGTCGGTGCGGGCACGCACGCGGTTGATCTTCACGCGCGGGCCGCGCTTTTTGGGCTCAGCGGGCTGCGCAGGGGCGGCGGCTTGCAGATCGGCGGCCAGGGTGCCTGCGGGGAAATTTTCGTCTTTAATCATCGTGATGCCTCTCTCGGACAAGGTTAAGGGCCGGGGCCGTCCGCCCCGGGGGACGCCTAGATGCCCAGCGGCATTTTCGGCAGAAAGCAACAGCATGACGCACCGATTGCGCAGCGCGTCATCAGAAATCTCGGCTGGCGGCTCACACCCCGCATAGGCGCGGAACGCGGCCTCCAGGAGGGGGCGCGGCGCGCCCCAGAGTTCGCGTTGTGTGCGGGCAATCATTCTTCGCCCTCTTTGTCAGCCAGCTCGAACACAAAGTCGTGCCCTTCGTGGGTGAAGGTGAGTTGGCCCGCTTCACGCAGCTGTCCGCGGAAAGCGATGTGCTTGCCCATCGGCAGCTGCAACTCACGGAACGCTTGCGGCAC
>CAZVQI010000077.1:3066-4811 GCA_964629155.1 uncultured Flavobacterium sp.
GGAAAGCGATGTGCTTGCCCATCGGCAGCTGCAACTCACGGAACGCTTGCGGCACGCTGCGGAACCAAACACCATTCACTCGCACATGCAGCCGGGCAGCGCGCAACGCGGCCGTCTCGGGATTCGTCCAGCTGGCAGCGATGGCTGCCGAACGGTTGGGGGCTGCCTGCTCCTGCTCGGCGGCCAGCTCGGCCACCAGCGCCGCGACTCGGCGCTCAGCGGTCTTGCGGTCGGCGAACCGCTTGATGGGCTTTTCAGCGTGCTCGTTCCAGAAAGCGACCAGTTCAGCGGTGGTGGCGGTGGTGATGTCGATGGTGTTCATGGTTCAGTTTCCTTTCTGTCTTCGGGTGAGTTGGCGGGTCGTTCTTAACCCATGACTTAATTATGAATGAGTTTTGCGGGGAAGTCAAGCACTTTTTGAAAATAAATTCACTTTTCCTACACCGCACCCGCCTCACCCGAAGATTTCATGCCCAGTGCGCCTCGAGCTCCTCGGTGAGCCGCCAGAGAGCGGCGTTGAAATTCACGTCCCTGTCCAGCGCGGCCAGTGGGCGCGCGGTGGCCCGCCGTCCCGATCTGCTCATCCCAGGGATGCCGCCGCGCACTGCATTTTCCTGCGCACGGTTGAACACAGCGTAAAGGGTGCCCGCGTCGTCCTCGGCGCGCCGGGGTGTGAGAATGGAGTCTGCGTACGCCCAGGCGTCCCCGTACCGCAGCTGGCTGACGAGCTGAGCGTATGTGCGCATTTGCGCGCTCGTGAGCTCACGCTCCTGCCACCGGGCCATGCGCTCCTGCGCAGCGCGGAAGCCTTCCGCCAGCCGGTTCATCTCGTGAATGAATTCCGTGGCACCGTACCCGGCGTGCCGGGCGGAGTGCTGGTGCGTCACGTTGCCGACGATCAGGCCGTTGGCGCACACGAACCGGAACAACCCCGCCATCACCCGCGCGCTCGTGGAGCCGTCATGCGAGTTCAGGAACAACACCCTCGGCACGAGCCCATCGATCACGGTCGGCTCAGGGCGTCGGAAGTCGATCATGTGCCGGGCGTGCTCAGCGCTGCTCTTGCGCGGCGCGGCGGAAGTCGCGGCGGCGACTTCCCACCCCTCACGGCGCATGCCTTCGATCACCTCAGCGGTGGACACCATCACGTACCGATCCGAGAGCTGCGGGGCGGGAGCCTCGGCCAGCGCGGCAGCGGGCAAGCGAACGTTTTCCATCTCTTCACACTCCAAAAAGCAAGCAGACCAGGCCCACAAAGGCCACGAATCCCGCGCCCAGCGCGAGGAACCATGCCGCCTGCTCCCAGAAGCTGGCCGGTTTCCATTGCGGCTCCGGCGTGTGAATGGCGGGCGCGATGCGGATTGCTGGTTGGTAGGCCGCGCCGATGCGCACCTTGGGGCCGGTGACGCTGGGGAGCTCTTCGGGGAAGTCCGAGGGGCCGAAGTGACGCCGGTGGTAGGCGGGCACGCGGTAGATGTGCTCGGGCGGATTTCGCGGATCGAAGGGGCAAGGGTTGGGGCGAGTCATTTGCGTGGCTCCTGGTGGGTTTTAACAATTTCCCGGGCGGGAATTAGAAGATCAGCTTGAAGGCCGCCGTGCGCAGGCCAGCGACGTTCCACTCGCCGCCTGCCTCGTTGTTGGCCTGCATGCAGGCGCCAAGAAGGTCTTTGGTGCTCTGGGCGGAATAAATCTCCACGGCGCGCTGGACAGTTTCGTGGAAGCTCATATCAATTCTCCTTTCTGTT
>CAZVQI010000077.1:4911-9320 GCA_964629155.1 uncultured Flavobacterium sp.
GTCGTGGTTTTCCCCATTGACCACGGCGAGCACGTGGCCGCGTGTGAAGAGCAGGTAGCGCTCGCCGTCGGCCCAAACCTCGTTGAAGCGCTCCGGGTGATGCGTGGTGACGTTCTTCAGCGTGGCATGTTGGCCGGGGTAGCGGCGGAGAAAGTGCTCCGGGTCGACCGGCGCGGCGGTCAGGCCGAGCGTCTCCAGCGCCGCCGAGATTTGACTCCTGAACACGCTCCGGCCCGGCTTGCGGCCGGCCTCGGCCAGCGCGGCGTGCGCTGCAGCGTAGCTGACCCCGGCCACCAGCGCGAGCGCTTTCACGGAGCAGTCGTTGCTCTCGCCGCGTGCGCTAGCTTCCTGAGCCAGAGCGTTGTAAGTGGCGGTGAGCGAAGTGCGGATCGGTGCGGGCATTTTGAGTTTCCTTTCTGAGTTCGGTGATCGGGTTCTTGATCAGTTGGACGAATTATGCCTGAGTTTCGCGCGGAAGTCAAGCACTTTTACGACGCACCCGCGTGAACGACCCGACCCGGCCCAAGACGAGGGAGAATTTAGGTTCCGACTAACTCACCAAGAAAGGAACTGCGATGGACGCTGATGCACAGAGATTCTTGGCCGCGCTGGGCGCGCATTTGCGCGAGGATGAGCGGCTGATTTTATGCGTGGTGCCGGGCGACCCAGGGAAAGCGGAGCCGGGCGCTTGGAAGCCGCGCCCGTTCCACCCTGAGCTCGGCACGCGGTACCGATTCCCGCTGGCGTGGAACGGGTACGTGACGGTGGGCGCTTTCGGCAGGGCTCCGGACGGCTCCTTCCGGCGGCGGGCGGCCAACTGCACGGCGGGGCTGGCGCTGATGATCGACGACGTGGGCACCAAGGTGCCGCGCGAAGCGGTGGCGGGCGTGCACCCCTCGGCGCGGATCGAAACTTCTCCGGGCAACGAGCAGTGGTGGTACCTGTTCGACGAGCCCGAGCGCGACCCGGTGCGGTTCGACGCGATAATCCGCGCCTTCATCGAAGGCAAGCTCCTCGGCAAAGACCCCGGCATGGCGGGCGTGACCCGAGTGGGGCGGCTCCCGGGGTTTCAGAATTGCAAGCCCGAATACGGCGGCTGGGAAGTGCGGCTCCTGGAGCTGAATGAGCGCCGGTACTCCACCCGAGAGCTGCTGGGGGAGTTCGACTTGAAGCTGGCGGGGCGCGTCGAGCCGCCCCTGTGGGTGCGCAACGGACGCATCCCGCCGGACGTGGAGGAGCGGCTGGCGGCCTTCACGCAGGTGGAAGTCTTCATGCGCCTGAACAACATGTGGAAAGCGCCGGATTACGATCCCAGCGGGTGGCGGGAGATTCACTGCCCTTGGGTCGAGGAGCACACCGGCGGCATCGACAACGGCGCGGCCATCCGGGAGCCGAATGTGGAGAATGGCTTTTATGGCGCGTTCCGGTGCCACCACGGCTCCCACGCCAATCACGGCTGGCGCGAGTTGACGGAGTGGATCGCCCAACAAAGCGCCGAGCAGCTCGAAGAGGGGCAGGCCGCTGCAGAGGCGATGTTTGAACAGAAACTGGAAGAAGACAACAATGAGCGACAATGAACTCACCCCAGAGGAAGCCGCCCGCGCGGCGGCCCGGCTCGCAGCGGTGCGCAACGCGGAACGCGCGCCACAAATCCACGAGCACACACATGAGGAATATTTCTTCGACCGGTCGCAGGACGCGTACTGGTGTCGGTTGACGCGGTCGTTGGTCAGCGCGATGGGCGTGAACGGCTCCATCCCCATGGAACGCTGGCGGCGCGGCCCCGACACGCCGCAAGGCGCGCCCGGTCGCCTCATCAAGCCATCCGACGAAATCAAAGAAATCGCCAACGGCCAATTCGTGCAAAGCTCCACTTGGGCACCGGGCGAGCCCGAAGTGATGGAAGGGTGGTACGCGGGCAACGGCGTGCTGCAGCAAATACCCGGCATGCGCTGCTACAACACGTTCCGCCCCGGCCCGGTGGCGGACACCGCGCTGGCGGATCAAGCGGGACCGTGGGTGGAGCACGTGAAGAAGCTCTGGCCCGAGGAGAATGAGCACGGCTTCTTCTTTGATTACTGCGCGCACATGATCCAAAAGCCCCACGAAAAATGCAACGCCGCAATCGTGGTCTCCGGCCGCCAAGGCATCGGCAAGGACGCCGCGCTCTACCCGCTGCGGGAGGCGGTGGGCCACTGGAACACCCGCAACATCGGCCCGGACGCGCTCCTGCACCGCTTCAACCCTTGGGCGGAAAGCCTCATGCTCACCGTGGACGAAGTGCGCCCCACCGACACCGACCACAAAGCGACCGCAATGTACGACGCGCTGAAAACGCTGATCACCACGCCGCCGGACGTGTTGCCGCTGGAGAATAAATCGGTGAGCGTGCGGTACGTGCTGAACCGGCTGCGCATTTTCCTGACCACCAACGACCACCTAGCAATGTACATCCCGCCCGAAGACCGGCGGCTCATGGTGCTGCATTCGCGGCTGCCGCAAAACTGGCACATCGCGGCGGGCGACCCAGAGTACTTCCAGCGGCTGTTCCGGTGGATGGAAAACGGCGGGGCTGCGGCGGTGGCCGGGTGGCTGGCGGCGAGGGACTTGAGCGCGTTCGACCCCAAAGGCCCCGTGCCCAAGACGGAAACGTGGGCGGAAATTGCCCAGCGGTGGGACGCCCCGGAAGACGAACTGACCCAAGCGCTCGACATGCTCGGGGAGCCAGACTGCGTGTTGGGCAGCGAGCTGGCCGAGCAGCTGTTCGACGGGCAAGAAGCGCTGGCCCGGATGATGAAGTCGCGGGGGTTCGTTCACCGCATGGCGCAAGCTGGATACCGCGTGGTGCCGCAGCCGGCTGGCCAGAAGTATTGGGTGCGCATCGACAACGGATACCGTGTCAAGACCAGCAAGATTTACATCCGCGATTCGCTGCAGTTGAGCCCCGAAGACGCCGTCGCTATGGCGCGCGCGCGGCTGGACGCTCGGGCCAAAGCGGGTCCTTCTGGCGCGGTGCCGCGCTCGGAAGGCCATTTGCGCATAATTGGTGAAAAGTCATAATTCCACGAAAGACCCGACTGGGTCGGGTCGAAGACCCAACTCAAGCTCGAGTCGGGTCTCGCCGGGAAGCCGCGCCGCGCCTGCGTTTGCGACGTTTTCGACCCTACCGACCCGACTCACCCCCTATTCGGGGAAAAATTAAGGTAAGAAAGGGGGAATACGAATTTAGCGGGAATAGGGAAAAGACGGGTTTTATCGGGTCTCGGGTCTTTTGGGCTGCGGCTTGTTTTGGGGGTGCTTATGAAGGCTTATGGGAGAGATTTTCGGTGCCGGATTCCTGCGGCTCTGGACGAGGATTTGGAGCTGTGGGGCCGGTGCGCTGGCGCGCGGCATCGGAGGTCGGGGGTGAGTTTGACTTATGTGGTTTGCCAACGGCTCGCCGCTGCGGCAGGAGTCGTGCCACGGCGAGAGCCCAGCGGCTTGTTAGGAATTGATTGTCGGCGCGCTGAGCTGGTGGAGAGGGCTTGGGCTCGGGCGGCGCTCACGATGGTGGAGAAGTCGCTTCTGGCCGGGTATTACGTCTACCGGGTGCGGCCCGAAGTTCTGTGCCGTGCGTTGGGGGTGCCGCTGCGTGAGTTTGACGACCGCATGACTTCAGCGGCGTGCGCTTTGGGGGATGAGTTGAAAAGGCTTGCCGGGGAGCGCGATTTGGGCGATAATTACGTCTACAACTAGATTCCGGCGAAGCATGCCGCGACCGTGGAGCCTAAAGGCTCCTTCGGCGTGCCCGCAAGAATCATGTTGTTCAACGCGAAGGATTAGCCATCGTTTGCGACTCCAAGCGCCCGGCGGTCAGGTTTCTGGTGAGTTCCCTGATTTGCTGGGCGCACCCATCTTTGTGAGGGGACGCCTTATGGCTGCAACCACCCTGATGGCCGGTCGTGATCTCGGCCTGGCCATCTGCAAGCACTTTGGTATCGATACGGCAAAGCACATTGTCGGCTCCGACTTCGAGATCAAGACTGAGCCGGGTGCGCCAGTCAAGGTCAAGCTGACCCTGATGCTGACCGCTGATGATCTGGCGGGGATTGCCCGGGCTGCGAAGCTTGATGGCGACGTCTCCCCGGATGCGCCTAACCCCATACCACAACCGAGTCCGGTGCGCTGATGGCGTGTGCCGGATGCGCCAGGAGGCGAGAGCTAATGGCCAAGTACGCAAGGATCGCACGTGAACGAACAGAGCAACTCGTCCGACAAACCGCTGCTCGTATTACGGGCAGATCGACTGCTGAGCAAAGAGCAGAGGGAACACCTCGCACCCTTCCTGGAAAAGCTGGCGTCTCAGCTGGGCGCGGTGGCCGTGCTCGAGGAGCCGGGAATGTCAGTGTCCCTGCAACCCAACCCGCAAG
>CAZVQI010000078.1:0-9253 GCA_964629155.1 uncultured Flavobacterium sp.
TTTAAAAGTTCAAATTTCTGTTTTTATTGGGTTGTCCTACAATGACCGCCAACTCATAAATATACGCAACTATTAAACGTTTGTAATTATTTATAAATAATTACTGATAAAAAGTTACACAATAAATTATTGCATTCCAAAAATAATAAAAAACATCATTATATTTTAAAATAAATATTCCCAATATCCATTTCGTAAGTTTAACATTATTTACATCGGAATTAAAATCTATAAACATAAAAAAATCGACTGAAACCTAAGCCCCAGCCGATGTTTTAAAAATACAATTGGAGAATCCGGAGTCTATAGTATAGAATCGTCCACAATATTTGGTAGTGTTACTTTAAGTAGCGGTTGTGCTTTCATTGCTCGTTTGATGGCAAAAATAGCTCCTTCGTTTCTTGCCCAACTTCTACGTGATATTCCGTTGTTTACATCCCAGAAAAGCATAGATTCTAATCTTCTGGCAGCTTCTTTTGTTCCATCGAGAACCATACCAAAACCTCCATTGATTACTTCACCCCAACCAACTCCACCTCCGTTGTGGATTGAAACCCAGGTAGCACCTCTAAAACTATCTCCAATTACATTATGGATAGCCATATCTGCTGTAAATCGAGAGCCGTCATAAATGTTGGAGGTTTCTCTGAACGGAGAGTCAGTTCCGGAAACATCGTGGTGGTCACGGCCTAAAATAACATATCCAATCTCACCCTTGGCAATAGCCTGATTAAAAGCTTCAGCTATTTTAATCCTTCCTTCTGCATCAGCATACAGAATTCGAGCTTGAGAGCCTACTACCAATTTATTTTCTTGAGCACCTTTTATCCAACGGATATTGTCTGCCATTTGCTGTTGAATCTCTTTCGGAGATTTTTTCATCATTTCTTCAAGAACTTGACAGGCAATTTCGTCTGTTTTCTGTAAGTCTTCCGGTTTTCCTGAAGCACAAACCCAGCGGAAAGGTCCAAATCCGTAATCGAAACACATAGGTCCCATAATATCCTGAACATAAGACGGATACTTGAAATCTATTCCGTTTTCAGCCATAATATCTGCTCCGGCTCTGGAAGATTCCAATAAAAATGCATTTCCGTAATCAAAGAAATAAGTACCTCTGGCGGTATGGATATTAATAGCATTTACTTGTCTGCGAAGACTTTCCTGAACTTTTTGTTTAAAAAGAGCAGGATTGTTTGCCATCATATCATTAGCTTCTTCAAAAGATAATCCTACAGGGTAATATCCACCTGCCCACGGATTGTGTAAAGAAGTTTGGTCAGAACCTAAATCAATATAGATGTTTTCTTTAGCAAAATGTTCCCACACCTCAACTACATTACCCAAATAAGCGATTGAAACAACTTCTTTATTTTCTTTGGCTTTCAATACTCTTTGGGTCAGTTCGTCTAAATCAGAAATAATCTCATCTACCCAACCTTGAGAATGACGGGTTTGAACTGCTTTTGGGTTTACTTCGGCACATACAGTAATGCATCCGGCTATGTTTCCGGCTTTTGGTTGAGCACCGCTCATTCCTCCGAGCCCTGAAGTTACAAAGAGTTTGCCTTCAAGCCCTTCACCGTTTTTAGAGATTTTTCTTCCTCCGTTCAAAACGGTAATGGTGGTTCCGTGTACAATTCCCTGAGGTCCGATGTACATATAGCTTCCGGCAGTCATTTGTCCGTATTGAGTAACACCAAGAGCGTTGAATCTTTCCCAATCGTCAGGTTTCGAATAATTAGGAATCATCATCCCGTTGGTTACAACCACTCGGGGAGCTTCTTTGTGTGAAGGAAATAATCCCATAGGATGCCCGGAATACATCACTAAGGTTTGCTCATCTGTCATTTCAGACAGATATTGCATTGTTAAAAGATATTGAGCCCAATTTTGGAAAACCGCTCCGTTTCCTCCATAAGTGATAAGCTCATGAGGATGTTGAGCTACTGCAGGATCCAAATTGTTTTGAATCATTAGCATGATAGCTTTGGCTTGTTCTGAATTTCCGGGATATTCCGAAATAGGACGAGCATACATCCGGTAATCAGGACGAAAGCGATACATATATATACGTCCGTATGTATTTAATTCGTCCATAAATTCTTTAGCCAAAACTTTATGGTGTTTAGGTTCGAAATAACGCAACGCATTCCGAACGGCTAATTTTTTTTCTTCTTCGGTTAATATTTCTTTTCGCTTAGGAGCGTGATTGATTTTTGGGTCATAAGGTTTCGGAGCCGGCAATTCACTCGGAATACCCTGTCTTATTTGATCTTGAAAGGTCATTGTATTAGATTTTAACAGTCACAAAAATAAAAAAATTATATGGTTTAGAAATGGTTTAAGTTTTTAAGTCTTGCGTTTAAAATATAACTTGCTATCTGTCAGTTGAATAGTTTATAGAGCGAATAATATATTTTGTAGTATAAACCATATGAATATAAATGTTTAAAATAAATTTTACCTAATTAAAGAAATACAAAGAAGATATTATATAAAAGTTTATATAAATCTTTATATCTTAGCAAAAAATAGCCTATTTTGATGAAGTGTTTTTTGCCTTTTGTATTGTATTGTTTATCAGCCATTTTTTTTACACAAAGCATTTGGTCGCAAGATTATAATTCTATACTCAATAAAAATCGTGAAGAATGGCATGATTATATTCATAAAAAATTTTATACAAATTGGGAACTTCGGAATGATTCTGTAGCTTTCTTTAAAGAAGTTTCTAAACTTCGAAAAGCTGCCCAAAAAGCTAATGATATTCAACTTATTTTAGAAACGGATTTTTTAAGATTAAATTACTTATCTTCAAAAGATTACCCTAATTACCTTAAAGAAGTAGATCTGCTAAAACAAAAGGTTGACCAAGAAGGAATAGAACAACTACAAGCAAGGGTTCGCCAAGCAATTGCTCTTCATCATTTTTATGAAACCCGTAATTACGTAAAAGCCCTTGAAAACATTTCGGATTCGTATCAGTATATCAAAAATCTGCCTCCTGCAGATTCTCCTGATAAACAAGAATTATTGTTTAATATTGGCTTTATATACTATATGATTGGGTATGAATACACTGCTTTAGAGTATTTAGATCAAGCACAAAAAGTACCCGTAGGAGAGTATTATCCGCAACTCCCATTGAATATTATGAATACCAAAGGGATGATATACCTTGCTAAAGACAGGGTAAAAGAAGCTTTGGAAATGTTCAATCAGGTACATCTTATTGCAGAAAGAGATAAGAGGGAAATATGGATAAGAGTATCTATGAATAACTTAGCAAAGACTTATTATCAGCAATATCAGTTTAATAAAGCTTTGCAATATCTTCGTTGGGAGGATTTTCAGGATACCAGTGATTTAGAACGACTGAACATACAGCTTAAAAAACAAATTTTACTCTCGTTTATTTATATAGCTACTAATAAAGAAGAAAGAGCCTTAATAGAAATACAAAAATTAGAGAAGATTTTAAGCAATCATAAAACAACAAAAGGCATTGACGACTTAGAGCATATTTATTATCTGAGAGCATATGCTGAAAACCAAAAAGGAGCATATAAAAGAGCGTATGAACTTTTAGACTCGGCTTTAGTTTTGACTAATGAAGCTCATCAAATTAAAAATGCAGAACTTATCAAAAAACACGAAGACAAAGAAAATATCGAAAAATACTTTCGTCATAAAACAGAAATAGAGAATCAGAAAAAAATTAATACTATTATTTGGGTAGGAGCCATTTGTGTGGTGGTTTTGTTATTTATCATTTTTATGATTTCCACTCAAAAACAGAAAATTTTACATCGTCAAAAGCAAATACAATTAGAATTAGAGAAAAAACAAATAGAACAAGAACTCGACCAGGCTACTCAAAAGCTCAACCGGTTAACCGCTTCATTTTTAGAAAAAAATAAAGAAATTCAGCAATATCAAGAAGAGTTAAGGCTCATGGAGCAACAACCGGAAAAAAATGAGCAAATTATGGAGAGAATCAATCATTTGAATACTCTTTTGTCTGAGACTATCATTACGGATGAAAAGTGGATTCAGTTTAAACGTGCGTTTGAAAAAGTACATGTAAATTTTATTGCTCGTCTAAAAACAAAACTTCCGCTGCTTTCTGAAGCCGAGATTCGTTATGTTGTATTAAGAAAGCTAAATTTATCCCCGAAAGAAATTGCTGCTTTACTTGGAATTCAACCCGACAGTATCCGTTTGTATCGTTATAGGATACGAAAAAAGCATCATATCGAAAATGATGCAACTTTAGAAAAGATAATTTTTAATCTGTAACTCTCTTGTTTTCAATTGGTTTTTTAATTGTAACGATTTTGTAACGCTTGTTTTTTTATTTTCTATAACAAAATTTTTTGTTTTGTAACGGGAAATGAAAAATATAAAGTTGCTATGAAAATTATAGATTCTGTCAAAAAATCCTTTTCGATTTTATTTACATATCTACGTGAAAGTTTTCAGAATCATTTAATGTAATTATACAAGTAAGGTTTATCTTGGAATATACTATGGAGAAATTACTTGTTACTGAGATAGACTTGCATCAATTTCTTTTTACTTTATTTTGTCCTATTTTTAAAAAGAATGTTATTAAATACCAACAATTGGACAAAGAAGTAATAAGGATTTTTCATAATAATGTTTTTTGGTTGGTTTGAAACGAAAAAGCCGTTTTCCTTTTCGGAAACGGCTTTTTCAATTCTCTAAGCTCTCTTCTGAAAAATCCTTTTGTAGTTCTTTAGAGCTTGATTTTGTTTGGTTTTTCTATTAAAAAAAATATCTTTGTAAATCCGTGTTTTTTAGGATTATGGAAAAATTAAAAAAACGTTGGGGGATAACTTCCAACTTCCAACTGACAATTATTTTTATTGTATTTGCTATAACAGGTTCAGCATCAGCTTATTTATCCAAACCCTTTACCGAATGGTTAGGAATAACAAAAGAGGGCTTAGGAGGATGGTATTTACCTGTTCGTCTTATTACTATTTTCCCGATTTATCAGGTATTATTGGTTTTAATAGGTACTATTTTTGGACAATTCAAATTCTTTTGGTGGTTTGAAAAAAAGATGCTTAAAGGGATAGGACTTGGATTTCTTTTTAAAGAAAATTAAAGTTTTATTTTAATAAATCAATGACTTTGAAGTTATTAACCTTTTTAAAAACAAATTATCAATTTAATCCATGAAAAAATCTTTACGATTATTCTCTATACTAACCTTATTCATCACTTCTGTATTATACGGTTTAAATTTATTTATTGATATTCCTGCTACGCTTCTTTTTAGTTCAAGAGTTTTGGCGATAGCTGGTATTGTAGTTTATGCTATCGGTAAAAAGGATTTAACCACATGGATTTTAACCAGTATTGTTATCGGTGTTTTTTTAGGCTATGATTTCCCGAATGTAGCTATTGCTATGAAACCTTTGAGCCAAGGGTTTATTAAACTTGTAAAAACTATAGTAGGACCTATTTTGTTTGCTACTTTGGTTTATGGAATTGCAGGACATTCCGATTTAAAACAAGTAGGAAGGATGGCTTGGAAAAGTTTGCTCTACTTTTACTGTGCTACTACATTAGCTTTGTTTATCGGATTGGCAGCAATTAATTTTACAAAAGCAGGAGAGGGGATTGATATGAGTAAAATACCTCATGAAGAATTACCTAAAACCACTACAGCAAGTGCAGATGCTCCTTTTTTAGAGGAACTTCCGGAGAATGTACATTGGTTGTTTAAAACCTTAGCTTTCTTTAGAGATATCTTTCCTGAAAACATCATAAAATCTATATATGAAAATCAAGTGTTACAAATAGTGGTGTTTTCGGTAGTTTTCGGAATCGGATTAGCCATGGTTGAAGAAAGAAAACGAAAACCTTTGGTTGATTTTACCGAAAGTTTATCAGAAGCTATGTTCAAGTTTACCAATGTAATTATGTATTTTGCTCCTTTTGGAGTAGGTGCGGCCATGGCTTATACAGTCGGGCATATGGGAATTGATATCCTCAAATACTTGTTTATGCTTTTGCTTACGCTTTATTTAGCTTTGATAGCTTTTCTGCTTTTGGTATTGTTACCTATTGCGTTATATTGGAAAATCCCGATAAAAAGGTTCATAAATGCTATTAAAGAGCCAGTTTCGATTGCTTTTGCCACCACGAGTTCTGATGCTGCCTTGCCGAAAGTAATGAGTAATATGGAGGATTTTGGAGTGCCCAGAAAGATTGTTTCGTTTGTAGTGCCGACAGGATATAGTTTTAATTTAGACGGAACCACACTTTATCTATCATTGGCTTCTATTTTTGTGGCTCAAGCAGCCGGAATGAATTTATCAATAGGGGAGCAGTTACTCATTTGTTTAACGTTAATGGTAACCAGTAAAGGAGTAGCAGCTATTCCCAGAGCTTCGTTAATTATTTTGATAGCTACAGCAGATCAATTCGGATTACCGACTTTCATTATAGCCGCAATTTTAGGAATTGATGAGCTTATGGATATGGGGCGAACTTCGGTAAATGTAATCGGAAATTGTCTCGCTTCGGTTGTAATTGCCAAATGGGAAGGAGAGTTTGATGATAATAAAGCTTTAGGAATCAGAAACAATGACCCAAAAAATGAGGAGTAATTATGACCTTTCCGTACAAAAAATTCATCAATCGGTTTAACCTTTTAATGGGTATTTTGTGGTTTTTGATGTTTGCAGCAGATTTTATAATTGATACTGTAAGTTGGTTTATGTTTTTTAAGCTGCTTTTCTGTATATTCTTTGTATTTCAATACGTATATGGAACTCGAAACGGATATTTTCAAATAACTGAAAATACTATTAAACTGTATCAAATTCCGTTGAAAGAAATTAAAATTGAAGATATTATCTCTATAGATAAAATATTTGATGAATATAAAATAAAATCAGTAACTACAACGATTAAAATATCCACTCAGGCTTTAGATAAAAATTATAAAAACCTGTTTGAAGAAAAAATACAAGAAATTCGGAATAAGTTATATTAGTAAGTGTATATTTCCGAAAATCTTTAAGTTAAATTCAATTCCTTTTTAGCTTGTAATATTTTTTTGATTAATTCTTGAGGAGTATCTTCTGTTGTTCCGTTAAGCTTTTTACGAACTCTGCTCCAAGTTACACGTATTGCTGCATCTGTGACCCCTAAAGCACGAGACATTTCTTTATTGTTTAAGCCTAATTTTACAAGCATCAGATATCGCATTTCCGAAGAGGTTATAGTGGGAGAATATGATTTGATGGATTGTGTAAATTCAGGGAAAACGGCTTCAAAATTACGTTGAAATTCAAACCAATCTTCATCGGTCAATATTTTTACTGCTTTCAGGTTTTGAAGAGTTTCGTTAACTTGTTTTTTCTGGTCAGATTCTAAGTTTTTCAATTGAACTAATTCGTTTTCTAATTGATTGATTATTTTGTAATGCTCGTTAATTTTTGAAATAAAATGGTCGATTTCTTTTTGAGCGGCTTCTAATTCTTTTAGTGTTTGTCTTTTTTCTAATATCGAAATTCTGTTTTGAGCGATAAGCCTTTCATTTTGGCGTTTTTTTCTTTGCTTAGATTGATATAATTGGAAATATCCAAAACCACTCAAAATCAGAAATCCTGAAATCAGACTTACATAAATAGTGTTTTGAAGTGCTTTCTCTTTTTGGATTTGAGCCAGTTTCAGTTCTTTTTGTTGTATATTGATTTTGTCTGCCGACATTTTGGCAACAATTGAGTTATATTTGGCATCTAAATTTATTTGAAGTTCTTTCAAACTGTCTTGGTAAAGCATTGTGGTTTTATAATCACCTATTTTTTTAAGGTATTTAATTATAGTTTGAAAATACAAGAATTTTGAATTTTCTATCTGTTGTCTGTCTCCGATATATTTTTCTTGTAGTTCGGAAAGCATACTTTGTGATAAGGTAAGAAATTTTTTGGCTTGCTTTAAAGAATCAAGAGCTAAATAAATCTTAGCCATATTGATATATGAATTCATTTTTACCGGAGAATGTATCTGTTCGGTGTGATTATAATTGTAATTCTTTTTATAGTAATAAAACGCTGAATCGTATTGATTTTCATCATAATATAAATCTGCTAAATTCCCAGATAAAATTCCCTCCCAAATTGTCGAATTGTAATTTCGCGATACTTTAATCCCTTCATTAAAAAAGAATTTAGCACTATCTTTTTTGTTTAATCGCATATAAGAAACTCCCAGATTATTATATCGTTGCATACCCAATCCTTTGCTAAAAGGCTTGAATCTGAGCGATATTCGCATCAGTCGGATTACTTCTTCATAATCTCTGAAAAAATAATAATGTAAAGCTATTTCGTGAAGTATTTTACCGATGTTGGGTATATTTTCATAGCCTAATTGCTCAAAAATTTCTAAAGCTTTCAGGTCGCTTTCAAAAGCTTGTCCGTATTTTTCACTTTGAAACTGAAATTGTCCTAATTCATGATAGCAATTTCCTAAAAATAATAAGTCTTCTGTATTTTTGTTTTTCTCTATGTATTGAGAGAGCGTTTTTTCTCTTTCTTCTCTTGTATTACCACTAATGATTTTATCTTTCTTTTTGACAAATTCTATCTCTATCAAAAGGTCTAAGTCTTTCTCTTGTTTAGCAAAATCAGTAACTTGTTTCAAAAAGATAGCTCTCTCGTCTTTTTTACTTAAAATATCACTACGGGATTCTAAATATCCGAAAAAGATACGTTTTCTATCATTAGGACTTTGTTTTTTCAGAGAATCTATTATTTTTTCGTACTGAGCATTTACATTATTCCAGCTTAAAATACACAAAAAACAATAAATAAAGAATCGGTAGGCTTTTATCATATTTAGTATTGGAGTATAGACTTTTTATTATTTATGAGATTTTTCCTATTGTAACAAAGATAGTTGTTATTTTATATTTTAAAAATATGACTTGTAATTTTGCAATATTCACTATTTATAAACAGGTAATTTAATGATAATCAGTGAATTAATTTGTTGCGTTTTTGTTACGGTATTTTTTGCTTTGTTTCTCTTTATTTATTATTTCTTTGCTTGGTCAGTTTGATAACTGATAATAAGGGTGTGATTTGTTAGGTAATTAAAAAGCCTGTCTAATAATTTTAGACAGGCTTTTTATAATTCATGAGCTTTGAATTATAAAGTTTCTTTAAGCCATTTAAAAAATTCTCTTTGCCAAACAAGCGCATTT
>CAZVQI010000079.1:0-9057 GCA_964629155.1 uncultured Flavobacterium sp.
TTTTAATTATATATCAATCATAATTTCTTTTACTCATTATTGATTTTGGAGTGCTTTCTTCCATAAAGGAAATAAATCACTATTCCTACCACCAGCCAAATAAGTAATCTCCACCAACTTTCCATATCAAGAGAAATCATCAGATACCCACAAACTAAAACTCCGGCAATAGGTACAAACGGAACAAACGGAGTTTTAAAAGTTCTTTTAACATCAGGCATTTTCTTACGCATAACCATTACTCCTATACAAACCAAAGAAAAAGCAAATAATGTTCCGATACTTACCATATGTCCTAAATCCTTAATAGGAACAAATCCTGCAAAAATACTTACGAAAAACATAAAGAATATATTCGTTTTCCAAGGAGTACGAAATTTTTCGTGAACTTGCCCAAAAAATTCCGGAAGAAGACCATCTCTACTCATCGAATAAAAAACACGACTTTGCCCCATAAGCATTACTAAAATTACAGAAGTATATCCGACTAAAATAGCTACAATCAGAAAGGTTTGCAGAAAGTCATATCCTGTAACGGCAAAAGCTGTAGCTGCAGGCGATGCATCTCCTGAAAAAATCTGATACGGAACTAATCCTGTCATTACGTAAGAAAACAATACATACAACAAAGTACAAATAGCCAAAGATCCTAAAATTCCGATAGGCATACCTTTTTGAGGATTTTTAGCTTCCTGTGCTGCTGTCGAAACAGCGTCAAAACCAATAAAAGCAAAGAAAACTAAAGCTGCTCCCGCTGCAATTCCCGGGATTCCTCCAAAATTACCTCCCGTATTTTCCGGAATAAACGGAGTGTGAAATTCAGGATTTATAAACTTCCATCCTAAAATAATAAACATAATAACAACTGCTACTTTCACAATAACCAGAATGTTATTGACCATAGCGGATTCTTTAATTCCTCTCATCAGCAATAACGAAAGAGCACATACAATAAAAATAGCAGGTAAATTAATAATTCCTCCTTCGGAGGGTGAAGATGAAAATTCGGGAGGAATTGCCATACCATACTGACTTAAAAGTTGGTTGAGATAAGAAGACCAACTCACTCCTACAGTAGCTGCTCCCAGTGCATATTCAAGAACCAAATCCCAGCCAATAATCCAAGCTATAAACTCTCCCATTGTTGCATACGAATACGTATAAGCACTTCCTGCTACGGGAATCATAGAAGCAAATTCCGCATAACAAAGTCCTGCAAAAGCACAACCTGTGGCAGCTAACACGAAAGATAAAGTTACAGCAGGTCCGGCATGATCTGCTGCCGCAATTCCTGTAAGAGAAAATAATCCTGCTCCGATAATTGCTCCAATTCCCAAAGCCACTAAGGCTTTTGAAGATAATGTTCTTTTTAATCCCTTTTCAGATTCTGATGCTTCTTCGAGTAAGCGAGCAAGTGGTTTAATTTTCCAAATAGACATTTTTTAAGTTTTTGTTGATTTTTCAGAATTCAAATATAGTTTTTTTATGGAATATTTAACGAAAAAAGTAAGCTTTGTTTCTATATCAAGGCAAAGAATCTTTACTCCTACCCTTTACTTATTAGATATACCATACTTAATTCTAAACTTCTGTTTAGTATTTATAAAAAAACCGCCTCAAATTGAGGCGGTTTCATTTTGGTTTAACTTAGTTTTTATTGTTTTACTATTTTGATAGTTTTAACAGCTCCGTCAACCGTTACTTTAACTAAATAGTTTCCGGTTGGTAAGCCTGACATATCAACCTTAGCATCTGTTGTACTCACTTGCTCGGAAATAACAACCTGACCTAACATGTTGATAACCGCAACCTCAGAAATATCCTTGCTGTATGATATATTCAAAATATCTCTTACAGGGTTAGGATAAGCTCTGAACGATGCCTCATCAAATCTATCTGTACTCAACATAACTTCTACATAGATAGCTAAAGCTTCACTCTCACAGCCGTCTATTGTTTGAGTTACATAATATGTCGTTTTGTTTTCTTCCTTCGATTTCGATAGAAATCAACTGTAATTCTCTCCATATATATAAAATTTTTAGGTTATGTAAATGTAAAAGCATTAACTTATTCCTAATTTAAAAACAAAACCATCATTTTTGTTAATAACTTTTTTAAAATAACCAAAATATATACATTTTTTGACCTATTTTTTTATCATAAATATTTTTTTTAAAGTTAAATAAACTATAGAAACCCAAAACACGATAATAACTATATATCACAATATCAATAACTTACAAACAAAACAATTTCTAAAGGAAGTTTAAAAACAATAATGAAGAGTAACCCTTAATTTTTTGTGGTAAATATTTGCCAATTTCACAAAAATTAAGAAAATATAATCAAAAATGAGTTTGTAAAAAAGAATTGAGACAGTTACTTTGCTTCTTTCACTTCAAAAAAGCGTCTTTCAATAAAGTCAATATCTTTAATTGACTTACGTGTCCAGTCTAATCGTTTTTCAAGAATTTGTTCTTCAGACAATTTCCAATTTATTTCTGAAGAACGAAGTCTTTGCATAAGATTTTGAATAATAATTGCAGCCGATACAGATACATTTAAACTTTCGGTAAAACCAACCATAGGAATTTTCAGAAACCCGTCTGCATTACGCAAAACATCTTCAGAAAGACCTTCTTTTTCTGTTCCAAAAAAAATAGCACTGGGTTTAGAAATATCAAAATCTTCTAAATAAACAGAATCAATATGAGGAGTGGTTGCTATAATTTTATAGCCCTTTTGTCTCAGGGAATCTATACAACTCAAACTATCCTGATAACGTATAATATCTACCCATTTTTGAGCCCCCATAGCAATTTGTTTATCTATTCGTTTACCAAAGCGTTGCTCAATAACATGAAGTTCTTGAACTCCAAACACTTCACAACTTCGCATCACGGCACTGGTGTTATGCAACTGATATACATCTTCAACTGCTACAGTAAAATGCTTAGAACGATACTGTAAAACATCTATAAATCTTTGTTTACGTTCAGGAGTAATAAAAGTTTCTAAATATTCTAATAATTCCATGGGTTAATTATTTATGTAGTCTATTTAACTTTAACTGTCCATTCAAAATCAAATTCAGATACTTGTTCTCCTTCTTGATTAATTCCAATAGATTTCATTAAACAAACCTGTCCCTTCCCTGTTTCAATTGCTCTTTTAATTGTTTCTTCTATTTTATGTCCGTCAACACACTTGAAAAAAATTTTTCCGGTAGCTTTTTTAAAAAAACTACCCTTATTCGATAAAATAAGCATTGATATATTGTGTTCCACTTTTTTGATATGATACAAAACTAATGCTCCGGTTGTGACTTCGGCTGCCATTGCCTGCACAGCAAAATACATTGATTTGAACGGATTCTGATTTATCCACGTGTGAGTTACTGTGGCTACACATTCTAATTCCGAAATACTTTTTATCCGTACTCCACTTATGTAGGCAGAAGGAACTTTAAAAAATAAGAACAAATTGATTTTTGATTGTGTGAATTGCATAAGCTGAAGATATGAATACAAAGATAGGTTATTATTAATAAACCTGCATATTCATTGATAATCAAGAACTTAACAAAATTAAAAACATTTTCAGTGTTAAACAAAAGTTAAATTACAGTACTTTGTATTGCATAGTATCTTCTTTTAGACATATATTTGCATCGTAAAGTATTATATACTTCATCTCAAAATAAGAATAGAATTTAAACCTAATACTAACTTTAAATACTCAAAGTCATGGCACTCAAGAAATTATTAATTCTGGTACTGATTATTTTTAACTTTGTTTGCTTATACATAGCTACAGATAAGTCAGTTTATAGTCAGATAATGAGTCAAGACAGTGGAATCCTGTATCAAATTCCAACAATCATCATGTTGTGTACGTTCATTACAAACTTAATCGTACTGACTTTGGTTGATTTTAGAAAAAGATTATACTAACCTTTAAAATCCTCAAACTAAATATGAATATCGAAAATACAAGAGCACAAATGCGGAAGGGAGTTCTGGAGTTTTGCATCTTGTCTGTCCTAAAACAGAAAGAGGCCTATACTTCGGAAATTCTCAATACGCTAAAAGATGCTAAGTTACTGGTTGTAGAGGGAACGATATATCCGCTTCTTACTCGACTGAAAAATGACGGGCTGCTTAATTACCGTTGGGAAGAATCATCAAGCGGACCTCCAAGAAAATATTATGAACTCACTAAAGAGGGAGAAGCATTCCTTGAAGGTTTGGCAGAAACTTGGAATGAATTATCCGAAGCTGTACGCATAATCACTAACTCTAAATGATAATCAAAAATGAATAAAACTGTAAACATAAATTTAGGAGGAATGTTCTTCCATATTGATGAAAACGCTTATATAAAGCTTTCTCGATATTTTGAAGCAATCAAAAAACAGTTGTCAGACTCAGACGGAAAAGAAGAAATTATGAGTGATATTGAAATCAGAATTTCTGAACTGTTTTCTGAAAAATTGAAATCTGATAAACAAGTTATTTCAATGAGGGATTTAGATGAAGTAATTGCCGTAATGGGAGAACCTCAAGACTATCGACTTGAAGACAAAGAACCTGCTGCAAAAACTTTCGGCAATACTCCGCAAACTAAAAAACTATACCGAGATATAGATAAAAACGTTTTAGGAGGAGTTTGTAGAGGTTTTAGCTATTATTTAGGAATAGATGTTATCTGGACTCGAATCATTATGATTTTGCTTGCCTTCTTAACCCAGGGAGTAGGAATATTCATCTATATTATTCTTTGGATTGTAATTCCGAAAGCTACTACTACTTCCGAAAAATTAGAAATGAAGGGAGAGGCAGTAAACATCTCAAATATCGAAAAAAAAGTTCGCGAAAAATTTGAAAACCTCTCGCAAAAAGTAAACAATATAGACTACGAAAAATATAAAAACAGAGCTCAAGTAGAAGCAAAAAACTTTGGCAATCGTGTAGGAGATTTTTTCTCAGATTTTTTCAATGTCATAGGTAAAATAATCGGGTTCTTCATCATCGTTATATCCGTATGCGCCTTGGCTTCGCTACTTATAACTTTATTTACATTAGGAACTACAAGTTTTTTCAGCTTCCCTTGGTCCGGTGTATCAGAAGCTTTTAATTATTCGGATATTCCGATTTGGATTTTAGCTATATTACTTTTCTTAGTTATCGGAATTCCGTTTTTTTCCTTACTGATTTTAGGATTCAGAATTCTGATTCCAAACTCTAAATCGTTCGGAAAAGTTTTCAGATACTCAATGCTCGGGATTTGGATTATATCTTTGATTGTACTGATTGTGGTGGGAGTACGTCAAGCAACTGAGGTTGCATTTGAAGAAAAAGCAACAGAAACTCAATACTTAAACGTTCATCCCACAGATACTTTGTTCATCACTCTTAACGAAAACAACAGATATAGCAACTCAAAAAAATACACAACCTTTAAGTTGGTTTTAGATGATGAAGAAAAAGAATCCTTGTATTCTAACAACTTCAAACTTCACTTTAAGAGAACTGAAGAAAGTCAGCCTTATGTAGTAGTTAACAAAAATGCAGGAGGAAATTCTCTCATTTCGGCTAAGAAAAGAGCAGAAGAAATCAGATACAATTTCAGTTTAAATGGAAATAAGCTTGTATTTGACAATTATTTTTTGGTGGATTTAAAAAGCAAATTCAGAAATCAGTCTGTAACAATAGAAGTCTTTATTCCTGAAAGTCAAATATTTTTTATAGACGGAAATACAACCAACTTTTATTGGTACAGAATATTTATAGAAGGTAATAGTGTAAAAGCAAACCACACCTATATTTTTGAAAACAATAGCTACAGATGTTTAGATTGTGATACTCAAGAAGAAAAAGAAGAAATAAAAATCATAAACGATACTATTCTTGTTTACCCGGAAAAAGGCAGACTGCAAATAGGCAATGACGGAATAATTATCAAATCCGAAAACTAATTAAAATTAAGTAATAATAAAATACAATAACTCTAAATCAAAAACCATGATACAATTAGCCGTTCGTTTAACAAAATATTGCGTAGCATTTATCCTGAGCTTATTACTTGGGAGTTGTGTAAGCAAAACCTTTGAAATACAAGGACTAACTCCTGTTACAGGAAGTGGAAATGTTGTTATTGAGCAAAGAGAAGTTTCTCAAAACTTTAATAAAATCAAGGTTTCCAATACGATTGAAGTAGAAATTGTTCAAGCTCCCGATTACGAAATCACAGTTGAAGCAGATGACAATATTATTCCTTACATTCTTACAGAAGTAAACGGGAATACACTTAACATCAAATTAGACGGAATTTTTATCAGCAATATCAAAAAGGCAAAAGTATATGTAAAAATGCCTGAAATTACTGACCTAAGAGCGTCTGCTTCTTCCGAAATAGAAACTAAAACGCCTATCCGTTGTGATGATTTGGTAATTAAATCAAGCAGTTCAGCGGATATAAAATTAGCTCAAATAACTGCTAATTCTATTATTGCAGAAGCCAGCAGTTCTTCTGATATTAAAATCGGAAAGGCTTATGTAATTGAATTTAGAGGAGCATCTTCTTCGGCTGCTGACATTGACGTAGAATATATTGAGGCAGATAACATTGATCTTACCTCTTCAAGCAGTTCTGAAATTGAAATTAAAGGAAAAGCTCTGAATTTGCATATTGATGCTTCATCAGCTTCAACTATCAAAACAAAAGAATTACTAGTAAATAATGTTGTAGCAGACGCATCAAGCAGTTCTACCATAAAAGTTAATCCGATTGTTTCACTCAAAGCAAAAGCCTCATCAACCGGAGATATTTATTATTACAATAACCCTAAAAATATCGAAAAGAAAGCTTCATCAGCAGGAACTATAAAACTAAGAAAATAAAAATGCAAGTATTTATTTCTTGTTTATTCGTTTAATAATATTTCTGGCAGTAGCCTTATAAGCCGCAGAATGTTGTGAATATCCGTCAGAGAGTATCTGACAAAGTTCAGGGTAAATCCAATCTTGATATTTTCCCAAGATGTATAATGTTTCCGCAGAATATGCTTTTGCTGCTACTTTTTCATCTGAAATAAGCCTATCCAAACAACATTCTGTGAGCTTATTAATTTGTTCTTCAGATAATTTAAATTTAGGTTGTTCCGAATAATGCTCCTTTACAATCAAAAAACCTATTTTAGCGGTAGTGCGGACAGAAGAATCATCTTTATAGGAAGTAATCGAATTACAAAACGCCTCTAAATACGGAGTCAATAATTCGATTTTAGCCATAGCCAAAAGCTCTAAAATCCAGCACGCTTTAAAGTGAAATTCGTTATTTAAATCAAAAGCAACTTCTGCTACTTCTTCCATCAATTTCGGATCTTTTAAAACCCAATCCCGAAAATAATCTCTTGACTTCCGGTAAACTGTTGCTTGATAGAGTTGTTGCTTGAAGTTAGTCATTATTCGAGTGTGAATTATCGGATAATATCTTTGACTTTACCCACCTCTCTTAATTAAGCATTTGCCAAAGTTTATCCTTAAGTTCGGTTAATCCTTGTTGAGCTACAGACGAAATAAACAAATAAGGAATTCCTTTAAACTGCTTATTGAGTTCTTTTTTCATTTCTGCTTTAAGTTCCTCATCAAGCATATCTGATTTAGAAATAGCGACTAATCTCGATTTGTCCAACAATTCAGGGTTGTATTCGGCAAGCTCATTAAGCAAAATATCATATTCTTTCTTAATATCGGCTGAATCGGCAGGAATTAAAAACAATAAAGTTGAATTTCTTTCTATATGACGTAAAAAATAATGTCCTAAGCCTTTCCCTTCTGCTGCTCCTTCTATAATTCCGGGAATATCGGCAATTACAAACGATTGAAAATCTCTATAAGCTACAATTCCCAAATTAGGTTTTAGAGTAGTGAACGGATAATCGGCAATTTTCGGTTTAGCAGAAGTAAGTACCGAAAGTAATGTTGATTTTCCCGCATTCGGAAAACCTACTAATCCTACATCTGCCAAAACTTTCAGCTCCAAAATTACATCGCGCTCCTCACCTTCCATTCCGGGTTGAGCATATCTTGGTGTTTGATTGGTAGAACTTCTGAAATGCCAATTCCCGAGCCCGCCTTTTCCTCCTTTTACAAGAATTTTTTTCTCTCCGTGCTCGGTAATTTCAAAAAGGACTTCTCCTGTGTCTTTATCTTTAACTACCGTTCCGAGCGGAACTTCAATAAATTTATCTTCTCCATCTGCTCCTGTGCTTCGTGAGCTTCCGCCATCTCCTCCGTGTCCGGCTTTGATGTGTCGGGTAAATTTCAGATGAAAAAGTGTCCAGAGATTTTGGTTACCTACCAAATATACGTGTCCTCCCCTCCCTCCGTCTCCTCCGTCAGGTCCTCCTTTTTCAATAAACTTCTCTCTATGTAAGTGCGAAGACCCTCGTCCGCCTTTTCCCGAAGCTACATATATTTTTACGTAATCTACAAAATTCCCTTCCGTCATTTTTTCAAAAGTTTTCTAAAGAAATGCAAAGATAAAGAGAATTAGCCTAATTGATTGTAAGTTCAATCAGTAAATGCAACGAAAGTCAGAACAGTTTTTTAAAAACCTGCTTTTTATTCTGATCATGCTCTTTTTTTAAGTTGCTGATTTTCCCTTTTTTCTTCTTTAGAAAACATGGTATCCTTTTTTATTTTTTTGACAAGCTCTTCAAAATTCATTTTAAGAATATCCGGATAATCAGCTTCTCCCTCCGAATGTAAGTTTTGTGTTTTCATTGCAATTTAGTTTTTCAGGTAAAACCCATATAGCTTAATCTCTGTTTCTTTATCCCTGACAGTTATTCCGTATTGCTTTAAATCCCTGATTGTGTTTTCGTAAGAATTGTCATCTATGAAAAAATTGTAATACTCTTTATCTTTAGCAGAGAAAACAAAATAATGAGGGAAAATTTTATTAAGTTCCTCTGCAAGCTCTTTTAATGTGATTCTGCTGTACATTGTTTTTTTGCCCTGAACATTTGTTATATCAGACTTTTGGTCT
>CAZVQI010000080.1:0-9029 GCA_964629155.1 uncultured Flavobacterium sp.
CAAAAACCAACAAAGGCTCCCCTGTCGCGGGAAGCCTTTGTGTACTATAATTCCTTATTTGAACAACTATTTAATCGTATCTTATTATTCATCCACGATCCAGTATTTGTCGGTCGCGGAGAAGTTTTCAAAGACGACTACCTTGCCCTTGTTGTCGACGGCAATCAGGTGGTTCCCGAAATTGTAAAGATTCCTGAAACGTCCCCAGCCACTTCCGATACGGCTTCTTGAGCCCAGAACTCCGTCGACAGTCACCGAGGTTGCCCACAGATATCCTTCCGCATCGACACCCAGTAGCGACTGGTTGTTAAACAAGGTCAGCATGCGGTAAGCATTGTAGTTGGTGCCCACGGTGGTACCGTTGGGGGTTCCCCAGGTGGCATCGTTTTTAGCCAACCAGGTCTTGATCTCCCCTACCGCAGAGATTGAGAAGAAATAGCCTACAGCTGGAATGAACTGCGGGAAGGAAAATCCGGTACCGAAATAATCAACACCGGCTGGGGTTCTCACAATTGACATCTGACCGTTACTGATCCTCAGCAGGTAGACGTTGTTGTTGGTACCGATACCTATGAACTTGTCGTCATCGTAAAAGAAGAGATCACGGTAGGTGGTACGGGGAACAAGTCCGGGGTAGGTATTCTGCAGGGTAAATTTGCCGTTACCATCGAAGCCGTAAATTTTAATATCCCCTTTGGCATTCCATTCAAAAAGCTGATCTCCATTCCGTTCGAAGAACTTTAGCGTGTCGCCGCTAACCAGATTGGCTGCCGTACCCGGATCGTGAACGGCTGTCGGACTGCTGCGAACGGAATACGAGTTTGCCAGGGTATCGATTCCATTCGGAGGGTAGAATACCGTTCTGTACCGGAATTCGGTACCATCCGGGAAATTTTCCAGCACAACCTGATTGGAAGTCCTGTCTACTTTCACCAGTCTTTCCGTGCCCGTAGAATCGGGATAGCTGAATTCGGTATAAACTACTCCATCGCCCGGTGTAGTGGTCGACAAATCGAGTTTGAACTGCTTACGCTGGTAGTCATATTCCAGTCCGGTCAGGTTTCTCGAGCGGAGTCCGTCTGCATAATTCTGTCCCCAGATCGTACCCGATCCGGAAGATATCAGCGACGTGTGCCCCTCCTTGCTGACATTCTTGAATTCGAAGAGCATCGAGCCCTCCCGGAGATTCGAGATGATGACGGAATCTTTCTGAACCCCCGGTACCTTCCTGACGAACTCCTTCACGAGGGAGTCTTTCCGAAGGTTCCAGTAGATGATCGTTCTGTCAATCTTAGGATCTGCTGGAATGTACCACGTGATTTTCACCCTTCCCAGTCCTGGTGAAAAGCGGATAGAGTCTACCTTTCCGAGATAAGTCTGTTCTTCCCTGTCGGCATATTCCCGCTGTATGGAGTCCATATCGTCGCAGGAGACGAAAAGGACTCCCAGGAGCAGCATACAGGATGCTGCTATTCCCTGGGTTATGTCTTTTATCTTCATTTTATCTTGTTTTAAAGTCACTCATTTAGTTTTGTGGCACCGTGTTATCTCCGTAGAAGGTAATCTCTCCCATCGAGAAATAGTTGTTCGATGGCGGTGGCAGCTGATCGTAGTTTTCTCTTACAAAGAGACGGATATAACGAACTGGCGGTGCATCGATCGGCATTTCGTATTCGGTGCCGTTGGCTGAAATGTTCTGGATCGCCTGCTGATCTACCGGCACCATTTTGTCATAGCGTGGAATGGCATGCCAGCCCAGATAAGCCCAGTCATCCTTGAAGGTTCTTTCGGGCAGCTGATACGAGTTGGGAATTTCATGAATGGCTCCATTGCGGACACTGAACTCGTCGAGCCAGTAATCCCGGTCAGAGAGCTTGTCAAAGTCGATCTTATCGGTTCCCCAGAGTTCAAACTGCTGAATGTTAGCTTGAGTGAACGGAGAGTTGATATGATAACCATGAATAACGATCCGGCTCAGTTTAACCACCTGCTTGAGGTCGATGGTCATCGAAAGACCACTACCACCCGGGTTGGTCAGCCAGCCGTGACCGCTGGTATTCACGATGTTATCCCACAAGGTAGCCGTAGTTCTTCCCGACAGGTTGGTGACATTGTCGTGAGGGATACTGGCTCTGAAATCCACATAGGGCTTGGGGATCATGGTCTCGAAGTAAGGGCTGGCGGAATAGTAAATGGTATCCGAAACATTGCCCCATTTGTCCTCGAAAGTCAGTGCGAAATCATATTCCCTGGATTCAAAACCACGGAAAGACTTTTTCTCCTTGTCGAGGGTAGAGAAATACATTTCTTTGGTTTCCCATTCGTTACGTTCTCCTTTCACCATCAGGCGTACACCCAGTTCGGTTTCCTGCGGGTTTTCCCAGGCAGCGATAATTCCGCCGAAACCTGGCTGCAGTGACAGGGAATTCCTGGCAATGGTGATCAGGGATTCGAGGGGAACAAATTCCAGCTCCAAGGGATCGGAACGCTCTTCATTTTTATTCACCTTATACAGTTTCACTTTCACCCTTTCGGTGGTATGGAAACCTTCAATGGTTAGTTTGTTTTTATAAACCGATGACTTCTCGGTGAAGATCTCACCATTGCGCTCATACTCGGCCATGATATAGAGTATGTCCGGATCGCGGGGAATGGTATAGGTGATGATGGCTCCTCCGTTGATAGGTTCAACTTCGAACTCTTCCAGGGGTCCGACTTCCCACTTACCCCCTTTCTTATCTACTTCATCATCATTACATGCGGCCATGCAGAAGATTGCCAGACCGAGCATTAAATGAATCGAATATTTCCACAAATTCATATCGTAACTATGTTTTGATTTTACCTTTTACAATTCGGCTCATTTACGTACTTAATCCCATCCATAGGTCTGCTCCAGATTGGTATTCACCCGCAGATCGTAGGCGCGTAGGGGATACAGATAATCTCTGAAAGAAAATTGTCTCGGCGTGCCGGAAGTCACAGGTACATAATATTCTTCAGGGTCTCTGGAGTTGGTCCAGGTAGTCAGCGGACGAGTCCAGTACTGGTCGGCTTCTTTCCATCTTCTCAGATCCCAGAAACGCTGACCTTCGAATGCCAGTTCGATCAGGCGCTCCTTGTGTATAATGCGGCGCATGTCGTTTTTATTCCGGGGTGCTTCCGGATTGACCGAAGCGTTTTGCCAGGAGGCAACCACCCCATCCAGACCGGCTACTGCACGTACGCGGTCGATCCAGTCATATACTTCCTGGTCGGGACTGCCTTTAACTTCGTTAAGTGCTTCGGCGTACAGCAGGTACAAGTCGGCCAGACGCAGCAGCGGGAACTGATAGAGGTGCGGTGAATAGGCCTTCCCTTCCTGTCCCTGGCTGGCAGAAGATTCAAATGCGATGATCTTTTTGGGTGCATACATGGTAGGCGTACCCGAACCGATTTCCCCGGCTCTTCTTCTCAGGAATACCCCGAATTTTTTTCCACCATCGGTGGTCGTGGAGGCTAGCTCAAAGTAACCGCGGTCGAAGCCGAGGCTGGCATAGAAACGAGGTTCCCGGTTGAAGTGGATATTCGCAGTGATTTCTCCCGTAGCGATATACGATTCATGCTTGTCTCCTGGAGTCGCGCGGCGGATTCTGAAACGGTTTCCGTAATCGTAGAACTTATCTTCCTCGATGGGTACCCCATTATTGGAATAGTACAGCTCTACCATCTGCCATGAGGCATAGTAGTAAGAAAGAGCCAGCGACTGATCCTGGGCGTACATCAGTGGGTAAAGCATACGGAGCATGTTACCCAGCACGCTGTAGCCGAGTGCTGCGGCGTTACCCTTTCCATCGGCGAACTGTTCCTGTGTAGCCCAGATCACACCTGGATTGCGCTCCAGTGACTCGGTGATGGCCTTACGGTGCGTCATCAGACGAACCAGCGTGTCGTTCATGGCAAAAGTCGCAGCTCCCCCGGCAAATTTGTTAAATTCATACAGCCGGTAGCCATTCGCGTGGGCATGGTCAATTGCTTCCCTGATCGCCGTAGCAGCCTTTTCCCATTTGGTAGGGTCGTAATTCGGATTGATCATCTGCTTTCCACGCTTGTCTACCCAGCCGGCATAGTCGGTGTTGCCGTTAAACAGTGGACTGGCCGCATGGGCGAGAACCTTGGCCTTGATCGACTTGGCAATGGTCTGGTCGAAACGTCCCTGTTCGGTGGGAGGATCGAGCAATACCGGAGGCAGATCCGCAATCGCTTCATCGAGCAATTCCACGATGTAGTCGACACACTCATCCACCGGTTCGCGGAAGACACGCACTTCTTCAGGAGACGCCGAAAGAGGCAGGTTTTCCTTCACCAGTACGATGGGTCCGTACAGTTTCATCAGGAAGAAATGGTAATAAGCCTTGAGGACTTTAACCTCTGCTATCCAGCGGGCTCTTTCCCCTTCCTCAATATCCTTGGGCATATGGGCATTTTCCAGAAAGATATTGCAGTCACGGATAGCGGTGTACAGGGCTTTACCTCCGTTCACACCCGACCAGTAGTTGTGGTAAGGGTTGTTGGTGTTCTGCTGCCCCTTGGCAATCATCCCCGCAGGAGAGTTCATCGCCCGGCTGTCGCTCATGATCAGCTCATCGGTAGTAGTGAAATAGGCCGGATACGACATGGGGTCGGTGGGGTCAGGAAGGTGAGAATAGCAGGTTCTCAAAAACTTCTCCATCATCGACCGGTTGGCAAACGCGTGATCGAGTGTAGGCGTGTCGTTGGGAATCACTTCCAGGAAGTTACAGGAAGCTACCAGCGTCATCACCAGCCCGTACAGCGCTGACGACAGAATTTTATATCGATACATTATGACAGTCTTCATCATACTTGTTTAGAAATTAAGATTGACACCCAGGTTGACCACCCGTTGAACAGGATAACCTAAGCCGTTACCTGCCATTTCAGGATCCCACATCTTGAATTTTGACCAGAGAAGCAGGTTGGTACCGCTTACGTAGAAACGCAGCATGCTGATGGCTGCTTTCTTGCTGATTTTTTCGGGCACGGTATAACCGAGCTCTGCAGATTTCAGCCGCACGAAGGCGCCGTTCCGTAGCCAGTGTGTACTGGTCTGGTTATTGTTGGCGATGGCGTATTCCGACAGACGCGGCCAGAAAGCATAGATGTCGCGGTTGTTTTCAGACCAGTGATCGTCTGCGATGTACTGCAGCAGTCCGCGTTGTCCGTTGTTGATAAACGGCGTGATCGATTCGGGTGCAATGAAGAACGAGGATCTTGCAGAACCCTGGAAGAACACGGAAAGGTCGAATGACTTGTATCCAAAGGAAAATCCACCACCCCAGATGATTTCGGGAACCGTTGGATAGCCTATCGGCACCATATCGTCGGAGTCGATCTGACCGTCACCGTTGATGTCCTTATACTTGATATCCCCGGCACCGTATTCACCAAAAAGCTGTCTTGGCGAGTTGTTAACCTCTTCCTCGTCGATGAACAGACGTTCAGCGATCAGTCCCATGGGCTGGCTGATCTTCAGACCGATTCTCGACCGCCAGGGTACGTCGCTGTAATCTGGTTCTTCGTACTTCTTGAAGGTGCTGGCTGCATAGGTAAAGTTACCATTGGCTACCAGCCAGATACCTTTCCGGTACGTGCGGCTGTATTTAACCTCAGTCTCGAAACCTTCACCCCGGGCTACCCCCACGTTAGACTGAGGGATCGTTCTCAGACCCATGGTAGTAGGTATATCCTGACGGGTTTGCAGGATGTTTTCCCGGGTTTCACGGAAATAATCGGCAATAACGGTGAAGTCATTGAACAGTCCCAGTTCGAAACCAAGGTTGGTCTTTTTAGCCACCTCCCAGGTAATCTGGTCATTGGCATAACGGTCGATGGAAACCCCGGTGCGATAGCCCCGGTTATAGCCAAACCAGTATCCGGTTCCGGCCATGTTCACCTGTGACATATAGAAGAAGCGGTCGTACAGCGATCCGATCTGGTCGTTACCGACCTTACCATAGGTAGCGCGCAGTTTCAGATTGGTGATCACGTCCTTTACACCCGACATAAAAGCTTCGTTGCTGACCACCCAGCCCATACCTACGGAGGGGAAGAAACCGAAACGGTATTTCTTGGCGAAACGTTCCGAACCATTGTAACCGTAGTTGAACTCAACAAAGTAACGGGAGTCGTAGCCATAAGCCAGACGTCCAGCAGAGGAAATATTTCTTCTGGGCAGCGATGCCTGAAGGCGGTCGGACACGCTGCGGTCCATTTCGATAGCACCGGTTTCCTCACGGATGGTACCCACCAGCAGGGCATTCAGATCGTGTTTATCGGCGATCTGCTTGTTATAGCTCAGGCGGGTTTCACCGTAATGGGTGGCAGTCACGGTACGGGCGCCATCGCCATAAGTCAGGTATTCCGTCCCTCCGTCGGGGTTGAGGGCTACCAGGCGGTAGGAACCGTCAACGGTACTGGCAGGTGTGTAGTAGAATGGACTGTAGCCGCGGTAAAGCTCATAATAGGACTTTCTCAGAACGTTGTAGGTTCCCCTTGCGACCAGACCATCCAGTTTACCTTTGAACTTGTGCTCCATTTCAAGCTGGATGGTCATCATGGATTCTTTCGATTCCTTGAAAGAACTTACCACCGAAGCCAGCGGGTTGATATAGGAACCGAGCTCATTACCCATACCAAACAGAATGTGCTTTACATGTTGTGTTGCTGAGTCAGCTGGATAATAGGGCAGGAACGAAACAGGGTTGGCATTCCGTGCCTGTGCGAATACGTCCGCCCCACCATAGCGTGGCCCCATATAGTCGTCGAATGATCCGTAAGCCCGTACGATACCGGTGGTCGTCGGAGCAAACTTGATGGTTACGTTCGAACGAACCTGGAAGCGGTTGATATCGATATTGTTATTGAAAAGGTTTTCCTCACTCTCTTTCAGGATACCACGGTCGTTGCGGTAGTTGGCGGCGAGATAGTACTGTACGAGCTGACCACCCCCTGTCAGGTTGAGGTTGACGCGGCGGTTAATGGCCTTATCGTCGATCAGATACTTGTACCAGTCAACCTTGGGATAGCGGATCGGATCGGTACCCAGTTCGGTCTCGCGAATCTTGCTCAGGCTGTAGGGCAGCGCCACCATTGCGTCGCGGGTACGAACCGCCTCATTGTGCAGACGCATATAGGTAATCGGATCGGCCAGCTCTACCAGCTCGGAGTTGTAGGACATCGACTGCTCAGCCCGTACGTTGATGCTCAGCTTGTCGGCCTTACCTTCCTTGGTGGTAATCAGAATCACCCCGTTGGCACCCCTTGCACCGTACAGCGCCACAGCACTCGCATCTTTCATGATGGAGAAGGAAGCAATATCATCGACGTTCAGTCGGGCGAGATCGGTGGTGCTCATCTCCACCCCATCGATCAAAACCAGCGGGTCTCTCTTACCGGAAGTACTGAAAGTCGTTACCCCCCGGATAAAGAATTCGGCATTATCCAGGCCTGGCTCCCCCGAACGCTGGTAGGCGATTACCCCCGACAAACGGCCCGCAAATGCCGTCGTCAGGTTGCTTGAAGGCACCCTGAGTTCGGTGGGACGAATGGTCGAAATCGCACTAACCACACTTTCCTTTTTCTGTTCACCAAAGGCCACCACCACTACCTCATCGAGACTCTTTGCATCAACTTTCATACTGATTTCAAGGTTGGTCCTGTTGCCCACCGGTACTTCCGCTGTTTCGTACCCTACGAAAGACAGGACCAGGACTACCTCTCCCTGACTCGGTATGGAGAGATTGAACCTACCCTGCAGGTCGGTGGAGGTTCCCCGCTGCGTTCCCTTCACGAGAATACTCACCCCAGGCAAACCTTCCCCGTTTTCGTCCAGAACCCGTCCGCTGATTTCCCGGTCGACAACGTCATCGGTAACGTTATCTTTCGTTAAAAAGGAAAAATCAGGTTGGGGCATGGCGTATAACCCGGAAGGGGCCCGCTGCGGAACGTATGCGACTGACTGCTGGCCATAAGCAGGCCCGCCTCCAGCCGACAGCCATATCGGCAGCACTAGCGCGTAACAACCATTCGAAAATAATTGTCTCATACTCTACTTGTTTATGTTTTGATTTAAGTAATGATTCTACAGGAAGGAAGCCTTCAGATTGCCTGAAAGTCTCAGTAAAGCATATAAGTATCACCGGCTCAGTAAGTCTTTACTGTCCGGAATAGGACCATCGGGTACCGTTCGCTTATAAACGAATCGGCTGCACTGGCAGGATCATCGGTATCTGCCGGGTTGGAGTAATGCAGTAAGTCGGAAAAGGGTATAATTACGATCCATTTTTTTTGTGAGGTTTAAGTTCGACAAGTGTCGGGTTATCTGGATAATCAGTTTCAGGAATGAGGGGTTGATCGGCTTGGTCTGAGCGAAATAATCTTGAAACCGATCCAACCCTGTCCAGATTAAGATTCATTTTGTTCATAGATTGACAGCAATGCTAGTTTTAGTGTAAACTGGTTTAGGTCCAAAAGAAAATTTGGGTAATTCTGTTGTTTTCAATCAAGGTTTAGAACAAGTAAATTAGGAAGACCCACAGGTCATTCGTCTAGTAAATGCAGTTCATTCCTCCTCAATACTCAGAAGGACAAATTTTTTTAGGGCTTCGGACGATGCAACAGTTAAGAAGCTTATGATCAGGGCAGAGCTGAAGGGTTTGGAAGAACTGTGCGGTGAAAGGAGCGTGGATAAGACCGGTTAAAGAATTCAACCACACGTGTATGGCGTATAAAAACATGAAGGAGTTAAGGGTAGTTAACGGGGAGACTTCAGATACACATTAACTCCTTTATGAGAAATATGCTGTCCTCTCACACTACCCGGCATACCGTTCGGTACCGAGGCGGTTCCTTACTTACGATACGATTTTACGATAACAGTCCACTAGGAAAGGGTAATTAGCACGTCTAAGATTATGAGAGTGTAAAATAAACTGTGTCAAGATTAGTAAATGAGCATTAATTTTAGACAT
>CAZVQI010000081.1:0-9027 GCA_964629155.1 uncultured Flavobacterium sp.
GCTGGAGCTTCTAAATTAGCAGTAGTTAAAGCTGTAAAAGAGCTTACAGGTCTTGGGCTTAAAGAGGCTAAAGATGTAGTTGACAGTGCTCCTGCAAACGTAAAAGAAGGAGTTTCTAAAGACGAAGCTGAAGGTCTTAAGAAAGCTTTAGAAGAAGCTGGAGCTGTAGTAGAGCTTAAGTAATTCATATCGCTTTAAAAGCTAGGTTTAGACCTTGAGAAAAGCTTCTCAAAGGTCTAAACCATTTTTCGTATAAAATCCTTTTATACGATTTCTATTTCTTATTTTAATAAAAATTTTATCTATTGATGATAACAAATCAGACCGAAAGATTAAATTTTGCCTCGACAAAAAACATTCCTGAATATCCGGACTTTTTAGATATTCAGATTAAGTCATTCAAAGATTTTTTCCAACTGGAAACAAAATCTGAAGAAAGAGGTAACGAAGGGTTGTATAACACCTTCATGGAAAACTTTCCTATTACAGATACTCGTAATCAATTTGTACTGGAGTTTTTGGATTATTTTATTGATCCTCCTCGTTACACAATTGAAGAGTGTATTGACAGAGGATTAACCTATAGTGTTCCTCTTAAGGCACGTCTTAAGTTGTATTGTACAGACCCAGAACATGAAGATTTCGAAACCATTGTTCAGGATGTTTATTTGGGAACAATCCCTTATATGACTCCAAGTGGAACTTTTGTAATCAACGGGGCAGAGAGAGTTGTTGTATCTCAATTACACCGTTCTCCGGGAGTATTCTTCGGACAGTCTTTCCACGCAAACGGAACTAAACTTTATTCGGCAAGAGTAATTCCTTTTAAAGGCTCTTGGATTGAGTTTGCAACAGACATCAATAGTGTGATGTATGCGTACATCGACAGAAAGAAAAAGCTTCCTGTTACAACCTTGTTTAGAGCTATCGGATTTGAGAGAGATAAAGATATTCTTGAAATATTCGATTTAGCAGAAGAGGTTAAAGTATCTAAAACAGGATTGAAAAAATACATCGGACGTCGTTTAGCTGCTCGTGTACTTAATACATGGCACGAAGACTTCGTAGATGAAGATACAGGTGAGGTTGTATCTATTGAGAGAAATGAGATTATACTAGATCGTGACGTTACGTTAGACAAAGATAATATTGAACTTATTATTGAAGCTGACGTAAAAACGATTCTTTTACATAAAGAAGATAATAATCAGGCTGATTATACTATCATCCATAACACCTTACAAAAAGACCCTACTAACTCGGAAAAAGAGGCGGTAGAACATATTTATCGTCAACTTCGTAATGCAGAACCACCTGATGAGGAAACCGCTCGTGGTATTATCGATAAATTGTTCTTCTCTGACCAACGTTATAATTTAGGGGAAGTTGGTCGTTACAGAATGAATAAAAAATTAGGACTTGATATTCCTATTGAAAAGCAAGTTCTGACTAAAGAAGATATTATCACTATCGTTAAATACTTAATTGAGCTTATTAACTCAAAAGAGGAAATTGACGATATTGATCACTTGTCAAATCGTCGTGTAAGAACAGTTGGAGAGCAACTTTCAGCTCAATTCGGAGTAGGATTAGCTCGTATGGCTCGTACCATCAGAGAGCGTATGAATGTGCGTGATAATGAGGTGTTTACTCCGATTGATTTGATTAATGCAAAAACACTTTCTTCAGTAATCAACTCGTTCTTTGGAACCAACCAGTTATCTCAGTTTATGGATCAAACCAATCCATTAGCAGAGTTAACTCACAAACGTCGTTTATCAGCTTTAGGACCTGGAGGTCTTTCAAGAGAAAGAGCAGGTTTTGAGGTACGTGACGTTCACTATACGCACTACGGAAGACTTTGTCCTATTGAAACTCCGGAAGGACCAAACATCGGACTTATTTCTTCACTTGGGGTGTATGCTAAAGTGAATTCAATGGGATTCATTGAAACACCTTACCGTGAAGTAAAAGACGGAAAAATCAACTTCCAAGATCCACCTGTTTATTTGAGTGCAGAAGAGGAAGAAGGTAAATTGATTGCTCAAGCAAATATCAGAGTGGCTGATGATGGAACAATTCTGGAAGAAAAAGTGACTGCAAAACAAGATGCAGACTTCCCTGTAGTGGACCCTAAAGAGCTTCATTACGTGGATGTGGCTCCAAACCAGATTGCTTCTATTTCGGCTTCACTTATTCCATTCTTGGAGCATGATGATGCTAACCGTGCATTGGGATCAAACATGATGCGCCAAGCAGTTCCGCTTTTAAGACCTGAAGCTCCAATTGTAGGTACAGGACTTGAAAGACAAGTGGCATCTGATTCAAGAGTACTTATCAACGCAGAAAGAGATGGGGTTGTAGAGTATGTTGATGCAGAGAGAATTACAATCAGATATGACAGAACTGATAGAGAAAGAGCAGTAAGTTTTGATCCGGACGAAAAGACTTATAAATTAATTAAATTCAGAAAAACTAACCAAAGTACTTGTATTAACCTGAAACCAATTGTAAGAAGAGGAGATAGAGTTAAAAAAGGACAAGTACTTTGTGAAGGATATGCTACTCAAAACGGAGAATTGGCACTCGGACGTAATCTTAAAGTGGCCTTCATGCCTTGGAAAGGATATAACTTCGAGGATGCGATTGTAATCTCTGAAAAAGTAGTACGCGATGATATCTTTACTTCAATTCATATTGATGATTATACGTTAGAAGTTCGTGACACTAAATTGGGAAATGAAGAACTTACTAATGATATTCCGAATGTTTCTGAAGAGGCAACTAAAGACCTTGACGAAAATGGAATGATCAGAATTGGAGCAGAGGTTAATCCGGGAGATATTCTTATCGGTAAAATTACTCCAAAAGGGGAATCCGACCCTACTCCGGAGGAAAAACTTCTTCGTGCTATCTTCGGAGATAAAGCAGGAGATGTGAAAGATGCTTCGCTTAAAGCAACCCCGTCATTACATGGAGTAGTACTTGATAAGAAAATCTTTACAAGAATTGTAAAAGATAAGCGTAAACGCTCTAAAGATAAAGAAGATCTTGATAAGCTGGAAGCAGAATATCAAGTGAAGTTTAACGAATTGAGAAATACGCTTATTGATAAGTTGTTTGCAATCGTAAACGGAAAAACTTCTCAGGGAGTTATGAATGATTTAGGAGAAGAAGTACTCCCTAAAGGAAAGAAATTTACGCTAAAAATGCTTGCTGCAGTTGAGGATTTTGCTCATTTGACAAAAGGAACTTGGACTGCAGATTCTGAAACTAATGAAATGGTTACAGACTTGATTCATAATTATAAAATCAAGTTAAATGACCTTCAAGGTGCATTGCGTAGAGAGAAGTTTACTATTACTGTAGGAGACGAACTCCCATCCGGGATCTTAAAATTGGCTAAAGTTTATATTGCTAAAAAACGTAAGCTGAAAGTAGGAGATAAGATGGCAGGACGTCACGGAAACAAAGGTATTGTGGCTCGTATCGTAAGAGATGAAGATATGCCTTTCCTAGAAGACGGAACACCGGTTGATATCGTGTTGAACCCACTTGGGGTACCTTCACGTATGAATATCGGACAGATTTATGAAACGGTTTTGGGTTGGGCAGGACAAAAACTAGGTAAAAAATTCGCTACACCTATTTTTGACGGAGCATCTCTTGACCAAATTAATGAACTTACAGATCAGGCAGGAATTCCAAGATTCGGTCATACTTACTTGTATGACGGAGGAACCGGAGAGCGTTTCCACCAAGCAGCAACTGTTGGAGTTATCTATATGTTGAAACTCGGACACATGGTTGATGACAAAATGCACGCACGTTCTATCGGTCCTTACTCTCTAATTACGCAACAGCCGTTAGGAGGTAAAGCTCAGTTTGGAGGTCAGCGTTTTGGAGAGATGGAGGTTTGGGCTCTTGAGGCTTATGGAGCTTCGAGCACATTGAGAGAGATTTTGACTGTGAAATCTGATGACGTTATCGGTAGAGCTAAGACTTATGAAGCTATCGTTAAGGGAGAAACTATGCCTGAACCGGGATTACCTGAGTCATTTAATGTATTGATGCACGAACTTAAAGGTCTTGGATTAGATATTCGTTTAGAAGAATAATTTGGTTTTAGGTTTCAGGTTTCGGACCTAACATCCGAAACTTGAAACCGGAACAAATAACAAAAGTTATTGACTATGACAACAAACAGAAATAAAGATAAAAACACAATCAGGAGATTTAACAAAATCTCTATAGGATTGGCTTCTCCGGAATCTATTTTAGCAGAATCCAAAGGAGAAGTTTTAAAACCGGAAACGATTAACTATCGTACTCACAAACCGGAAAGAGACGGTTTGTTTTGTGAACGAATCTTTGGTCCTGTAAAAGACTATGAGTGTGCGTGCGGAAAATACAAAAGAATTCGTTACAAAGGAATTGTTTGTGACCGTTGTGGTGTTGAGGTAACGGAAAAAAAGGTACGTAGAGACAGAGTAGGGCACATCAATTTGGTAGTGCCTATTGCTCACATTTGGTATTTCCGTTCACTTCCTAATAAAATAGGATATTTGTTAGGACTTCCGTCCAAAAAACTCGATATGATTATTTACTACGAAAGATATGTAGTAATTCAACCGGGTATAGCTAAAAATGTAGACGGAAGCCCATTAAATAAATTAGATTTCTTGACAGAAGAAGAATATCTGAATATTTTAGATACTCTTCCTATGGAAAATCAATATCTTGATGATTCTGACCCGAATAAGTTCATCGCCAAAATGGGGGCTGAATGTATTATGGACTTATTGTCAAGAATTGATTTAGACGAGCTTTCATACGAATTGCGCCATGCAGCTAGTAATGAGACTTCTAAACAACGTAAAACTGAGGCTTTAAAACGTTTGAACGTAGTAGAGTCTTTCAGAGAAGCAAATCAAAACAGAGAAAATCGTCCGGAATGGATGATTCTGAAAGTAATTCCGGTTATTCCGCCTGAATTACGTCCGCTTGTTCCACTTGATGGAGGTCGTTTTGCTACTTCTGATTTGAATGACTTATATCGTAGAGTAATCATACGTAACAACCGTTTGAAAAGATTAATGGAGATTAAAGCTCCTGAAGTAATCTTGAGAAACGAAAAACGTATGCTTCAAGAAGCGGTTGACTCGTTGTTTGATAACACTCGTAAAGCTTCTGCTGTTAAAACCGAATCGAATAGACCACTTAAATCTCTATCTGATTCATTGAAAGGAAAACAAGGACGTTTCCGTCAAAATTTGCTCGGAAAACGTGTGGATTATTCGGCTCGTTCGGTAATTGTTGTCGGACCTGAAATGAAGTTGTATGAGTGTGGTCTTCCTAAAGATATGGCTGCGGAACTTTACAAACCGTTTGTAATCCGTAAGCTTATTGAAAGAGGTATTGTAAAAACAGTTAAATCTGCTAAGAAAATTATAGATAGAAAAGAGCCGGTAGTATGGGATATTCTTGAAAATGTAATTAAAGGACATCCGGTACTTCTAAACCGTGCTCCGACTCTTCACCGTTTAGGTATTCAGGCTTTCCAACCGAAGCTTATCGAAGGAAAAGCAATTCAGTTGCACCCTCTTGTGTGTACGGCTTTTAACGCGGACTTTGACGGTGACCAAATGGCAGTTCACTTACCACTTGGACCGGAAGCTATTTTGGAAGCTCAATTATTAATGTTGGCTTCTCATAATATTCTGAATCCGGCTAACGGAGCTCCGATCACCGTACCTTCACAAGACATGGTTCTTGGGTTATATTACATGACTAAAGAGAAAAAGTCTACTCCTGAATATAAAGTTTTGGGTGAAGGACTTACTTTCTACTCGGCAGAAGAGGTAAATATTGCGCTGAATGAAGGAAGATTAGAACTGAATGCAGCTATTAAGATAAGAGCTAAAGACTTTAATGAGAAAGGAGAATTAGTATATAAAATTATCCCAACTACTGCAGGAAGAGTATTATTTAATGAAGTAGTGCCTGAAGCAGCCGGATATATCAATGAGGTGTTGACGAAAAAATCTCTTCGTGATATTATCGGAAAGATTTTATCCGTAACTGATGTTCCGACTACAGCGGCATTCCTTGATGATATTAAGGATATGGGATATAAGTTTGCGTTCAAAGGAGGGCTTTCGTTCAGTTTAGGAGATATTATTATTCCTGATGAGAAAGAGCAACTTATTGCCAATGCAAATGAACAGGTTGAAGCCATCACGATGAACTATAACATGGGGCTTATTACCAATAACGAAAGATACAACCAAGTAATTGACGTTTGGACTTCTACCAACGCAATGCTTACGGAGTTAGCAATGAAAAACATCAGAGAAGATAAACAAGGATTTAACTCGGTGTATATGATGCTTGATTCCGGGGCGAGGGGATCTAAAGAACAGATTCGTCAGCTTACAGGTATGCGTGGATTGATGGCTAAACCGAAAAAATCGACTGCAGGAGGAGGAGAAATTATTGAAAACCCAATTCTTTCAAACTTTAAAGAAGGTCTTTCGATTTTGGAATACTTTATTTCTACTCACGGTGCTCGTAAAGGTCTTGCGGATACAGCACTTAAGACTGCGGATGCCGGATACTTAACAAGAAGGCTTCATGATGTAGCTCAGGATGTTATCATAAATGAAGAAGATTGTGGGACACTGAGAGGAGTAGAAGTTACCGCTCTTAAAAAGAATGAAGAGGTTGTTGAAAGCCTTGGAGAAAGAGTGATAGGACGTGTGGCTCTTAATGATGTTGTTAACCCGATGACTTCAGAAGTTATTGTTCCTGCAGGAGAACAAATAACTGAAAAACATCTCAAAGCTATTGAAGCTTCTCCTCTTGAAAAAATTGAAATTCGTTCACCGCTTACTTGTGAGTCTTACAAAGGAGTTTGCGTTAAATGTTACGGACGTAATTTGGCTACCGGAAAAATGGCTCAGATAGGAGAGGCTGTAGGAGTAATTGCTGCTCAATCAATCGGTGAGCCGGGTACTCAGCTTACACTTCGTACATTCCACGTAGGAGGGGTTGCAGGAGGAATTTCGGAAGAGTCAAGTATCATAACTAAGTTTAGCGGACGCCTTGAAATGGAAGATTTAAGAACTGTAAAAGGTGAAGATAACGAAGGAAATGCAGTTGATATTGTTATCTCTCGTTCTACAGAGCTTAAATTAGTAGATGTAAATACAGGAATTACTTTAAATACACATCATATCCCTTACGGGTCAATTATTTTTGTAAAAGACGGAGATGTTGTTGAAAAAGGAACTACAATCTGTAAATGGGATCCTTATAATGGAGTAATCATTTCTGAATTTACAGGAAAAGTTGAATACGAAGATATCGAACAAGGACAAACGTTCCAAGTTGAAATCGACGAACAAACCGGATTCCAAGAAAAAGTAATCTCTGAGGCAAGAAACAAAAAGCTTATTCCTACTTTACATATTTATGGAAAAGACGGAGAGCTTATTCGTTCTTATAACTTACCGGTAGGGGCTCACCTTATGGTAAATGACGGAGAGAAAATCAAAGCCGGTAAAATTTTGGTGAAAATTCCGAGACGTTCTGCTAAAGCGGGCGATATTACCGGAGGTCTACCAAGAATCACTGAGCTATTAGAGGCTCGTAATCCATCTAACCCGGCGGTAGTTTCCGAGATTGACGGAGTAGTTTCATTCGGAAAAATCAAACGTGGTAACCGTGAAATTATCATCGAATCACGTTTTGGTGAAGTGAAAAAATATTTGGTGAAATTATCTAACCAAATCTTAGTTCAAGAGAATGACTACGTAAGAGCAGGTATGCCACTTTCGGACGGAGCAATCACTCCTGAAGACATCTTGAGAATTAAAGGACCAAGTGCTGTTCAACAATATTTGGTAAATGAAATCCAGGATGTTTATCGTCTTCAAGGAGTAAAAATCAATGATAAACACTTTGAGGTTATCATCCGTCAGATGATGCGTAAAGTTCAAATCCTTGATCCGGGAGATACATTGTTCTTAGAAGAGCAGTTAGTTCATACAAAAGACTTTATCGATGAAAACGATAAGTTGTATGGTATGAAAGTAGTTGAAGATGCGGGAGATTCTACTAACTTAAAGCCTGGTCAGATTGTATCGGCAAGAGCTTTAAGAGACGAAAACTCATTACTAAAACGTAGTGATAAAAGACAAGTAATTGCTCGTGATGTAATCCCTGCCACAGCTACTCCGGTACTTCAAGGTATCACAAGAGCTTCACTTCAAACAAAATCGTTTATCTCTGCTGCATCATTCCAGGAAACAACAAAAGTGTTGAATGAGGCTGCTGTAGCGGGTAAAGTAGATTATCTTGAAGGATTGAAGGAGAATGTTATTGTAGGACACAGAATTCCTGCAGGAACAGGTATGAGAGAATACGACAACATCATCGTAGGATCTAAAGACGAATACGAAGAACTAATTGCTTCAAAAGCATTTTAATAATTCAGATTATGAGTGATAATAAGCAACAACAGCAAATCAACATAGAGTTGGACGAGAGAACAGCCGACGGAGTTTACTCTAATTTGGCTATCATTAATCATTCGGCTTCTGAATTTGTAATAGACTTTGTCAGTATAATGCCGGGGACACCAAAGGCACGAGTAAAATCGAGAGTTATTTTAACTCCACAGCACGCAAAACGTTTGTTAAAAGCATTAGGCGAAAACGTGCAACGATTTGAAAATACTTACGGAGAAATTAAAGAATCTGAAAACCCTTCGATTCCTCTTAATTTCGGTCCGGCAGGACAAGCCTAATAGGAAATAAAAAGATACTGTCTAAAACCTAACGATTAAGCTGAAACAAATTCAGCTTAGACGATTCTGAGAAATTTCAGAATATGTAACGTTGGTGTTTTAGACAGTTTTCTTATTAATATTTTTCAATCGTTATATTTGAGAGGTAAATATTGATTAAGTGAAAATTACTACTTTTTGCGTATTGATTGCTATGAGTTAGTGGGATAGCTTTGCCC
>CAZVQI010000082.1:0-8901 GCA_964629155.1 uncultured Flavobacterium sp.
ATGTCCATTGGTGATATTGGATGATTTTGGACTCCAAGCTCTGGACCAGCACGCCAGAGAAACTCTACTGGATATCATAGATGACCGGTACAATAAAACCTCAACAATAATTGCTTCCCAAATTCCAGTATCAGCCTGGTATGATATCATCGGCGAAGGGACAATTGCTGATGCCATACTTGATAGAATTGTCAACTCTTCGCATCGCATAAAACTAGAGGGGGAGTCGCTAAGAAAAGGTGTTTTAAAACAAGAGAATTAAAATATTTTTATAACATTGCAGTGATCTTTTTAAGTGGCACCATTACTCCGAAATCAGTGGCATGGTCACACCGAAATACCCAATATGTATGACGAGGTTATTTTTTGTCATATCGAAGAAGCTAAACCGCGTATAGCCTATGCTACATAAGGCTTTAGATGATGAAGATATGGCGAAAAAGAATCCGTCAGATGTGTTACGAATTTCGTGACCGGGGCACTGGTGCGCGAGCTGGGGCGCCTTGGCAGAGGGCTGCTTTTTTGGTTCCTTTTTTTCAGCAAAAAAAGGAACAGAACCCATTTTATTTATCACATGTAGCATCTACATGGTCATCTATAGGAACTTGAGTTAGCCACCAGTGGCACCGGCTTAATAGTAAGAATACTGAAAGCTGAATAAGACGATGAGTATCTCTATCTTCAATTAAATTAATCCCCCGGGCAACTTATCAAGATGCTGAAATTTGGAATCACCGTTTTTCCAATAAAAACTGCATCGTCGAAAACATTTACCATGGTTTTCCAGTCCCCTGCAACAACCACATTTTAGACCATTGATCATCCACAGCGGGTTGCAGATTGCTTATAGCCTTATTGACATTTTCTTCGTTGAAATTCTTCTCACTATCCCCAAAATAGAACCGGACCGGAATTTTCTCTCCTTGCGGACCATTTACCAGATTTTTCCCCAAATCAGGATAACCAGTTCTTCGCCAATCAAACCAAGCCTCAACCGTGGTGAATAAGGCCAACCATTTTTGTTCTATTACAGGAAGCAACTTATCCGTGGCCTCATTCAATCTTGTATTCATGTGCTGAAGGAATTCATTTTCATGATAAACTTCCATTTCATGGGTAACCGGATTGTATACTGTGGCCTCCTGATCAAATATATCGTATTGCCTCAATGATGCCTGAATACCTTTTTGGTAAAATTCTTCCACAGATCCTGAAATCCACCCGCGGACTGCTGCTTCAGCCAGGAGAAAGTAAACCTCGCTGGCTGTAATGAAAGTCCCAGGTAAATAGGGACTGGAATTTTCACGGAACATACTTGAAAAATAAGAAACAAAAGGATTGGAAGCACCCCCACCATAAATCGATGGATCCATATTGGTTACGGTGGTTCGGTCATCCCCGTTATTCCCATTGTAAATATCAGGATTTGTTAACGCTATCGGAATTCCAACAAATAAAGAAGTATCCACACTCTGACTGAGTGACTTTAGATATTTGACCACTCTGCCCTGATCATTGATATCATACTTTTTATCTGCTCCTTTGTCCTCTATTACGGTTTGGACATCAACCGGGGATATCCAGACAGGTAATCTGGGATCCTGATGGTCTTTGAGAAAATCAACAAAAGGGGCCCCTGGTTTTTGTCGTCGGTAAGGATCTTCTGTTTTCTGATTAAACGGACCAAGCGGCCAACTATCTTCCGCTGATGTTCCCGGAAGAGGAATAATTGCATTCGAATTATTATCCAATATAATCGGATATCTTTCAGGGTTAGATACGATACTGTTAAACCTTGCCAGGACATCAACTCCAATTTCATTCATCTCAGCAGTCTTCTCCGACAGTCTCATCAGAAACCTCAGTTGGAGTGAATTGACGAAAGACCTCCATTTGGTCATATCTCCATGATACATGATGTCTGCCGATCTCATGAATTCAGTAGGTACAGCTGCTTTGCTGAATGCATCATTGGCTTCTTCCAGATACTCGAGAACGCCTTTAAATACATCCTTTTGATGGTCATACCGCGGGCGAAGTATACCCTCATCTCCCCGCATTGCTTCACTAAATGGTACATCTCCCCATCCCGATGTATTGTAACCGAACCAATAGGCCTGAAAAGCCAGGGAAACTCCCCTAAGAAATATTGAATCCACAGAATCCGGAGCTCTTTTCCCCAAATAATTACTATTGGAAAGGGGAAGATAAAAACTCCGGTAACCCCATCCCCTGCCTTTCCAGCCAAATGTGTTTTTCACATTAACGCCCTCACCCTGGTCTTGCTGGACATATTGCATAGTAGCATCCAAAATACTTTGGCTGGTATTTCCAGCAAAACCGGCCAGTACCATCGTATGTCCACTTTTAGCAAGAACTTCCGTCAGGATAAAACCCGGATCAATTTTTTCTGCATTTAAACTATTCGGTGAAATGTTGGCATTGGTTAATGTTTCTTCACAACTGGTAAAAACTCCGATAGCAGCTATAATGGTAATAGCATACAGTGTATTTCTAAATTTCATAACTGATATTTTAAAATTCTACATTTAATTTCAGCCCTAAAATGGCAGTCCAGGGCCCCATATTCGAGCGTTCCCACCCAAGGTTATACGACCCTCTGCCAGTTTGTAATAAACCAGCGGTCTCCGGATCGATACCGTTCTTTGCTTTTGTCCACAGCATAAAATTCCGCATAAACAAGGAAAGAGATAACCCTTGCGCCTTTATATTCTGAACAAAATCAGGTGAAAAACTATAGTTAAGTGCCAGTTCCCGAATTTTTATAAATGAGGCATCGTACATCCAGGTTTGCACCCCCTGACTGGATGAATATCCCGATCCGCCAGCAATATTATCGATTGGGGTATACCTCGTTCCCGGACCACCAAAATTCTCCACATACTCACCACTCTCGGTATCATACCGCACCCCGGGAAAGAATACACCATTCTCCAATCCCGTGGCTTCCAGTGGAAATCCACCCAGTTCTCCTGTGCGTCCACCAACGTATACCAATCCTCCGTATCCATTATATTTCTCGGGATGGCTCCTGATTTCATCAGCTATACGTGATGGATCACCTCCAAAAGAGGAACTGTTCAAAATTCCTGTAAATGTGCTTGAACCAGGTCCTTTATGCCACGACATGATTTTACCACCTGCGGTCAATCTCATCATGCTTTCTGAGTAGTATTGACCGCCTTGCCGCCAGTCCAGATTTGCAGATACACTAAATTGATATACGGTCACACTGGTCTGAAAACCCATCATGAAATCATTGATCACATTGCCTATTTTCCTCCTTTCAGGCTCGAGTTGGAGCAGTCCGTTATTATCTACCAAAGGCCAGCCTTTGTATTCACCTTCTTTGACGCGAAGAACGTCGTTCCCCCAAACATCACCAATGTCCCCGCCCACCTGGGTTTCACTATAGGCATTGAACCGTGCCCAAAATCTAAAAGTCGAAATACCTTCTGGAAGGGCAACCAACTGACTCCTGTCTTTGGTAAAAATCAGGTTAAAGTCCCATTTAACCGTATTGGTTCGGACAGGGGCGGTATATAATTTAACTTCAATCCCTTTGTTGCGAACTATCCCGGCGTTTTCACTGGCAAAAATAAATCCAGTCTCAGTGGGTACCTGGACATCCATTATTTGCCCTTTGTCTTCTATCTCGTAGTAAGTTGCATCCAGAGCTACACGATTATTGTACAGTGAAAGATCCAATCCAATTTCAGACGAAATAACACTTTCAGGTTTCAGATTTCGGTTGGCCAGGCTACCTTGCAATGAATAAGTTGTCCTGTCGCCCCAGGTGGACTTATTTAATATTTGAACTAATTGATAAGGGTCAGTGTCTTTTCCAACCTGCGCCCAGCCCCCTCTCAGTTTCAGCAAAGAAATGGATCTCGGTAGTTCAAACATATCAGACAGAATAAAGCTTAATGAGACTGAAGGGTAAAAATAGGATCTGTTATCCGGGGGCAGGGTACTTGACCAATCATTTCTCCCACTCAATTCGAGATACACCTGGCTGGCATAATCGAATGATGTCATTGCATATAAACTATACACTCTTTTCTCTGAAAGTGCACTATTGTAAATCAGTGATCCTTTGTCCAGATTACTTGCTGTATACAGGCCTGGAAGCACCAGATTTTCTCCACCGGTATTTGAACGAATGCCGTTCTGAATTAATGAATTTCCTCCGACAGAAACGTTCCCGGAGAATTTTTGGACTTTTTTATTGTAAGTGAGCAAAAAATCTGCGTTGGTTTCCTGTATATTGTGTGTCGTGAAATTGTACCGACCAAGTGGATAATTAATATCCGTTACAGCACGGCGGGCAGTGGTATTGTACGTTTCACTAAAGGTTCCAATCCTTGTCATCAAACTCAACTCCGGAAGAATATTCCAGTTTACCTTAATATTTCCATATGGATTGGTTTTCTTAAAACCATCGATATTTTCTGCACTTGAAAACCAGGGATTATTGAATCCGGGATCCCACACATTCTGCTCCAGATTTTCGACTTTCCAATATTCTTTTACTGCATTAATATCGATATAATTAGGCATGGAAAAAATATCATCAAAAGGGTAACTATCCACATCAAGCCCTTTGGAGCGAAAGTTGTCAGAACCGGAATTTACATATCTGGCATTGGCAGAAACACTGAGGTTGCTAATGATATTATAGGACAGGGAAAGTCCTACCACATTCTTTGTTAATTCCAGTCCGGGGTAAGTTCCTTTCGCTCTTGTATCTGAAAATGATAAGTTGAAATTTGCTTTGTCACTGGCTCCATGAACACTTATTTCATTTATAAAACTCTGGCCGGTTTGAACAAAATTTTTCACATTGTCAGGATAGGATTTCAATGGAACTGCTTGATCATTTGAACCCCACTGAACTGCTGATGTACCCATGGGTGGGCCATACCATCCATTTTGCGAAGCATCAAAGGCGCCCTGCCTACCATTTGCAAATTGGTTCTGTAATTCTATAAAATGATATGGAACTGATGCAGAAATGGAAGAATTCAGTGAAACTCCCAATCTGTTAGTGCTACGCGCACCATTTTTAGTGGTAACAAGTAGAACCCCATTTCCAGCTCGTGAACCATACAATGCCGCTGCACTTGGCCCTTTAAGGACTGACACACTTTCGATATTTCCAGTATTCAAATCGGACAATATCCCAGCGTCGTTGCCAGTCGGCAGTCCGTCAATTACGATAAGCGGTGCATCATTACCGGACAAAGAAAGCGCCCCCCGGACAATCAATTGCGGGCTGCTATTAATGTCCGAACCGGGATTGGTCACTCTCAACCCGGCTATCCGGCCAACCAGAGCGTCCGCAGCATTTACATGAGGTACAACATTTAATTCATCGGAAGTAACTTCACCCACTGAATATCCCAGTGATTTCTTCTCTCGGCTGATCCCCAGGGCCGTGACCACAACTTCATCCAGCATTTCTGCGTCAGCCATTAAAACAATATGGAGGGTATGATTTCCATCTAAACTGACTTCTTTGGTCTGATAACCGATATATGAAAAAACCAATACCGCATCCGTATCCTCTAAATCCAGCTCGAAATGACCTTCATAGTCCGTGGATGTTCCCCTATTACCATCCTTCACTTGAATATTTACTCCGATCAATGGCTCTCCCTGGGAATCTGTAACCTTCCCGGTTATATTAATCATTGGCGCAGCAATCTCAATCTGAGTAGTAGGCATCTGAACCATTTGTAACGGCTTTTCTTTGATTCTACTTAATATTATGCTGTTTTCCTCTGAAATGGTATATGTAAAACCTTCTTTTTGAAGACTCTGTTTCAATAATTGTTCTACCGGAAATGTTCCTTTTTTCACGTGCACCTCTGGCAAGCCTTGGAAAAGATCTGACCTGTAAATGAATGAATTATCTGTCTGCTTTTTGATTATATCGAAAATTTCCTCAATCGAAAGCAAACCCTCAGAATGGATGGTAACATCGGAATTCTGAGGGATTCCGTAATACGGTACTAAAATTAATACCATTAATCCCCACGACGTAAAATTATGTTGCCTGCTCAGGTAGTTCCGAATAAAAACCCAACCACTCTCAAAAAATAAGTAAAGTTTTTTCATATCATATAATTATTTCGAAATGCTCATAAATAATATTCCTATTCCATATTGCAATGCACTTGCCTTATTTCATTATAATCGACTGACCCACAATTTGGTAATCAATCCCATTGGATAATGAAATAATCTCCATGATATCTTCTAAATCCTGTTTCTTTCGCAATGCACCGGTAAATAAAATATCCTTCAGATGTTCTGATTCGAAGATTACCTCCACATCGTACCATCGCGACAGTACTTTCATGATCTCTCCCAGGGATGTATTATCGAATCCGAAAACCCCATGGACCCATGCTATTTCATTGTATACATCAATTGTATTGATTGAAATTTCAGAATTTCCCGGATGGATGACTGCCTGGTTATTTGGATTCAATTTCTTCTTTTGTCCCGAATATTCTAGTTCAATTAGACCTTCTACCAGTGTACTATATAATTTGTTCTCATCCGCATATGCTCGTACATTGAATTGAGTTCCAAGGACGGTAATACGCTGTTCACCGGTAATGACCTGGAAATAGGATTTCTTATTTCGCTCGGAACCAGTGTGTTGTGGATCGTTATTTTCCATAGACGAAACTTCAAAAAACGCCTCTCCATATAAGAGTTCCACTACTCGTTCTCGCCCGTATGTGAAATCGACAGGATATTTAATTCTGGAATCTGAATTGAGCCAAACTTTCGTCCCATCGGACAATTGAAGAAAAAACTCTCCACCTTTGGGGATTGTCAGTATATTGTATTTGATATCGACCACATCATTCTCCCCGTCGGCATGGTATACCAATTCTTTCCCATTACTCATGAGATTATCTCTATTGAGCTCACTTCCATCCCCAAGCGTGACCTCTGAACCATCCTCCAAAGTAAGAACCGCTTTATCACTTCCTGCTCTGATCACAGATGAAGGAACCTCAGATACTATAAGCCTGGTATTTGTCTTTTCGGAGTTCGAGTAATAATTTACAGTCCCGATTACTCCCAAAATGAATAATATTGTAGCAGCAACAGCTCCATAATTCCAATACATTTTCCTCCCGGAATTTTTGGTAAATTGAAGCCGTTTCTCAATCTTGTTCCAACCTTCTTCCTTATTGATAGTACCAGGGCTTTGTCTGTGATTTTCCAGAATTTTTTGATAATAATCCCGGTGATCCTGCGATTCTTGATACCAATGTTGAAAAACAATTTCTTCTTTCTCAGTAAGCTTCCCCTCTACTCTTTTTATGATAATTCTGAAATCCACTTTCATTAATTTCTTTATTATATGACAAGCCGACTTGAGAAAAGGGTGACAAGGCAATGAATATTTTTTAAAAATTTTTTGAACTGGAAAATTGATATTCCTGGTCTGAAGAGAAAATCAGAACGATCTTGATAAGCCGGGCAATTGTGAATGAGTCCGCGCCTTATCGCCCGATGTAGCCGAGCGTTGCCCTAATGCTTCAGCCTCTTGTAAATTCCAAATCCGGAAAAAGTTACTTCGACCTGGAATGAATCGACTTTAAACCATTATATTTATTGAATTTCCACGCCTGGGCAAAGACATGAGCCAACTTTTGCCGCCAATACTTTTCGGCTGGCATACATTACTGCAACCAGCTAAAAATTAGCAAGATAAAAATTGTAATCAACGAATTTCTGAGTTTTGCTTTGGCTCTTTTCAATTGCGTTTTGACCGTATTTACTGAAACACCCAGGATTTCAGCAATTTCTGTATATTGAAAATTATGCATGTATTTAAGACGAAATATTTTCTGCATTTTTTCTGGTAACAATTCAATGTTTTTAAGCATTTCATCGTATGGATCTTCCAGATCCGCATTGAGAACCATATCAAAAATAGCTGAGGGCTCATCCAATAATTTTTCTTCCCATTCTCCAAACTCATCTGTGACATTGAGGGTTTTAAGGAAGTTCAGGCAACGATTCCGGACCATCCTGTAAATGTACATTTTCAATGAACCATTAATCTTAATCCTTTCTGCATTTACCCAAAGGCTAATAAATACTTCCTGCACTACATCCTCACTGTAAGCCTTGTCATAAAGATACCTAAAAGCATAGCCCACCAAATCCTCATACAGATCATCATATAACCGTTTAAAGACTTTTTGATCTTTTTGCTGGATGTGATAAATTGTAATATTTGCGTCCAATTTTATCAAGGCATTTGGTACAATAAAATTGTAAAATTTATTAATGGAAACCAAATAGCATCTATAGATGGAACAATGGATGTGAAATTGCCAATTGGAATTTTAAACGTACAAAAATAAAATTCTTCCTATGTAGGGGGAAAATTCTAATCCACGTCTGATACAGATTATACTTACTTCGAAGCCCTATTTTTGGAATGAAAAATCGTTTACTTGTACAGAAGTACGAAAGTTACACAATGCATTTACCACAGGAAATTACCACACAAAATAGTTAATTTAGTATCAAATTTTCTCAAGACAAACATACTGGACTTCCAGACCTTACTATCCCGAGATCCCTTCCACCTGCACAAAAAAGATGATCAATTAAGGTGGATAGTTCGGAGAAAGCTGACCTTGATCTGATGTTCAAAGGAACAAGAAAGATGGATGAATCAGAATGCATCCCAGGCCGACTGAAGCAACCCCCACATCTGTAACGTATAAAAGAACGCCCCCCATACTGCAATCCTACTTTAAAGGAAACACCATTGCCAAACCCCTCCCTCCCCAATTTTCATCCCGCCACCCACCTTTTTTCAGTATCTTTACACGCCTT
>CAZVQI010000083.1:0-8866 GCA_964629155.1 uncultured Flavobacterium sp.
GCAGGGGATTGAAAATCCCCGTGTCGGGGGTTCGATTCCCTCCCTGGCCACCATCGAACAAAGACAGAAGGCCCGGCCATGTGCCGGGCCTTTGTCGTTTCGGACATCTTTGACCGGCAGGGCTATGCTGACCGGACGCAAGCAGCGCGCTTTCAGCACTCCAGGCTTCGCACTCTAGTCGAAAAGCCTTTCCCGAAATTGCAGTCCGCAGCAGCACCGAGCACGGCGCTGTGCCCTCTTGCGCCTCCAACTGGGCAGCATCGGCATGGAAGAAGGTCGTGAGCACTACCGTACCGATCGGCACCCGTTGCGACCGGCGCACGAAAACGCAGCGGAAGAAGGCACCGCAGAGCGCGCTGCCAGTGACAGGAAGTCGAACGGCCGCGGTGGCTGGTCGCGCAACCACGGTCGTATTTGCGAGAGTGCCCCGTCGCGTGCAGACATGCCCAGCCCACCGCCGATGAAGCGCGCTTCGTAGCAATTGGTCCAGGCAGCGTGCGGGAGGGGCACGCGGCAGTATCCACCGCATTAAGGTATCCCACCACACCTGGGGAGCTCAGGCCTGTTGCCGCTTGGTTCAGCTTGATTCAGCCTAGCGGGCTGCCAAGCACCTTTACGCTCAATCAGTAACAAAGACGGGTGGAATGGTATGGAACTCGTTCGATTGCGTTACTTTTACGAGGTCGCTCAAAGTGCGTCGATTCGACAGGCTGCTGACCGCTTACATGTCACGCCATCAGCAGTGAGCCGACAAATTGCGGCGCTTGAGCATCAGTTCGGGGCTGACCTGCTTGAACGCAGCACCCAAGGCGTGAAGTTAACCCCCGCCGGGGAAATACTGGTGGAGCACTTGCGACTCGCGTTCAGCCAATTGCGGGAGGCTCGAGCTCACATCGATGACCTTACCCAGCTAAGACGGGGTGAGGTGATCATTCAAACCATCGAAGGATTGATAGACGATCTTCTTCCGAAAACCGTAGCGCGCGTTCATGCCATTTATCCAGGCATTACCTGTCACGTTTACACGAGTAGCACAGACCAGATCATCAGTTCTCTTATCAGAGGCGAGGCCGATATCGGCCTCGCACTGAATGCTCCAGAACGTCCAGAGATAGAAGCCGTTGCAGAATATCGAGAGCCCCTCTACGCAATCCTTGCGCCACACCATCCTCTAGCTAGCAAAACGTCTATCGGTTGGAATGACCTTCAAGCCTTCCCAGCTTGTTTGCCTGGCCCTTCCTTCGGCGTACGCCGCCTTGTTGATGAGTCCATGCGGCAAGCCGGCGCACATCTTGGGCAAGTGTACGTCACAAATTCAATTCAGTTTACTCGCAGCATGGCCCGTACTGGCGTGACTTACACGCTGATGCCGAAATTTGCGCTAGAGCATGATCTTCGGGATGGCTATCTGGTTGCGATTCCTATCAATGAGCCGTTCCTGGACGAAGCCACCATCCAAGTTTTATGCCGGCGCGGCCGAAAGCTTCCCCATGCAACGGTTGCTGTTCTAGACGCAATACAAGCGTCCATTGTCGAGTTGCGAACATAACCAGCTCCCTCATCAAGAGGCAACCAGTGTTGCCTCAGCGGCAACACGGTGACGCCAATAAAGCGCTTCCAATATGGACAGGAGGCTGCTTTTTTAGAACAGGCAGCGAAAACAACACCACTGAGGAGAAACACTGCCATGCCGAAGGAAGTGCTCATTCCTGCCGGTTCTCCCCCGCCGTTGGCGCCTTATTCACCTGGGGTCAAGGCCGGCAACATCGTTTATGTCTCCGGCGTCCTGCCGCTTGACGTTGACGGGAAGACCGTCGGCGAAGGTGACGTACGCGCGCAAACCCGCCAAGTTCTCGAGACGATCAAGTCCGTCCTTGAGAGTGCGGGTGGAAGCATGGCGGACGTCACCATGAACTCGATCTTTCTCAAGGATCTCGACGACTACGCCGCCATGAACGAGGTTTACCGCGAGTATTTTCCGGAGCAACCTCCCGCCCGCTACTGCATCCGCGCCGACTTGGTGAAGCCGGACTTCCTTGTCGAGATCTCCTCGATCGCGCATTTGAAGGAGTAGTGCGGCATGCCGAAGGCGAGAGTCAACGATTGTGAGATTTACTATGAAGTCCATGGCGAAGGCACGCCCCTCTTGCTCGTTGCGGGCCTAGGCGGGACAGGATCGTACTGGCACCCGCAGATCAAAAAGTACGCTGAACACTTTCAGGTGATCATTCACGACCACCGCGGCACCGGGCAAAGCACTCGTTCGGAGATTGAGTACTCCGTCGAGCAGATGACAGATGACCTAGTTGCGCTGATGGACGCCCTTGGTGTGGAAAAGGCCCACCTTCTCGGGCATTCCACTGGAGGTGCAATCGGCCAAGTAATGGCAATTGACTACCCGGAGCGGTTGCACAGCGCCGTGATCTATGCCAGCTGGACGCGCTCTGATCCGTTCCTTCGGCGCGTCATGGAGATGAGAAAGGATGCTGTTCTGACATCAGGCCCAGAGGCCTATGCGCGAGCGACACCAGTCTTCTTATACCCCGACTGGTGGATCAACGAGAACGCGGCTGCGGTCGAGGAACTGGATCGGCGTACTGTCGCTAATTTCCCGTCCGTGAGCATCGCTGCTAGTCGCTGCGATGCAGTGATCAACTTTGACCGTGTTAGCGAACTTCACAAGATCCAGACACCGACCCTTGTGATTTGCGCACGGGATGACTTTCTCACCCCAGCTTATTTCTCAACCGAGCTGGCAGAGCGTATTCCCGGTGCTCAGTTGGTTTTCTTGGAGCGCGGCGGGCATGCCTGCTCCCAAACAATGGCTGATGAGTTCGATGATGCTGTCCTGGCCTTTCTGCTTGATCAGGATTCCGCCGTTCGAAGCGCCAGCCGTGGCATGCCAAACGTAGGAGGAGAGTGAGCGATGAGCTTTGTATCTACACTATGGAAGCGTGGGGGGGTCGCTCTCGCGACCCTGCTGGCAACGGTCTCATCCGCGTATGCCGCCGATCCAGGAATCTACAAGGACAGGATCGTGATTGGCGCCTACCTACCACTGCAAAGTGGCCTCGCAGCCGGCTCAGCCCAGCTGCGCGCGGGAGCCGATGCCTACTTCCAACATATTAATGAACAGGGCGGAATCCACGGCCGGAAGATTCAGTGGATCGTCGAGAATGACAGCTATAACCCCCAGCAGACCATCGCGATTGCGCGCAAGCTGGTGGATAGGGATCGGGTCTTCGCAATCGTTTCCACCCTTGGGACAGCGACGAACCTCGCCGCCATACCATTTCTCGTTCAGCGGGGCGTCCCTCTCATCAACCCAGCGGGTGTTCATGCGAAGTTAAATGCACCGACTGACCGTGAAGTATTTGGCATGCTGCCGGTCGGCCAAGAAATCGGCAAATCAATGGCCAACTATGCTGTTGACGCCCTGGGTGCAAAGCGCGTTGCCATCTTCTTCCAGAACGACCCGTTCGGCAAAGACCCCCGCGATGGCGCGGTGGAGGCGCTGAAGGCTCGCGGTATGCAGCCTGTCGCGGAGGCATCGTATGTCCCCAGCGATGTCGATGTCAGCGCCCAGGCGGTTGCACTGCGGGATGCAAACCCGGATGCCGTCATCATGGCCGTGATCACGAAGCAAGGCGCGCTGCTCCTGCGAGAGGCGGAGAAGCTGGGCTGGACCCCGAAATTCATCGCGATGAACACGATGGGGGATCCGATCACGAAGGAGCTGGCGGGCACTGCCCTAGAGGGGCTGTACGTCAATATCATAACTGCCGTGGAGACCATGGATAACCCCAAGGTCGCAGAAGCAAACGCCATTCTGGCTAAGTACCACCCAGATACGCAGCCCGGCTACTGGCCGTATCTCGGTTTCGCTGGTGCTATTGCTTTTACCGAAGCGGCACGCCGAGCAGGTCCCGACCTAACGCGCGAGAAACTAATAGAAGCGCTGGAAAACCTCGGTGACTTTGAGCCAGGGGTGGTTCCTCCGCTCAGATGGAGCGAAGAGAACCATGGCGGGCCGACAACTTTCGGCTACGCACAGTGGCGCAACGGGAAGCTTGAGGTCATTCAGGGCTGGTAGCCTTCGGGCGCTGGCCGCCCACGCGGCACGGCCAGCGCCGCTTCCCTTTTTGCTTTAACTCCCTTCACCGTGGGACGGTCGACACATGCTCGGGCAGCTAATCATTTCGGGCCTTGCGCTCGGTAGCGTCTACGCGCTCCTCGCACTAGCAATGGTCCTCATCCACAAATCAACGGACGTCATCAACTTCGCGCAAGGCGAGATGGCAACGCTATCAACCTTTCTTGCGCTAGCACTGCTAACTGCTACCGGTTTACCACTTATCGCCATCCTTCTTTTGTCGCTCTTGATCGGCGCCGCCTTAGGAGGCTTGACAGAGCGTATCGCGATTCGATGGCTGGCGGACGCACCACCGGTCAACGTGCTGATCGTAACAATCGGCCTGTGGATTATTTTTCACCACACCAGTGGCTGGATCTGGGGCTACGATCCTTACAACTTCCCGTCCTTACTGCCCCAGACGCCGGTGGAGATCGCAGGTATCACCGTGGCGCCAAACAGTTTGGCGATCATGGGTGTTTCGTTCTCGCTGATGTTAGCGCTGTATTTGTTCTTTGAGTACACGCGGGAAGGGATCGCCATGAGGGCCACCAGCATGAACCCGCGTGCTGCTCAGTTGATGGGCGTACGGGTGAGCCGGATTACCATGCTGTCGTGGGCGGTGGCCGGTGCGATCTCAGCGGCCGCTGGAGTGCTGGTAGCGCCCATTCTGTTTCTTGACTTTGAAATGATGGTCGGGGTCCTGTTGAAGGCATTCGCCGGCGCCATCTTAGGCGGATTTAACAGCCTGCCGGGCGCTGTCGTCGGGGGGCTCTTCATTGGCGTCGCAGAAAACCTCCTCGGCGGCTACGTGTCGTCCGCTTTCAAGGATTCCTTCTCCTTTCTGCTCATTATCGCAGTGCTAATGATCCGGCCCTCCGGACTATTCGGCCGTTCTGGGCCAAAGAAGGTTTAGCTATGACGCGGCAATATATAACTCTTGGCATTGTTGTCGTGGTAGCCCTGTTGGCACCCGCCTTCGGCACTCACTACACCAACTTTTTGTATGCAACGGTCTTAATCTACAGCCTGATTGCATTAAGTCTGAACGTTTTGATCGGCATTGGCGGCCAGATCTCTATCGGCCATGCCGGGTTTTGGGCGCTTGGCGCGTACGCCAGTGGACTACTGGTCACGAAGGTCGGTGCCCCTTTCCTAGTTGGCGTGATTGGCGGCGGCGTTGTTGCCTTGATAGCTGGCCTACTTGTCGCTATGCCCGCGTTGCGGGTGCAGGGGCATTATCTAGCCATCGCCACACTCGGGTTCGCGCTTGTTATCCAGCAGATTCTGTTCGAGTGGGAAAGCCTGACGGGAGGACGGCAAGGGTTATTCGTCCCACGTCCCGAACTGTTCGGCTACGAGCTAACCGACGACCGCACGTATGTCTATGCCCTCTTGGTGATCGTCGCGGTAGCAATGTGGCTTGTTCAGAATTTCCGCACATCCCGTACAGGCAAGGCACTGATGGCTCTTAAGATGAGCCCGATCGCGGCGCAGTGCGCGGGCATCAGCCGCGCGAGGCATATCATCATCGCCTTCGCGTTCTCAGCATTTCTTACAGGCGTGTCAGGCGCACTCTATGCGCACCTGATCGGGTACCTGAGCACCGATACTTTCACGTTGCAGGTGTCTCTCTCGTTCCTGACGATGGCTGTAATCGGCGGCCTTGGCAGTTTGGTCGGTGCGTTCCTTGGTGCCGCCTACCTGACCTTAGCACCGGAGGTTTTCCGGGAGTTCAATGACGGCCAGATGGTTATGTACGGAGTCACATTAGTTCTGTGCATGATCTTTTTGCCAGGCGGCCTCGCCAGTATCCCAGGGCGGGTAAAGGCTGCCTTATCAAAGGCGAGGAGTAAACGCTCAGCATTACCTGTGGTGGACACTACCACCGAGAGGACGGGAGGGCAGACATGACAATTCTTTCTGTGCGGGATCTTGGTCTGTCGTTCTCGGGGCTTCGTGCACTCGACGGCATATCTTTCGATATTGAAGCCGGCGAGATCTTTGGTCTTATTGGCCCGAACGGTGCTGGCAAGACCACTCTTCTTAACTGCCTCAGTCGGATTTACCAGCCAGATCGTGGCAAGGTGCAGTTTGGCAACCTTAACCTGCTGGACCTGCCCATCCACGCTCTCGCTGGCTGTGGTATCAGTCGAACGTTTCAAAACCTCGAGCTGTTTGGGGAAAACACGGCACGAGAGAACATTCTGACTGGTACCTACCCGCATTACGCTGTGAGCCTTGTCGCCGAGTTGCTCCGTCTTCCGTCGGCCAAAGCCGCGGCAGAATCGGCGCGGCGTGACGCGGACCGGATCATTGAGGAACTTGGCCTTCAAGACTATGCGGACCAGCGCGTGTCGACGCTACCGTTCGGTATTCAGAAAGCTATTGAACTGGGCCGAGCACTAGCAGGGCGTCCCAAGCTGTTGCTGTTGGATGAACCGGCCGCTGGAACGAACCCGGAGGAAAGCCGTCAGCTTGCCGAGCTCATTCGGGGCTTACGTGATCGGCTTGGGCTAACGATCCTCATTGTCGAGCATGACATGCCGCTAGTGATGGGGATCTGCGACCGGATTCTGGCAATCGACCATGGTCGGATGATCTGCGTCGGCGAACCTGAAGAAGTCCGGAGCAATCCGACTGTTATTGAGGCCTACTTGGGGCAGGAAGCGGAACATGCTTGAAATTCGTCGACTGAGTGCGAAGTACGGTGCTATCCAGGCCCTGGACAACGTCTCTCTGACGGTACCCGCCGGCAGTATCGTTTCGTTGCTAGGAGCCAACGGCGCCGGGAAGACCACCTTGCTTGGCTCCATAATGGGCCTGGTTAAGCAAACGACAGGGCAGATTCTGTTCGGAGGCCAGGACCTACGTGGAGCCACAACTGAACATGTAGTTTCCAGTGGTATCGCTCTTGTTCCGGAAGGTCGACAGGTGTTCGGCGAACTGACTGTGGCCGAAAATCTCCGGATGGGAGCCTATCTGCGTCGCGGCGGTAGCCTAGACAGCGAGCTAGCAGATATATACCGACTGTTCCCACGCCTGGACGAGCGACGGCGTCAGCATGCGGGCACCCTCTCCGGCGGAGAGCAGCAGATGGTCGCCATTGGCCGGGCATTGATGTCCCGCCCGAAACTACTACTGCTCGATGAACCGTCTTTAGGTTTGGCCCCAATTCTCGTGTCCGAAACGATGAGGCTGATCCAGAAGATCAACGAACTCGGCGTCACGATTCTCCTCGTCGAGCAGAATGCGCGGCAGGCACTAGCAATCTCACATCACGGCTTCGTGATCGAGAAAGGTGTCGTCAAGATGGCGGGGCCTGCGCGGGATCTTCTCGACGATCCGGACGTTGTTGCTGCGTATCTTGGTGGTGCTGCCACTGCTTGACGAGACAGAAGTCCCACTGGCGGGCCAACGAGACAGGCTCGCCGGTCGGGTGCATTAGACTTGGGAAGTCTCTGTGGAGTCAGCTCGGCTAACGAAACGGGACTTGCGATCAAGATGTTACGTCCGACGCGACACCGCCGCCACTCGGCAGTTTTTGTGACAGGCCGCTGTTCGGTCGGTCAACCACTGGGCAGGTTCCTCGATTACTGTGAAAGCGGCATGTGCTGCTGGACCACGCCGACCGGAACACCGACTCGAATGACGCCGCGCGGCTCGGCGCTCAGCCGATCCACCACCTCGTGTACGGCCTGTGCCTCGGCCAGCATCGACTGGGCATGGCAGTAGACAGCCTTGCCCACTTCGATCACCGCGAACCGGCGAGTGGAACGTTACAGCAGGCGTACTCCAAGGCCCGCCTCCAACTGGCTGAGCGCCGACTAAGGTGCGACTTGGGAATACCCAGCGCGCGTTCAGCCGCAGCGACCCCCGCGTGGTCGACGACCACGGCAAAGTAGTAGAGATCATTGAAGTCGTGCACGAAGATAGTTCCATATACAGAACGCTTCGCCTTGGCTAGGCGGATCTATCACGCCTATGCAGCGATATTAAATATCCCCTCAACGGCATCCCGCCATTGAGGCTCCTATGAACCCGCTGCACATCGACTCCAGCATCCTGGGCCAGGACTGGACCAGTCGCGAGATCAGCGCGGCGGTCGTCGCCCGCTTCGGGCGCCATGCCTGACCTGACGGTCCACTACCGCGATCTTGCCGCCCGGCCCCACCTGAGCGCCGCATCGCTCGCTAACGTCGACACTGACGAGGCCGCCAGCGCTAACGCGGTGCTGGAGGAGTTCCTCGCCGCCGACGTGCTGGTGATCGGTGTGCCGATGTACAACTTCAACATTCCCAGCCAGCTCAAAGCCTGGATGGACCGCATCGCGGTCGCAGGAAAAACCTTCCGCTATACCGCCGAGGGTCCAGTAGGGCTTGCGGGAGTCAAGAAAATGGTCGTCGCCGGCGCTTATGACGGCTTCCATCCAACCGAAAGCGCGAGCAACTTCATCGAGCCTTATCTGCGCTTCATGTTCGACTTCGTCGGCATCAACGACATCGAGTTCGTGACCGCGGAAGGTCTGGCGCTCTCACCGAAGCAACGCACCACTTCCATACAGGCCGCGCTGGCTCGGATCGCCGCGACCGCACCGAAGGTTTCCGCGGCTTGAACCACTCTGCCGGCCGCTTAATCGCACGTCCGACGGCCGGATTCGGCAGCATGCGCGCCGCGGATCAGGCCAGCTGCAGCGTCCGCTGTCGTAGCCAGCTCAGCAGCGCCGGCATCGGC
>CAZVQI010000084.1:0-8800 GCA_964629155.1 uncultured Flavobacterium sp.
ATGATCGCTTCTATATTGTTTCCTTCTTTGATTTCCAACACATCCCAACCAAAAGCCTCAAATTTAGCTTTTAGGCTTCCCATCGGAAGCACTTCATCTGTTGGTCCGTCAATTTGTTTTCCGTTAAGGTCAATAGTTGAAATCAGATTGTCTACTTTGTTGGCAGCAGCAAACATAGCCGCTTCCCAAATTTGTCCTTCTTGTAATTCTCCATCTCCGTGAAGGCTATATACTAAACAATCATCGTTGTTTAATTTTTTGGTAAGCGCTGCTCCAATCGCCACTGACATTCCCTGACCCAATGAACCTGAGGCAATCCTAACTCCCGGAAGGTGATCGTGTGTAGTAGGGTGACCTTGAAGTCTGGAATTGATGTGTCTGAAAGTTTTTAGCTCTGACACGGGAAAATAGCCGCTTCTTGCCAAAACCGAATAATAAACAGGAGAGATATGCCCGTTTGAAAGGAAGAATAAATCTTCTCCTATTCCATCCATATCAAACTGCTTATTGCGTTTCATCAGGTTTTGATACAGGACAACAAAAAATTCGGCACAACCCAGCGAACCTCCCGGATGACCTGAATTTACCGCATGTACCATTCTTAAAATGTCTCTTCTAACCTGAATGGTTAAATCTTGTAGTTGTGAAATTGTTAAACTCATTTTGGTTTTAAATAGTTAGTTCGGGCAAAAGTACTCTTTTTGTGGGAGAGTAAAAATTCTTTTTGATAGGTTTTCTCAACAATAAATGAACAATGTTAGAAAAAAAAGATAATTAGTAAAAATCAAAAAATGAGAATTTTAAAAGAAAAAGAGATTGAAGTAAGTCTCTAATTATTAAAGAGATTGTATGCTTTTTAGAATTTCTTTTCTTTTTATTTTTCCGGTTTCGGTCTCAGAAAATTTAGGAACAAAAATTACTTCTTTAGGTTTTTCGTATTTATCTAAATGAGTAAAAATATCGGAGGGGAGGTCATATTTTTCTGACTCTATAACCAAAATGGATTTTTCTCCTAAAGTAGAGTCTGAAATACCTCCTATAAAAAAGCGATGAGGAATTTTATCAGCAAGCATACCTTCAATCTTTTCGGGGAAAAGCTTAATTCCTGCGCTGTTAATTACATTATCTATTCGCCCGAGCCATAAGAATTCGTTTTCTGATTTTAATTCCACAATATCATTGGTTACTATTTTTTGTTTACTGATTCTGGGAGCATCAATCACTAAACATTCTCTTTGGTCTATAGAAACAGTAATATTAGGAAAAAGCTTAAAAGTTTTTTCTCCTGTTTTTCGAGCAGCAATATGTGTAAGTGTTTCTGTAGAAGCATAGGTTTCGTAAGAGTTTATCGGAAGAGTAAGCAGTTTTTGTTCTAAATCGCTATTTAGTTTGCTTCCTCCTATAATCAGAGTTTCTATTAAGTGAAGTTTACTTAGGGAATTCTCGGTTTGCATCGGAGTCATAGCACAAAAGTTGTACTTTTTAGTAATTTTTTTAAGAGGAAAGGAGTCCGGTTCAATAATATCCAAATCTAATCCGAGTACAAAGGCTCTGACAAGCATCATTTTTCCTGCAATAAAATTTACGGGTAGGCAACAAAGAGCTGTATCTTTTGGTTGGAGGTTAAAAAAGTTTCCTGTTGCCAAAGCCGAATCAACCATAGCTTGTTTCGGAACTGTTATTTTTTTTGGTTTTCCTGTAGTTCCTGAAGTTTGTAAGGTTATTTCCGAATTGTTATCAAGCCATTCAGCAATAAATAACCCTACGGTTTTGTCGTAAGGGTTTCCTTCCTTGATAAGATCATAGGTTACTTTAAGCAAATCATCTTTAGTAAGATGAAAACCATTTAAACGGAATTGCGGGTGTATGTTTTTGTATGATGCCATAAACTAATATTTCAGAAGGCTTTTCCAATTCCATTTATACATTTTTCCAAAGATGATAAGTAATAACGGATAGGTAATAGCCATAGAAAGAACAGTTTCGTTGAAAAGAGCCTCAGAACTTATGGTTCCTGTGTATTTGAAGATTGCATCGGTTTGTAAGGCTGAAATATCTGAGGTAATCAAAGTAGCTGCTATAAAATTATTGGCAAAATGGAATCCTAAAGCGAGTTCTAATCCATTGTCAAGTAAAGTTATTATTCCCAAAAAAAATCCGGTTCCGATATAGAAAACCATCATTTTAAATCCGATTTCGGAAACTTCAGGATTCGCACTATGCAAGAGACCAAATAAAACAGAAGTTATAATAAGCGGAATCCAAAGCGATTTAGTAGCAATTCCGATTTGCTGCATTAAATAACCTCTGAAAAAATATTCTTCAAATCCAATTTGAACAGGCAATAATATTAAGCAAATAATGACTAAAAGAGTAAATTTTGAAGCATCAAAATTCCATTCGATATTGGAACTGTCATATCCATATGAAATAGCAAAAGACACAACTTGTATAAAGATAACTAAAAAGAAACAAACGAAAATTCGCTTAAAATCAATTGTACTGCGTGCTGTGGTGAGTGTAACCAGGCTTCTTTGGTGTAAGAAGTAAAAAAGACCAAACAGTACGATTAACAATATACCAAACTGTGATAAATTTATGGCTAAATCTATATTTTTGATTCCGGTGACAGCTATTGCTTCGTTAATTTGTTCAGGAGTCAATAATAAAACAGTCAGAAAACTTAGACCAAATACTCCAATAAATACAAATAGTATAATGAAAGTTCTCCACCAGTCATTTTTTCCTTTCAAGGCCTGTAGAATGTAATCCATAAAGTCTATTTTCAGGCAATTTAAGTATTTTTTCTCAGTTTATGATAAAAAATTACGTTATCTTTTTCAATGTACTAATTAAAAAAATACTTACACTTAAAATTTAAGTAAAATATAATAAATAGCATATTTTCATTTTAATATGCTTTCGGTTTAGATGAGTATGAAGAAAATAATTACGGTCCGGAAGGTTTTGTTTCTAAGTAAAGCTCGGTTTGATTGTTTATAGGGTAAAAGCTCTTATTTTCTTGTTCTTTGATTCGGTCAGTGAATAAAATTCCATTCAGATGGTCTATTTCGTGCTGAAAAATAACCGCTGTAAAACCTTCTATTTTTTCAGAATGTCTTTTCCCTTTTCGGTCTTGATATTCGATTTCTATGGCATAATGTCTGTAAACATCTCCCTTAGTATCCGGAATGGAAAGACAACCTTCTGCTCCTTTTCGCATCAGCTCCGATTTCCAAGTAATTTTAGGATTTAGATATACCTGAAACGGTTGTGAAGGCTTGTCAAATCGTTGTACCCAGATTATATTTCGATTAATTCCTACCTGAGGAGCAGCAATACCGACACCTCCGTCTGTAGGGTGTGTAACAGCCAAATACATCCGATTGATAAGAATATCTAAATCTTTTGCTTTAGGGCTGATATCTTTTGATTTTGTTTTTAGAATTTTTAATTCTTGTTCTACATCGGTTTGGATAACATACATCCTTTCGGAAGTATCACCGTTACTGATTAGTTCTCTTTCTGATTTGCTGAATTTTTGGGCAACAGCAAAAAAAGGAAATAGAGAAAAAAACAAGGCTATTGCTCTCATTTTTTTATATTTTATGAATGATTTTGTTTTTCTTTTTTACTAAAATAATAGGTATAAACCCAAGTTAAGGTAAAGGTAGGAATAAAATCTAATCCGGGCATTAACTCTTCAATAAAAACGATAATTCCTCCTACGGCACCTACTGTTCCTTTGTACATTCGATTAAGTAGAAATCCTGCAACAGGAGCCCAAATCACGTCAAAAGTTTCCCCCAGTATCGGAACTATAAAACTTAACATACCCAACAAATCAAACAAAACACTCCAAATGAGTTTTTTTGTTTTTAGACTTGATTTTGTTGGGGATGAGAGTTGTTTTTCCATGATTTTGATTTGAAAAAAGCCAAAAGAAAAATTGTGCGGTTATTTTTTTAATTTTTGTGCGAATGTTTTTTTGAACTTTTGAAGCTTCGGATTTACAACAGCTTGGCAATACGGATTTTGCGGATTGTTTTTCAAGTATTCTTGATGATAATTTTCTGCTTTATAAAATACTTTTGCTTCCGAAACCCGAGTTACAATAGGATTGTCGAATATTTTTTCATTTTCGAGTTGTTGTATAAAGTCTTCTGCTTGTTGTTTTTGTTCTAAGGAATGATAAAAAATTTCGCTACGATACTGAGTTCCTATATCTCCACCTTGTCGGTTTAGGGTAGTAGGGTCGTGAGTTGCAAAAAAGATTTCGAGTAGTTCTTTATAGGAGATTTCATTTTCGTCAAAAACGATTTCAACAGCTTCAGCGTGTCCGGTAGTACCTTGACAAACTTGCTCGTATGTTGGATTTTCGAGATGTCCTCCGGTATATCCGGAAGTTACGCTTTTTACCCCTTCTAATTCCGAAAAGATACTTTCAGTACACCAAAAACATCCGCCTGCTAATGTTGCTTTTTCCATTTTTGAAATTTTTGGATTAGATAAATCTTGACTTTGTCCCTTAAGAGGATGAAATAAAACTAAGATAAGACAAAATAGTATTTGAAGTTTCATTTTATTAAAACCTCACAGATTTTCAGAGGTCTGTGAGGTTTGCTTAAATTTTTATCTTAGACTCGCTCCTAATTTTTCAGTCAGGTTAGCGAGAATTTTAGACATAGTTTGCTCTATTTGCTGGTCTGTTAAGGTTTTTTCTTCGTTTTGCAGAATAAAACTTACTGCATACGATTTTTTTCCTTTTGGTAATTTATCCCCTTGATATACGTCAAACAAATCAATTTCTTTAACCAATTTTCTATCGGTTTGTTCTGCTATTTCGTATATGCTTTCGAAAGTGACGTTTTCATCTAATAACAAAGCTAAATCTCGTCTTACTTCAGGGTATTTAGGAATTTCCGTAAACTTAATTTTATCTGTTACGAGTTTGGTGATATTCTCCCATTTTACATCAGCATACAGAATTTCTTGTTTAATATCAAAATACTTGAGTACGGATTTTTTCAGAACTCCTAATTCAGCTAAAACAGTACTTCCGTTTACTAAAGTAATCCCTTCAGAAAACACATCAGAAGATAGGGTAGAGGTTCGTAAATTATGAATTCCTAAACGGCTTAAAAGTAGTGTAACATATGATTTCAGTAAAAAGAAATCGGATTTTTGAGTTTTTTCAATCCAACTTTCAGCATTTCGGTTACCGGTAATAAAAATAGCTAAGTGTTTGTTTTCGTTATAATTATTACCTTGCTTTTTATAAATATTCCCGAATTCGTAGAATTTTAAATCCGTATTTTTTCGGTTGAGATTGTACGAAATTGCCTCTAAACCACTGAACAATAGAGATTGACGCATCACAGAAAGATCACTGCTCAACGGATTCAGGATAGCAACGTTTTGTTGCTCAGTTAATTGCTCCGAAAGTTGAATGTACTCAGGAGTAGTAAGGGAATTTGACATTATCTCATTAAATCCGTTAGCTGTAAGAAGTTCAGCAATAATGTTTTGTAAACGGTATTCTTCCGTGCGAGACGAATGCGCTACGGAAGCGTGTAATTTTCCGGTAAAATCAATATTGTTGTATCCGTAAATTCTGAGAATATCTTCTATAACGTCAATTTCTCTCTGGACATCCACTCTATAAGGAGGAATAGTAAGTCCTAAACCAACATCCGAAATAGTACCTATTTTAATTTCTAACGAAGTAAGAATATTTTTAATAGTTTCTTTCGGAATTTCTTGCCCTATAATTTTATTGATAGTTTCAAAATTTAAAAATACTTGATGCCCTTCGATTTTTTTAGGATATAAATCCGTTACCTCAGAAGTAATTTCGCCTCCTGCCAATTCTTTAATAAGTATAGCAGCTCTTTTTAAAGCATATTCTGTAATAGTAGGGTCAATTCCTCTTTCGAAACGGAATGAAGCATCAGAGTTGATACCATGCCGTTTAGCCGATTTTCTGACTGTAACAGCGTCAAAATAAGCACTTTCTAAGAATATGTTAGAAGTTGATTCTGTAACGGCAGAATTTTTCCCTCCCATTACTCCGGCTAAAGCCATCGGAACTTCTTCGTTATAGATTATTAAATCTTCTGCACTTAGTGTACGCTCTACATCATCCAGTGTGGTGAATTTTGTTCCTTCAACAGCTGTTTTTACAACAACTTTATTCCCTTTGATTTTAGAAGCATCAAAAGCGTGAAGAGGTTGTCCTAATTCGTGAAGCACGTAATTAGTAACATCTACCACATTGTTTTTTGGAGTAAGTCCTATAGCTTTTAGTCTGTTTTTAAGCCATTCAGGTGATTCTTTTACGGTAATTCCTGAAATAGTGACTCCGCAATATCTCGGACAAAGCTTAGAATCTACCACATCCACATCAATTTTAAGGGTACGTTTATCCACTCTAAAACTGCTTATGGAGGGAGTAATTATTTCCAGATGAGTGTTTTCGGTTTGTTGTAAGCCGGCTCTTATATCACGGGCGACTCCCCAATGGCTCATTGCGTCAGCTCTATTAGGAGTAAGTCCTATTTCAAAAACTTCATCACTTTCTATATCAAAAATTTTGCTGACAGGTGTTCCGATTTTAGCTTTATCGTCCAGAATCATAATTCCGTCATGCGAATCTCCTAAGCCTAATTCGTCTTCTGCACAAATCATCCCAAAACTGTCTTCACCTCTTATTTTTCCTTTTTTGATTTGGAAAGGATTTCCTTCTTTATCATACAAAGTAGTTCCAATAGTAGCAACAGCTACTTTTTGACCTTGAGCTACGTTAGGTGCTCCACATATGATTTGAAGCGGTTGTTCTTCACCTATATCAACAGTTGTGATTTTCAGTTTGTCAGCATTAGGATGCTTTTCGCAAGTAAGAACAAGGCCTACAACAACTCCCTTTAAACCACCTTTTACGGATTCATATTTTTCAATCCCTTCGACTTCTAAACCTAAATCAGTCAAAAGTGTTGAGATTTCTTCAGCAGTTTTGTTGGTTTTGATGAATTGTTTAAGCCAGTTGTACGATATTTTCATTGTTAATACAGAATTAATTGACGTGCAAAGTTAGGTATAATCAGGTAAATATTTCCAAAGAAATGAATTTGAATTAATCTCTTAAGATAAAGATTTGTTCAACATCCCAGTTAGCTCGAACATCTATTTTGTCCGGAAAGTAAACTACTTTTTCGGGTTGAATTTTTTTGAGGAAATTTCCGGTATCCCAAATTTTATTGCTGTTTCGATCATATATAACCCGAAGTGTGTACATATTTGGGTTTAGGTTAAAAAACTCTATTTCGGTTTCTTCTACTGAGTAATATTCAACTTGAACATTTCCTTTATCGTCTGTGAGTTGAATGATTACAGGGAATTCTTTTACGTTTTGTAAAATGATTTTCAGATTTCCGAAATCAGAATAATTTTGAGTTGAAAAGTCTGCTTTTATAGTGTCATTGGTCTGCCCGAAGAAGTCAGTGACCGAACCGGGAAACATTGTGAGATAATATCTTTGTTTTTCTTCTTTTTCGAACAAAAACTCTAAATTCTGATTCATTGCATCGTATTTTGTAGAAAAGCTTACAGTAAGAGAATCTTTGTTCAAAAGCTGAATTTTAGTACTGTCAAAAACAACAAGAGGAGTAGCAGATAAAAAAGCAACATTATCTCTGAATCCTAATCGTTTTGAAGACTTTAAGGAAAGAGCCAATGAATCCGAAATTTTTTCTTTGAGTTTTATATTAAAGGATTTTTGTGTATTAGCATAATGCACATTTAACAAAAGCGAATCAACATCAATAGATTTATACCAAACGTTGAGTGAATCTTTTTCAGGTACTTGTGTAATTATGGTTTCTAAGCTGTTTTTACCGTTAAAGAGTTCAATTTTGGTGTTTTCAGGCTTCCCTTCGTAAGCTAAAGTAAGCTTGTTCTTTTTAGCTTCAAATGCTCTTAAAGGTTTATAATCAGGAATTTCTTTAAACAACTCGAGTTTATAATTTTCATCCGAAGGAATAGAAATTATCTTGTTGTAAAATCCGATTTTGTCGTGTTTGGGGTCAAATCGGTTATTGTTGTTTTTGTCTTTCAGGGCAATTAGCAAGTATTTTCCTTCTTTTATGTTTTCTAAAGCAAAAGTTGTAGTGCTGTCAAGAGTATTTGTTATATATCTTGGATTTTCTGTATAAATAATGGAGTCGTTGAAAGTTTCGTTTACCTCATACAACATTACCGAAACAAAACTTTCGGTTTCTTTATCCAAAGCGTCTTTTACGCTTCCTTTAATAGATAAAGAGTCGATATAACTTCCTGTAGAAAAAACATATCGGTATCCTTGAAGCTTGTTTCCTTCGTTGTTGTCCTCAATACTTTGTCCGAAGTTAAAACTATATGTAGTATTAGGTTTAAGAGTATCACGAAGTCTTATCTTGATTTGTTTGGATGCACCATAAGGAGTTATCTCAGGTTTGTTTTTCAAAGGAGGAGAAATAATGAGTTGTTTGCTCACATCTTTGAGCTTTACAAACTCGTCAAATTGAATAATAATTTCCTGAGCATTGAAATTAGTACTGAAATTATCAGGATAGGTCTTGAGAACTTTCGGAGGATAAATATCTTTTTCTCCACCAGTTATGCTTCCTCTTTTGGCACAACTCCAAAGCGTTGCAAGAGTTAAAACAATAAGAAATTTTTTTTTAAACATACAAATTATCATCAGAAGCTACAAAGGTAATGATTTAGATTCTAACTCATTTGAACTTTTTTGACAAGAGAACTT
>CAZVQI010000085.1:0-2650 GCA_964629155.1 uncultured Flavobacterium sp.
TGTTGGTTCTTTAAAATTGAATCTAAAGATTGATTACTTAGTTCCGGTTGACCTGTGAGTTGAACACATATATCCTTGAATACAGCATCTAAGCTTCCTTTTAGATTAAATGCATAGCTGTTATCGTTCTTATCGAACCAATCAGAAGTAAAGGTCCAATCAATTACTGCAATATCATTATTGGTGGGGTGTGTGTGCTTAGAAGCAGTTGAAATGTAAGCTTCTTGGTCGTGTTCCACCCAAAATACAATGTGGTAAGGAATGGACTTATTGATGATTTCAAGAATTTTAGAGATATCGGATTTTTGCTTGAGCTCTATCTTAAAAACCTGTATTTCCTGAATATCCTTACTATCTAAATTCACTGTATCCGCAGAAAGCTTATGAGTCCATGTAATACGCTGAATACAATCTGTAAAAAGCTTCTTCTGCTTGGTATTGGTGTATTCGTCAAATGCATTTTTGGGAACAACACGTCCAACTTTTGTTCTTGCAGGAAGGTTGATGAAATCCATTAGCGCACAATTAAGAATGATACTAACTTGAAGTCTTCTATGCCCTTGATTTTCTCTTCAAGGGCTGTTGTCCCACCTGATTTGAATAGACTTAGAACTTCTTTTTCTTCTTCCTTTTGAAGAATGGTTCTAATTCCTTGTTTGAGCAGGGTTGAGTATTCATCCATCTGGTGGTAATCATCAGTTTCTCCTGCCAACTCTTTACATACATCTTCTATCGGTGCAGTTTTACCTTTAGCAAGCATTCGCAAAGCATCCAATATCTTTTTAGACTCTACATGATTCAGGATTAGTTCACCATTCATATTCATGTATACCAAGTAGTATGGGTGTAATCTGTTTAGCTTGTTGATATTGACACTTGAGTTCACATTCTTGAGTACGAAGATTACGCCACTTTGAAGTATTGGGCTTGACTTTACCACTGCATGCAGACCTTCGGGTATGTTTTTTAAGTCTCCATATTTTTTTATCATGTTGGATAAATCCACTCTAAAGTCATTCAATCCAAGGTCTGTAATACTCACACCTCCTCTCAAATCTTCCAAGTCAATTACTTCTTCTTGTAGTCTCTGAAGCTGTATTTTCCTATACTCTAAGTCCTTTTCTTCAGTATTAAGAATATTGTCATCACCAGTACTTGCCATATTGCTAATGAGCATCTTATTCTCAACACGTTGTTTTAGATTGATATAATTATCAAGTGTCACGTCAGGCCAAAAGTTGACCATTGTAATACTTTCGTTCTTGGAACCAATTCTATCTACACGCCCAAATCGCTGAATGATTCTTACAGGGTTCCAGTGAATATCGTAATTGATCAGGTAATCACAGTCTTGTAGGTTTTGACCTTCTGAAATACAATCTGTGGCAATTAACAAATCAATTGAATCCGAAATATTTGGGTATAATTGTTCTTTGTCTTTAGAAAGGGGAGAGAAACAGGTAAGGATAGCATTCAAATCCGAAGGTATTTTCTTTGTAGTACAGAGCCTTCTTGAACCCGTAATAATTGCCGTATTCAGACCATAGTTTTCTTTCAGGTATTCATGAATATTTTCATACAAATAATTGGCAGTATCAGCGAAGGCTGTAAACACGATAGCCTTCTTATTCCCTTTGTTAAAAGGTTCTTGTACCTTCTTGTCTATTAGGCTTATGAGGTGCTGAAGTTTAGTGTCCTTTTCGCCCCTTACGTCAACGATATTGCTCCATAGATTGTGGAGTACTTCAAGGTCTTCACTGAGGTCTTCCCGCCATTTAGTGGTATCCATATCAGCAATGTGAACCTTAATTTTCTTCCCAATTACTTGTTCTTCGTCCGCCCAATTGGATTCAAAGTCATAGTTCTCATCACTTAGGATTTTGTGGATTCCTTCATAGTCATCACCAGCACCTTTATCTATGGTTTGAATGGCATTTTCAATCTGACTGATAATTCCTTCCAAAGTGATACGGAAAGAATCTACAGAACTCTCTAATCGCTTGAGTAAGTTGATCCGCATGAGAATACGCAAACTCAATTCTCTATCTACTTGGGACAGTTTTCCTGAACCCGAACGAACTTCTTTATCATACAAGTCTGCATAAGCTTGAACCTTACTTGGTAGAATGTAATTCAATGGCGTATAAACTGATAAGTTCAGAAGTGTAAGTTTCTCTGCTATGTCTTCATAAGTAACTTCATCAGAATCAGTTAACGGACTTTGAATAGAAACAGGCTTATTTCGGTCTGGGAACTTGCCAATGGCTGTGGTATCGTAATAGGTTGTAATATGCTTCCTTGAACGGGCTATGGTCAATGAGTCCAATATTTCAAAGAAGTCAAAATCGAGCATATCCAGGAGTTTCTCTGTAGTACGCTCTTCAGTTTCGTATTTGCTCCAAATATTAAATGCTTGCTGTGCTTTTCTGAATACTTGGTCTATTCCGGTTTCGGTATCTAATTTTTCGTCAATGTTCTCCGCATCTCCTTCGTAGGCTAAAGCCAACTGGTTGCGTAAGTCGTTGAACCTATTGTTTACAGGTGTGGCTGAAAGCATCAATACCTTGGTTTCAATACCTTCCTGAATGACCTTACGCATCAACTTTTGGTAACGATTTTCTTTACCGACTACCGTATTGTTATTTCTGAA
>CAZVQI010000085.1:2750-4318 GCA_964629155.1 uncultured Flavobacterium sp.
AATGTCTTACCCAACCCCACAGAATCTGCCAAGATGCAGCCTTTGTACTTCTCTAATTTGTTAATAGCCCCAATTACGGCATCCTGCTGGAAGTTGTAGAGCATCTTCCATACCAAGGAGTCCTTAAATCCAATTTGCTCATTGGGCAAATTGTCCAGGGATAGGTCGTCTAAAAAGTCATTGAAAATGTTATAAAGCGTAATGAAGTAGATAAACTCTGGACTGTTCTCCTTGTAAGCACTCTCAAAAAAATCTTGTACCTTTTGAGTAACATCCTTCAGGTCTTCTTCATTCTCCCACACTTGATTGAACCAATCTAAGTAGGCTTTACTATCGGGATACTCGACTTTTTGAATGAGTGTTGGAAACCCCTTTTTGTGGGTTATTCCCAAATCAGAAGTGGTGAAGCCACTGATGTTTGAATATGCACTTTCTTTGTCTTTGGCCTGGTTTACATGTATCATCCCATGTATGGGTTGATTGTTGTGCAAATTTGATTTGAAAATGACCTTTTCCTTTACCCATTTTGAACATTCTTTGGCAATCGCCCTTTGGTTAAGTTGGTTCATCAGCCTCAATTCAAATTCACCACCGCAAAGCTCTGACTCTCTGTAAATATGTGGGATATAGAACCTGCGACTTTCTTTCTGAAACTTCTCTTCAATAAAAGTAGGTGAACTAAAGATGAACCGCAGTTCATCAATCTTACCTAATTCCTTTTCAAGGGCTTCAAATGCATAGATGGAGAATGTAGATGCGGCAATACTGAGCTTACTGCCTTTTCTTATGGTCTCCTTGAGGTCATCACCCAAACGTGTATTTACATTGTCGATTAATTTCATCAATTATCAATTCTAATTGGTCAATTGTTAATCAACCGCCTCCAACATATTTCGCAGCGAATCATAACTCGCCACCTGCTTAAATTTTACTTCTGCTCCGCTTATCTCTTTGAAATGTTCCGTAGCACAATGGATTTTCAGTTTCTCTATTTCACGTAACTCCATATCTGAATCAGATCCTTTGGTCTCTGCTACAAAGTAGATGTAGCGTACTTTGTCTTTATCAAATACAATTGCCCAATCCGGACTGTAGTTGGCTACCGGAGTAGAAACGTAGAAACTCTTGGGCAGCTTGGCATACACCACAACTTCGGTGCTGTTTTCTAACGCAGTCGCAAAGTCTGATTCAATCATAGAGTCGGAAGTAAGGAAGTCGTAAATGTGCTTTTTGAGCAAATCCGACTTACGCAAAGCAAACTTGTCATTGGTGAACACGGTCTTGGCATCATGCCTTTCTTCGGTCTTGTGATAAACAATGTTGTTGATAATCAAACTTGCTTTTACTTCATTGATCAGCTTGCTGCATTTGCCGATAAACTCTTCCGGGTTCTTGCGTATAAGTAAGAACTTCTCTTGCTTAATCTTCTTGAGTATCTCTACAATAGTTCTGCGAGTAAGGTTGGTTTGTACTTCAATTTCACCTACTATATCATAGACCGTATTGGAATACAAATCATTCTTGAGCTTCATGTATTGCCGTTTGGACTCTCGTACCAAACTACCTTC
>CAZVQI010000085.1:4418-8670 GCA_964629155.1 uncultured Flavobacterium sp.
ACTCCACGCTTATCTACACACAATCGCATACCACGCCCTACTTCCTGTCTGCGTCTGGTAGTGCTGCCACTTTCAGCATGTTTTAAGGCACATATCTGGAAAACATTCGGGTTATCCCAGCCTTCTTTCAGAGCAGAGTGAGAAAAGATAAATCGGGTAGGTTCTTCAAAGCTCAATAATCTTTCCTTGTCTTTCATTATTAAGTCATAGGCAGATACATCGTCTGAGCCTTCTCGACCTCTTTTTATTTTGGAGTCGATGACACGTCCTTTTTTATCTATCGAGAAATACCCATTGTGTACCTGACTGGCATCGTCTCTTTGCAGGTACTCTCCGTAGTTTCTAGGCATATAACCTTTATGCACTTTGCCTGGATCTGTATCCTTTAGAAAGTCGTTGTATTCCTGCTGAAAGAGGTCTAAAAATTCGTTCTTAACCTTGTCATACTCTTCTTCAAATATCTGTGCGTATTCACCCAATTGCTGTTCTCCTAATTCATCATACACCCGGTACTTCTCTACCGTATCAATAAAGAATAATGACAGCACTTTAATTCCTTGTCCAAAGAGCTGCTTTTCCTTTTGAAGGTGAGAGAGAATACATTCTCTAATCTGTACTCTGCGAAAAGCATGTTCATCTTTATCATTGAGAATATCTCCCGGATAGATATCCTGACCACCCACTACTATTTTATTGAGATAACCATTTATTTCGGTAATCGTCTGATTCTTATAAGCAGGCATATTGCCTGATTGCTCGTAGAGGTTGTACCCTTCTGCAACTTTAACCCGCTTCTTGCTAATGGTACCTGAAGCGGTGCGTTTTTCATGCTCGATGACTGCATAAGGGGGCTTGGTAGTGCTGAGACTAATGTTCTCCAAATAGAGATAACCATTGGTGCCTGTAGAGCCTTTTAAGTTGATACCCTTCACTTGTATTTTCTTGACCAGACGCTTGTTGTATGCATCCAAGGCATCTAACCGATAAATCTTATTGTACTCAACTTTATGTGTAGCTGAATACCTTAAGGTAAAGAGTGGGTTAAACTCCTGCATACTTTTCAGCGTCTTTTCCCCTTCTACTGACTGTGGTTCGTCAATCACGAGGATCGGATTCGTTTGTGAGATAATCTCGATCGGTTTACGAGTACCAAACTGGTCTAATTCCTGATAGATGCGTCGGGCATCTTTCCCACGGGCATTGAACGCCTGGGTATTGATAATCATGACACTTATACGACTATCAGAGGCGAAATTCTCAATATCCTGAGGGCGGCCTGAGTTGTAAATGAATGGGTTGATCTTGTGGCCGTACAGTTCCTGAAAGTGGTCTTGGGTGACCTGAAAGGACTTATAAACGCCTTCTCGAATGGCAATGCTGGGTACAATTACAATGAACTTACTCCACCCGTACTTTTTATGAAGCTCGTACATGGTGCGGATATAGGTATAAGTTTTACCTGTACCTGTTTCCATCTCTATGGTGAGGTTGTAGCCCAACTTTACACCTTTAGGACGTTCGATCCGTTGACTTTCGTGCAGGTCGTTCCTCTTTTGAACTTCCTGAATATTTTTAAGCATCTGCGTTTCCATGACTTGGATAGACGAGTTACGGTAGCCTATTTCTTCTTCTATTTCAAAGTCTATGGTTGGTGCTCCTGTAGCCGCTTGTTTGGCTTTGCGTATAAGTTCTTTACTGCGTTCTAAGGTGAAGCGATTGGTTTTGAGGGGTTGCCCTTCAAAACAATCTACCACAGCTTTGACTGCTTGAATCTGAAAATCCTGTTCTTTAAACTGTAGCTTCATCTATCAATTAGTTTTTTTAGTCTCATACCTGATTTTGTGAGCTTGTAACGCTGCTTGGGATGGGTAGGTTTATCTGGATATTGCATCGTAATCCATCCAATTTCAATAACCGGGTCTAGGTATTTTTCTCTGTTCGTTGAGTGATTTGATAGTCCAATACTTTTAAATAAATCTTCACGACTTACCCAATTTGTCGCTCCTTTAATTAGACCTTCAACTTTTTCATGTAGCTCAGTCTCAAGTATAGCCTTTACTTGGTCACGAGCTCCGTCACGAGCTCCGTCACGAGCTCCGTCACAATAAGCTACTACATCATCTAAAACCTTGAAATCAATGAGTTTAGCTTGGTCACGAGCTCCGTCACTAACTGGGTCATTAACATGAGCAGGAAGGGTAACAAGTACATAATTAGCATCATCTGTTTCAAAAGAAGGTTCGGGCGATCCATTAGCTTCTAACGCACCATAAATTGCAGGAAATCCGGTACCTCTACCTTCAGTAAGATTTAACTCTTTCAGAAAATCTCCTATTCTCCTATTTCTGTATTCTCGTGCAATAATCCTTCTTTGTGTTGAAAGCACTTCCGCATTAACAGGTGGCACAGGGCCTGGATGACTCAGAATGGTCATCTTATCAGGAAAAACCTGAATTTCTATTGGAGAGCCTTGCTCATAGCTTTTATGATACACCGCATTTGCTAGTACTTCTTCAATGGCTTCATATGGGTAATTGAAAAAGCGTTCTGACTCTGCCACGCCAGAGTGTTTTATGACCTCCTCAGAAATTATGTTGTTCTTAATGTAAGAAAGAGCCCTCCTTAGTTGCTTGTGCAAAGCTCCTTTAAAGTACATTTCTTTGAAATTCTTGCCCGAATTATCTTTATGCCAAACCAATTCAATCCAAGCTCTATCAAAGAAGCGCTGAGGTTCTTTGGAGAAAAAGAGCAACCCTACATTGACGGGGCGAACATCTTCATTCGGACCCTTAGCAATGAGCATAGTTTTACATAAATCGGCAAATTTCATCTGAGCACTCTCCTCAAGCAGCGCACTTTTAATTTCTTGTAGATATTCTCGAATCAGCCCCAAGTCCAGGTCATCAAGGGAGGCCTGATTATTAATTCTATCATCAAAAGGAATGCGAGCGGCTAACTCTTGAAGCCTCCTAAGATTTTCACCCTGAGCTCTGATACTTCTCGAACCAACTCGTACGTAATGTTGCCTTTGCGCGCCATTACTTAAGGTAGAAGGAGCCGTATAGGGCCGATTATCACCTGCCGGACACCATAGCACCAATATGTGTTGCCCTTCCAACTCATAAGGAGCAGTAATCGGAAAGTAATTTGGATTGACCCTGTGTGCCAACTGAATAATCTCTCCCTGGATAGCATCTAATTGATTTTGCTGTAATCCAGATGGAGGAAATACGGGTTGTCCATTATCCTCTGCTATACCCACTATAATATATCCGCCTCCCCAATTATGGAGATCATTGGCAAATGCGCACATCGAATGAATCACATCTTCAGGGTTCCATCCTTCCTTAAACTCCAGACGCTCCCACTCAATGGTATTACCATGAACTAAGTCTTCTATGTTTACGGGCAATGCCATCCTATATCACTTTCATCTCAGTTTCCGGGCTCAACTGCTTCAATAGCTGCTTTACATTCACTTTAGCAGTATCGTTTTTAAAGCCACTGTCTTTGAACACTATGCGTAATGGCTCATCTTGGGCAATGGCTTTGGCAAAGTCTTCATCAATGCCACTATCAAAACAAGCATAGAGGGAGTTCTCAGCTACTTTAAACACCTTCTTGCCTGATACCTCTACCTGCTCAATTTTGAGCGATAGGGGTAAGCCCCAATCCAACATCACTTGTGCCAATAAATCATCTGCGGTACGGTCTGGCTTTACATGGTCTGCAAAGAGTTCTAAGTTGTTTTGGTCATAGTCTTGTGGCTTGTAATAGACATCTTGCATATTGCTGCTGTCTAAGCGATAGACACGGAAGCCATAATCTATATCTGCATTGGTTTCTTCTTTGATTTTTTTGGCTGCTCTACGGATTCTTTCTTTGCCTATTTCGCAAATGTTTTTATAACCATTTCGGTAAGCTTCACTTTTTTCATCAGTTAATTCAGGAACCTGAACTTGAATGAATTTTCTTTTACCATCCTTTTTTGGATTATGTGTATTTAATTCCAATACGGCTTGTGCGCTTGTAGCTGACCCTGAGAAAAAGTCAAGAATAATGGAATCTTCGTCCGTACCTATATGCATTAGGTCAATTAGAAACGGAACTGGTTTTGGACCATCAAAGATTTTAGCACCAAAGAGATTTTTTAGTTGAGTAGTACTCGTACTTGTGCTGTAATCAGATTTATACAATACTGATTTTGGCTTCTTTGTTGGTAGGTCTCCAAGTTGAGGTCTTTGTTTTCGAT
>CAZVQI010000086.1:0-8482 GCA_964629155.1 uncultured Flavobacterium sp.
CATCGACCGTTTTAGCACTAAAAATTGCTAAAGTTTTCGGGAAAACCGTAAATGAAATTTTTGAGTTGGAAGAAAAAGATTAGTAAATAGAAATTTTACGAAATATGAGGTTTTAAACAGTTACTTATTCCATATTTCCCAGGCCTTTTCAGCTTGAAGGGTAAGCATTTGTAGTCCGTTTATGGCAACTGCTCCATTTTGTTTTGCTTGTTGCAAAAATCGGGTTTCAGAAGGATTATATATCAAATCAAAAGCGATATGTTTGGGAGAAAAGCCTCTATAATTCAGAGGAAGGCAATCTTCCACATTCGGAAAAGTTCCGAGTGGAGTACAATTCACAACAATCGTATAATCTTGCAATATTCTTTCCGAAACCTCACTATAAGCAAGTTGTTGTGAATCAGGATTTCGGGAAACGTATTGGTATGTTATTCCTAACTTTTTTAAAACCCAAGCCACAGCTTTAGAAGCTCCTCCTGTTCCTAAAATTAACGCTTTTGTATGATGCGGTTTCAACAAAGGAGTAAGGGACTTTTCAAATCCATATACATCTGTGTTATATCCCTTTAGTTTTCCTTTTTTGGTGATTCTTATGGTATTAACCGCTCCAATTTCTTCTGCTTTTTCGGATAACTTATCTAAATACGGAATAATTTCTTCCTTATATGGAATAGTGACGTTTAATCCTTTTAACTGTTTGTTTTTCTTTATAATTTGCGGAAAGTAAGTAATATCGGGAATATCAAAGTTCTTGTAAACAGAATCGGGAATATTTTCGTTTTTGAACTTATCCGAAAAATATTTTTCCGAAAATGAATAACTGATATTTCTCCCGACAAGTCCAAAAATACGCATAAACCTCCAAACTCTATTTTCTGTGTTTTTCTATTAGTTTTTGAACAGATTTCATTTCAAATACTCCCGGGAACAACTCTGATAAAATTTTATGATTATCAAAATCTACAATCAGAGCATTACTCAAATGGAATTTAGCAATCAAGTCTTTTTTCAATAAAAAGTTTAATCCCGCTAATCTGTATTCTATCTCTGAATTTTCAGAATAAATCTCTGAGCCTTGCATAAGTACTCTGACCGCTTCTTTAAACTCTCCGAGAATCATATTCATATCTGCAAAAATCAGAAAAATATCCAGCTCGGTAGTGCCACAATCAATCGCTTTGCTATATCCTTTAAAAGCTTCTTCAAAATCTTTCAACTTGTAATGTACTGTAGCATAATACTTCCAATACAATTCGTTTTCGCTGTCAACATCCAAGGCTTTATTAATATAGCTCAAAGCTTTTTTGTAGCTCTGCTCTTTAATGTGTAAATCAATTATAGCTTGCCAACCTTTTTCTAAAGTAGGATCTTCTATTGTTACTTTTCTGTAATATTTGATAGCCTTTGCTCTGTCCCCGAGTTCTTCAAAACATTTTCCTATCCTAAGATACGCATAAGGTGTAGGGTCGTCAAGTTCTAAAGTATGGTTATAACACTCTATAGCCTCTTTGTACTTTTTGAGATGCTCAAGAGACTTAGCTTTTTCCATATAGGCTCCTAAAAAGAATTCATCAATCACTATCGCATAGTCAAAAGCACGAATGGCGAGCTCATATTCTTTGAGCGTATAATGCTGTAACCCCAACTGATGCCAAGCTACTTCACTATAAGGATTTTCGTCTATAAATGAATTCAAAAAATCAATAGCTTCTTTGTGCTGCTCCAAAAAATCAAAGCAATAAATAACATTATAAAGAGCCGAATAATCGTCTTTATCTTCTTTCAAACACTTAATAAAATTTTCTTTAGCAGCTTCTAAATTGTCAATAAAGAGATATTCCATTCCGATAAGGGAATAGACATCTGCATAGTCATCAGTATATTTTAGGGCTGTTTCTAAAAGCTCAATGGCCTTTTGATGATCTCCTCTTTTAGAAAGAACATTGGCCTTTTGTATGTAAATTTCTTCGTTGGTAGGCTCTACTTCATACAATTCATCCAATATTTTTTCTGCCGAGTCAAAATTGTTTTCATACACCATCATCTCTACCTGAACAAGTCTTAATCCTACTGACTTCGGGTGTTGATCTAAACCTAATTTTAAGGCTCTTTTAGCAAGATTAATCTTTCCGGTATCAAGATAATAAAGTACAATTTCTTCAAATTCTTCCGAATCAAAGAAAAACACTTTATTTGTCTTAAGCATTGCCTCAAAGCGGGATAACGACAGATAAGATTGTTCTTCTTCTTCTGAATTCCAATTCATAAAATATCGTTTTCAAAACTTTTATAAAGATAATTCAAATATAAAAGTCTTTGTTCGGCTAATAGTATTGTTTTAAACAATTTAATTAACAGATTTTGAGCCAATCGTCAATATTATAAGTATTTTGCTTTCGGGTTAAAAATCAATACCTTTGCACCGCTTAAATTTTAACTAAAAACATATAATGCTAACAGTATCTAATTTATCGGTTCAGTTTGGTAAGAGAATTTTGTTTGACGAAGTAAACACTGTATTTACTCAAGGCAATTGCTACGGGATTATTGGAGCCAACGGAGCAGGAAAATCGACATTTTTGAAAATTCTTGCAGGCGAAATTGAGCCAACTTCCGGACACGTTCATTTGGAACCCGGAAAACGTATGTCGGTATTAAATCAGAACCACAATATGTTTGACGAATATACGGTCTTAGAAACCGTTGTAATGGGGAACAAAGACCTATATAAAATCAAACAAGAAATGGATGCACTATATGCTGATTATTCTGACGAAAATGCAGAAAGAATCGGAGAATTACAAATGAAATTCGACGAGATGAATGGTTGGAATGCAGAATCTGATGCAGCATCACTTCTTTCAAATTTGGGTATATCTGAAGAGTTTCACTATACACTGATGGGAGATATGGAAGGTAAACTAAAAGTGCGTGTGCTCTTAGCACAAGCTCTTTTTGGTAATCCGGACGTACTCATCATGGACGAGCCGACCAACGATTTGGATTTTGAAACTATCGCTTGGTTAGAAAATTTTTTGGCAAACTATGAAAACACAGTAATTGTAGTATCGCACGACCGTCACTTCCTCGACGCTGTTTGCACGCATATTTCTGATATTGACTTCGGAAAAATCACTCATTATACAGGGAACTACTCCTTTTGGTATGAATCATCTCAATTAGCTGCAAAACAAAGAGCACAACAAAACAAAAAAGCCGAAGAGAAAAAAGCTGAATTGGAAGAATTCATCCGCAGGTTCTCTGCTAACGTAGCTAAATCAAAACAAGCTACCTCTCGTAAGAAAATGATTGAGAAACTCAACATTAACGAAATTAAACCTTCTTCGAGACGTTATCCTGCCATTATTTTCGAGCAAGAACGTGAAGCCGGAGACCAAATCTTAAATGTTGAGAATCTTAGTGCTTCAATAGACGGTGAAGTACTTTTCAAAAACATAGACCTCAACGTAGCTAAAGGCGATAAGATCGTGTTGTTTTCAAAAGACTCTCGTGCTACTACGGCTTTTTATGAAATTTTGAACGGAAAAATGCAGTCAGATTCAGGAAAATTTGAATGGGGAATTACTACTACTCAAGCCTACTTACCTTCTGAAAACCACGAATACTTTAGTAATGACCTAAACCTTGTCGATTGGCTTCGTCAATATACCAAAACTGAAGAAGAAAGAGATGAAGTTTACATCAGAGGTTTCTTAGGAAAAATGTTGTTTTCGGGAGAAGAAGCTTTGAAAAAATCATCTGTGCTTTCGGGAGGAGAAAAAGTGCGTTGTATGATTTCGAAAATGATGCTTCAAAGAGCCAATGTACTTATGCTTGACGAGCCTACAAATCACTTAGATTTGGAAAGTATTACGGCATTTAATAACTCACTTAAAAACTTTAAAGGTACTGTACTCTTAACTACTCACGACCATGAGTTTGCACAAACTGTCGGAAACAGAATCGTAGAGCTTACGCCAAATGGTATAATTGATCGTTACATGACATTTGACGAATATCTTGAAGACCCGAAAGTAAAAGAGTTAAGAAAGAAAATGTACGCTTAAAATTGGTTATAATTAGTTGAATTTACTATACTGAACAACCTCTGTTTTTTAAAAATATGAAAACAGAGGTTGTTTGTTTTACAAATCTTATCAGATGTAAATATAAAATTAACTTCAAAAAGAAAGCAGTGTAGAAAATCTACACTGCTTTATAAGAATTCCTGAAGTTTATATTACAACTTTTAGATTACTTAAAATCTGCGTCAGAAACGCCTTCGTTGATTTTAATTTCAGATATTTTAACCTCAAGATCAAATCCTACATTCTGAACAATTGTATGATACATTTTTACCCCTTGAACAGCCTTGTAATCTTTGAAATAAGTCATTGAAGTCATTTTTTGTCCCATCATTTCTGATGTTCTTCCTTCAGCTACTTTTAATCCGCTTTCTACATCATAATAGTAAGTAAAATCTCCTGATTCAAGAACATAAGCATCTTTTCCGTCAACAGCTTCAATTCCTTTAACTACAAGATTAGTATCGTTAAGCAAAACAAGTTCTGCAACAGGAGCTGCCTCAGCTTTTGACTCTGCTACTTCTTCTTCCGTAAAGTCTTGTCTTTGTCCTTGCATAGTCATGTAGCCTTTGCTTCCGTTGATTACTGTCTTAAACAGAGACATTCCCTGCATAGACATATCTTGCATAAATTTTCCTTCTGCTCTTTTAATTTTTACATCCACAGGTCCTGGAGCTCCCGGAATAGTAGCAGTACCTTTTAAAGAAACTGTTTTTATTTTAGCTACCGCATCAGCACCGCCTACAGCTTGGATGTATTTGTCCAAAACAACTTTTGGAGTAATACTTGGATCAACAACTTTTGCTTGCGGTTTATCTGTCGGATTTCCGTATTTATCAAAATAGAAAATCGGGATATTCAATTTTTCAAGCGGTTCAATAACATCACTTCCTTTTCCTACAACAACAATTCTTAAATTATCGTAAGAAAAATATTTGTTTGCTACTCTGTAAATATCATCAACTGTTACGGCATTGATGTTTGCTATGTAGTTTTCATAAAAGTTATCCGGTAATTTATGCAAAATTGTATTTAATGCATATTGAGCAACTGTTTGAGGTTTTTCAATTTGCATTACAAAGTTTCCGATATATCCTGCTTTTACATCAGCCAGTGTTTTTTCGTCAACTTTTTCTGTACGTATTCTTTTAATTTCTTTCAAAAATTCTGCTATGGCACTGTCTGTAACTGCGTTACGTACAGAAGAAGAAGCTCTAAACGTAGAAACATAACGAGTTGCTCCAATGCTTGATCGAGCTCCGTATGTCCACCCGTGTGCTTCACGAAGGTTCATATTAAGATATGAATTGAAATCCCCTCCTAAGATTTGGTTAGCCAAAATAACCGCAAAATAATCTTTATCGGTCATTCTTAGTTTGTGGATATTGATAAGCGAAATTTCTGACTGAACCGCATTAGGCATATCCACAAAGTTAATTTGTGTATATTGAACATCTTTCGGATCCGGATATTCAATTTTAGGAGAGTTTCCTTTTTTCCAAGGACCAAAATGTTTCTCCACCAATTTTTTGGCTTCATTAAACTTAATATCTCCCATAATAATCAAATAAGCATTATTAGGAGAGAAGAAATTAGCATATTGCTTTTTAACATCAGCCAAAGAAATGTTTTTTAATGTTTCTTCCGTTACAAACTCTCCATTAGGGTGATTTTTTCCGTAAGCTAACACATTGCTTACACGTGAAGCTATAGCAGGAACGTTTTTCTCTCCGGCTTTCAGACTTTCAATGAATTTTTCTTTTTCTTTGTCAAATTCTTCTTGTGTGAATAAAGGATCTATTATTCCTTGAGCCATAAGCTCTAATACTCGCGGAAAGTATTTAGTAAGTGCACTTGCATACCCTCCTGATGAATGTAATCTTACATTTGCTCCGTAGAATTCTATTTCTTCATTATAAGCATCTTTAGATATTTTGCTTGTTCCGTTCCCCATAAGACTTCCGGTAAGATCCGCAAGACCTGCTTTACTTCCTTCCGCATAAGGGGCATTATCTATAGTCAAAGAAGCTGTTACTCTTGGTAGTTTGTGATTTTCTACCACCAACACAGTAAGTCCGTTTGGTAACTGGAAAGATTTTGGTTTCCCAATATTTATTTTGGGAGCAGGTCCGGGTTTTGGCTGACTTCTTTCCACTTGTGCCTGTATACTAAATGTTAAGATTAGTCCTAACGCTATTAATATTTTTCTCATTGTTTCTGTTCTTTTTAATATTATTTATTCTCCGCTTTCGGGCCGTGATAGTTGATAAATACTCTTTGATTCGGATTCAGATATTTTCTGGCTGCTTCTCTGATTTCTTCACGAGTAATAGAACGATAAATGTCAATCTCCGTATTGATAAGATTTACATCTCCGTACAACAAATAATATTCAGCCAAGCTATGAGCAATCCCTTCAATAGTGGAATTTGCGCTTACATATTGATTTTCATAAATATTTTGAAGTTTTTGAAAATCTCTTTCTGAAATCAAATCTTTTTGGAGTTTGGCTATCTCTACGTCAATTTCTTCCAAAAGTGATTCAAGAGTATTGTCTCCCATTGGAATACCAAATAAAATATATGAACCATAGTCTTCTTGACTATATGCAAAAGCTCCTATTTCTAAAGCTTTTTTCTGTTGGTCAACCAATTTTTTGTAGAGAACTGAAGATTTTCCTCCTGACAAATAAGTAGAAATCATATCCAAAATTCTCGCATCACGAGTTTTCATAGAAGGAGTTCTGTAAGCGGCAATCATCATCGGAAGTGTAACGTTAGGATCTTCCCATGAAGTGTTGATTTGTGTAGTAATTGGATCTTCTACATACGTTTCACGCTTTACTTCAGGTCCTCTCGGAATAGTTCCAAAATAATCCTTAATCCATTTATTGGCTTGTTCCATATCAAAATCTCCCGCTACTACCAAAACAGCGTTGTTAGGAGAATAGAATTTATGTTTAAACTCTTGGAACTCTTCTAAAGTTGCAGCATCCAAATGTTCCATCTCCCCGATAGTTGTCCAACGGTACGGGTGTTTTTTAAACAAGTTTTCTTTGATAACTTTTAAAATATTTCCGTAAGGCTGATTGTCCACTCGAAGGCGTTTTTCCTCTTTAACCACCTCATTTTGAGTATCTACACCAATTTGATTGATTACAGGATGTAATAATCTTTCCGATTCCATCCACAAACCTAATTGAAGATTATTCGAAGGGAAAATCTCATAATAGTAGGTTCTGTCATCAGTAGTGTTTGCGTTATTAGTTCCTCCGTTTGCCGTTACAATTTTGAACCATTCTCCTCTTCCGATATTTTTTGTTCCTTCAAACAAAAGATGTTCAAAAAAGTGTGCAAAACCTGTTCTTTCCGGGTGCTCGTCTTTTGCCCCCACATGGTACATAACTGAAGTAATCACAACAGGAGCAGAATTATCCTGATGCAGGATAACGTGCAGACCATTGTCTAAAGTGTACTGTTCAAACTGCACGTTCTGAGCCGAAACACTTCCAATAAATGCAAAAGCACTTAAAGCCATTATTGTTTTTTTCATAATGAATAAAATTGATTAAGATATTTCTGTAATATGTATCTGTTCGATACGTTTTGTTACAGCAAAAATACACTTTTTTGATGATTATGTACGGAGATACCTATTAAAAACAAAAAAACACTCCGAAAATAGGAGTGTTCTTTGTATTATTTTTTAATAGGTTTATTAGAAACCTATCGTCCATCCTTCTGCCCAAGCAGGTTTGTCTGTTCCGTTTCCGGCTCCCATAGCATTAGGATTTTCAGTATAAATACCTTCAGCGGTGGTGTTAGTGAACTCTGCTACATTGTCAAACCTAACATTTGTAGCTTTTAATTCATTTCCTACATAATCTGCAGATAAATCCGGTGTTGCCTGAACATCAAAACCTCTTGTCCAATTACTGATAACCACATTATCAAACTGTCCTTTTGTCCCGACACGTAATTTAAGTGCTTGATCTTCATTACCGATACTCGAACCGCTTCCTATTAGTGTAAGATTTTTTATAGTAGGATTAGAGATGGGAGTTGCCGCATGATTACTTGAATTATTATCTGCCTCAATACCGCGATTTCCTCCATTGGTTCTTTTTCCGTACCAATACTCTCCTATTCCTGTCCATCCTTCTGTCCAGTCAAACATATCATCACCCACATTATTCGGATTAGTGTTAATAGCTACTAAATATTTTGCGTTTACTGTTCCTCCAAACCATTCAAAAGCATCATCTGACCCTTCATACGACTGAACATACTCGACTGTTGTTCCGTTCCCTACTCCAAAAAAAGAAAGTGCATTGAACTCTTTTTCAGAATTATACGCATATCCTGAATATTCTATTCTCAAGTATCTGATAGAACCTG
>CAZVQI010000087.1:0-8449 GCA_964629155.1 uncultured Flavobacterium sp.
GTCAAGGAATGATTTTGATGACCAACGACAAAGACGGAAAACTCGTTTTCTTGAATCCTGATAAAGATGGAGTTGAGAACGGGGCTGTGATAAGTTAATTATAAAAGACCAAAATTTTGAACCTTAAACAACAAAACATAAAAGTCATCGGATTTGATGCAGACGACACCCTTTGGGAAAACGAACCTTATTTCGAAGAAATCGAAAAGAAGTTTTGTGTGTTGATGGAAGACTTCCTCTCCCATCAAAGTATTTCACAAGAGGTCTTCCGAATTCAAATTGGCAATCTTCCGCTATACGGCTACGGAATAAAAGCTTATATCCTTTCGCTTATTGAAACGGCTATCGAGATTTCTGGGAAAAACCTCCCTATCGAAATCATCGAAAAGATTCTTCAGTACGGCAAAGAATTGCTTTCGAAGCCCATTGTTTTGATAGACGGGATTGAAGAGACTTTAAAACATCTACACGGAAAATACAAACTGATTGTGGTCACCAAAGGAGATTTGCTCGACCAACACAGAAAATTACACAAATCCGGTTTAGGTCCGTTTTTCCATCACATAGAAGTACTGTCTGAAAAAGCAGAAGAAGACTATGGAAAATTATTAAAAAGACTCGAGATTCAACCTGAAGAGTTTTATATGATTGGAAATTCGCTAAAATCAGACATTCTTCCTGTGTTGAACATTGGTGGGCATGCTACACATATTCCGTTTAGAACCACATGGGCACACGAGCGAATTGACTTTGAAATCAAACACCCGAACTTTAGTACTGCAGAAAAAGTTTCGGATATATTACAGTGGCTTCAAGTATAATTTCTCATCCGAAAACAGGAAAATAAATTATATTTGTTTGATTTAACACATCACGAATGTCTCCTTTTACCATTCTTTTAATAATGATTTTGTATTTCGGAGTTTTGATTCTGATTGCAAATGTAGTAAGCAGAAAAGATTCCGGAAATCAAGCATTTTTTATTGCTAATCGAAATTCTAAATGGTATTTAGTAGCATTCGGAATGATTGGAACAGCTCTTTCGGGAGTTACTTTTATTTCTGTCCCCGGAGAAGTAGGATCACCCAACGGAGAGCAATTCAAATATTTTCAATTTATTTTAGGAAACGCTATTGGTTTTGTCATCATTGCTAAAATCCTGCTTCCTCTGTATTACAAACTCAATCTTACCTCTATTTATGGTTATATCGAACAGCGAATGGGCTTTTACAGCTACAAAACTGCTGCCTTTATATTTCTCATTAGCAGAACAATAGGCTCTGCCTTTCGCTTATATTTAGTAGTGATTGTGTTACAGCGATTTGTGTTTGATCATTTTGGTGTTCCGTTTTGGGCTACGGTTCTGATTTCACTCGGATTGATTTTTGCCTATACCTATCGTGGAGGACTCAAAACCATCATCATAACCGACACCTTACAAACATTTTTCTTGGTCTCTTCGGTGGTTTTTACTATTTACTTTGTCTGCAAAAGTATGCATTACAGTCTGCCCGAAACTTTTGAAGCAGTGAAAGAAAGTAATTATTCCAAAATATTTTTTTACGAAGATTTTATTGAAAGCAAATATCATTTCATTAAACAAATTTTGGGAGGAATATTCGTAACGATTGCTATGGTCGGTCTTGACCAAGACTTGATGCAAAAAAATCTGAGTTGTAAAAACATTGGTGAAGCTCAAAAAAATATGCTCACATTTACGGGAATTTTTGTCATTATTAACTTATTGTTTTTAAGCGTAGGAGCTTTACTTTATATATATGCCGGAAAAAACGGAATTGAAGTTCCTTTGGATTTATCTTCCGGAAAACCCCGTACGGATTTGCTTTTTCCGGAAATTGCCTTTAATCATTTTAGCGTAATACCTGCCGTTGTTTTTTTACTCGGACTGACTGCTGCTACATTTGCTACTACAGACTCTGCCCTTACAGCTCTTACCACTTCATTTTGTGTAGATTTTTTGGGGATGGACAAAGCTAAAGACCCTTCAAACAAAAAATTAGTCAAACAACGCTATACAGTACATTTAGGATTTTCATTACTTATGTTTTTAGTGATTTTGATTTTTAATGCTATAAATGATGCCTCGGTGGTAAGTATGATTTTCAGAGCAGCTTCATATACCTACGGACCTCTTTTAGGGCTTTATACTTTTGGTTTGATTATGAAAAGACGAAACGTAACGGACAAAATCACACCTTTTATCTGCATACTATCTCCTGCTCTTACTTTTTTGATTGTAGAAAACTCTGAACTTATTTTCGGAAATTATAAATTTGATAATGAACTTATTATCCTTAACGGATTTATTACTTTCTCAGGAATTTTATTTTTTAGTAAAAGAAAATAAAGCAAATTATCGTCAATAAATTCATATTTTAGCAAAGCTTAAAAGCAAAGTAATATAAACACTCTAAAGTTGGAACCCTTAAATCTGACACAAAAAGTTCAAAGTCCAAGCCAAAAAATCGAATTTGATTTATTCGGAAAAGAGGTTGAAGTATATATCAAAAGAGAGGATTTACTTCATGAATATGTTTCAGGAAATAAACTCCGAAAACTAAAATACAATCTGCTCAAAGCTCAAGAAGACAATCACAACACCATATTGACATTTGGAGGGGCTTTTTCTAATCATATTTCGGCAGTATCTGCCGCTTGCAAAATATTAGAGTTGAATTCGATTGGAGTAATACGAGGTGAAGAACTTTCAGATAAAATTCATCAGAATCCCACTCTTAGTTTTGCTTATCAAAACGGAATGAAATTCGATTTTATTTCACGAGAAAATTATCGAAAAAAGACCTCCGAAGAATTTATAGTCAAACTGAAACAAAAATGGGGTGATTTTTACTTAGTTCCGGAAGGTGGAACTAATGAATTAGCTGTCAAAGGTTGTGAAGAGATACTAACCGAACAAGATAATATTTTTGATTATATTTGTTGTCCGGTCGGTACGGGAGGAACCATTTCAGGAATTATAAACAGCAGTAAATCAAACCAAACAGTTCTGGGGTTTCCGGCACTGAAAGCAGATTGTCTGGAAAATGAAATACAAAAATTTACCGAGAACAATAACTGGAAACTAATAAAAGAATATCATTTTGGGGGGTATGCTAAAATAAATCAAACGCTCATTTCGTTTATAAATGAATTTAAAAAACAAACCAATATTCCGTTAGACCCTGTTTATACAGCTAAAATGTGCTACGGAATTACCGACTTGATACAAAACAAATACTTTGAAAAAGATACAAAAATCCTGCTTATCCATACGGGAGGATTACAAGGAATCGAAGGAATGAACCAAAAATTAAAACAACAAAATTTGCCTAAAATCAATGTGTAAAAAAGTTTTTATTTTAGCCGTTATATTAGTATTTGTTTCTTGTAAAGGAACTAAATACACCACTCAAAAAACTGTTACACCTAAACCAAAAACTGAAAGAACTACTCCACGCACAGGTACGCCTTCTTCTGTTTCTTCTCAACCGACAACAGAAACGTTAGAGGCTACTTCTTCAACCACAGTCAGTTCAGATGTAGTAAAAAATTACATCGAGAGGTATAAAGAAATAGCTAAAGACAATATGCGCCAACACGGAATTCCTGCAAGTATTACTTTGGCACAAGGAATTTTAGAATCCGGCTCAGGAAACGGTAGATTAGCCAAAGAGGCAAACAATCATTTCGGGATAAAGTGCCATACGGGATGGACAGGAGAAAGAATTTATCACGATGATGATGCTCATCAAGAGTGTTTCCGAAAATACAAACATGCTTCTGAATCGTTTCACGACCATTCTTTGTTCTTGACTTCAAGATCCAGATATTCAGACTTATTTACTCTTAAAAAAGATGATTATCATGGTTGGGCAAAAGGTCTCCGAAAAGCAGGATATGCTACTGACCCCAAATATCCTGATAAATTAATCAGTCTGATTGAGCGTTATCAATTATACCAATACGACAATGAAGTGTTAGGTATTCAGAGCACAGAAACAAATGTTCAAGATACTTCAATAGTAAATTCAGGAGAAGAGTCAGAAATACCAGAAGAAAATATGTATACTGTTCAACCCGGAGATACATTGTATAGTATTTCTAAAAAATACAATACTACGGTTGACGAAATCAAAAAATTGAATAATTTGTCCGATAACTCTATTTCAATAGGACAATTATTAAAAATAAAATAGAGTAATTTCTCTTTTCTTAAAAGAATAGGAAACAATACAAAAACAAAAAAAACAGCTTTTTAGGAAGCTGTTTTTTGTTTCGATTATATTCTTTTGTACTAACAATTTTTTCTTTTCCTCTTGACTTTTCAGTCTTAAATAAGAACTAAAAAAACATTTGATATAAAGTAAATCCCCAAGTAAAAACAATAAAGAGCCCTGCTATTATAAGTCGAATCACATGTTTTTGTTTTAAAAATCTTTTGTTGCGTTTATACTCCATATAAAATCCTGAAGACAGAGAAATTAACGAAACGACTGTACTTGTGTAAAGGATTGCGGGATATTCTTCCAAAAGATTTCTTTGCAATAGCATTATAAAAAAAAGAACTACGGGAATACCAAATAATGTTTCTCTCATGATAGTTTAGTTTTATAAAAAAGGCTTTTAGTTAAATTCTATACTTCCGATAAACGCAGCTAAAAGTAAATTAAAATTCAAAAAATAAAAAATTTCTTTCCTATTTTTTTAATGCTACAAAGCAAATCTGCCCTTATTTTGAGAAAACAACAACATAACAAAGTCATGCTTATCACTTCTTACATTACTCATTCTGGTCTGAGTTACAAGTGATAATTAAAAATTTCTTTTTCATTTCTAATTAAAATATCATAAATTTGCGTGCAATTTAACTACAAATTGCAAATGACAACACTCAACCACAAAATAGTCGGAGAAGGTCTTACTTATGACGATGTTTTACTTATTCCAAACTACTCCGAAGTACTTCCGAGAGAAGTAAGCATTAAATCTAAATTTTCTCGCAATATCACTCTTAATGTACCGATTGTATCTGCTGCAATGGATACCGTAACCGAAAGTGCTATGGCTATTGCTATTGCAAGAGAAGGTGGAATCGGAGTTTTACATAAAAATATGTCTATCGAAGCTCAAGCTCATGAGGTTCGTAAAGTTAAACGCTCTGAATCAGGGATGATTATTGACCCTGTTACACTCTCGCTTACGTCAACTGTCGGAGATGCTAAAAATGCAATGAAAGAATATGGGATTGGAGGAATTCCGATTGTAGATGAAAACAGAGTTTTGAAAGGAATTGTTACTAATCGCGATTTGCGTTTTGAAAAAAACAACACAAGATTGCTGACAGAAGTAATGACTTCGGAAAATTTGGTTACTGCCCAAGAAGGAACGACATTAGAAATAGCCGAAGGAATTCTTCAACAAAATAAAATCGAAAAACTTCCGGTTGTAAACAGTAAAAATCAACTTGTCGGACTAATTACTTTCCGCGATATTACTAAACTTTTCCAAAAACCTAATGCTAACAAAGACAAATACGGAAGATTGCGGGTAGCAGCAGCAGTCGGAGTTACTGCTGATGTTCTAAAACGTGCTGAGGCTCTTGTTAATGCAGGTGTTGATGCGATAGTTATTGATACCGCTCACGGACACACCAAAGGAGTAGTTGATGTTCTGAAACAAGTTAAAGCAAATTTCCCTGATATTGATGTTGTGGTCGGAAACATTGCTACACCCGAAGCCGCACAATATTTAATAAAGAATGGAGCAGATGCCGTAAAAGTCGGAATCGGCCCGGGTTCTATTTGTACTACTCGAGTGGTTGCCGGAGTTGGTTATCCTCAATTTTCAGCTGTACTCGAAGTAGCTGCTGCTATTAAAGACAGTGGAGTACCGGTAATTGCAGACGGAGGAATTCGCTATACGGGAGATATTCCAAAAGCGATTGCTGCAGGAGCTTCAAGTGTAATGCTTGGTTCTTTATTGGCAGGAACAAAAGAGTCTCCGGGAGAAACAATTATCTACGAAGGACGAAAATACAAATCCTACAGAGGAATGGGCTCTGTAGAAGCTATGAAAGACGGTTCTAAAGACCGCTACTTCCAAGATGTAGAGGACGACATCAAAAAACTTGTTCCTGAAGGAATTGTCGGAAGAGTACCTTATAAAGGAGAACTTCATGAAAGTATGCAGCAATTTATTGGTGGACTTCGTGCCGGAATGGGATATTGTGGAGCTAAAGATATTGAAACACTTCAAAACACAGGGCGATTTGTAAAAATCACTGCCAGCGGAATCCACGAAAGCCATCCGCATAATGTAACAATAACCAAAGAAGCTCCTAACTATTCCCGAAAATAACGGCTTATTTTTGAGGCTTTTGCTTATTCTGCCTCTTGGATTCAGAACTTTTCAGAAAGTCTTTAAGCAATATTGTTTATCGGTTTTTTCGGAGTACCTTTGCAGGGTTTTCCCGATTAAATTGCATGAATTTATCCGTCTATTTTAAAGAGTTTTCTAAAAACATAAAACTAGCGTACCCTGTTATTCTCGGAATGGTAGGGCATACGCTTATTTCTATGGTTGACAATATAATGGTCGGTAAGCTCGGTGCTGCCGAACTTGCTGCTGTTTCCTTAGGAAACAGCTTTATTTTTGTTGCGATGTCCGTAGGAATAGGCTTTTCTACAGCAATTACTCCCATTGTAGCCCAAAATGATGCCCGACAAGATAAAGAAGGTGTACGTAACGCCTTTCATCACGGGCTTATTTTGTGTTCTACCATCGGAATTTCTCTATTTTTGCTTGTATATCTTTGCAAACCTGTAATGCGATATATGGGGCAGCCCGACGAAGTAGTCGCTCTTGCAGAACCTTTTGTAGATATTGTAGCTTTTTCTCTTATTGGAGTTTTGATTTTTCAAGGATATAAGCAATTTGCAGATGGAATGTCAAAAACCAAATACTCAATGTATGCTATTATCGTAGCGAATATTATTCACTTTTTTATTAATTTCTTTCTGATTTACGGAATTTGGATTTTTCCTAAATGGGGAATTCTTGGAGCTGCTGTCGGAACACTTACTTCAAGAGTCATTATGATTCTGATGATGCACTTTATACTGAAAAGAGACCGTGACTTAGGACAATACTTTTTAGGATTTAACCTTAAAAATCTTCAGAAGTCTTTGATAAAAAAAATCATAAGCATTGGACTTCCTTCTTCACTGATTATGCTTTTTGAAGTATTGCTATTTACTTCTGCAATATGGCTTACCGGATCTATCGGGAAAAACGCACAAGCAGCTAATCAAATTGCACTGAGTTTGGCTTCTATGACATTTATGTTTGCTTCCGGGCTTTCAGTAACCGCAATGATTCGGGTCGGAAATCAAAAGGGATTAGAAAATTTTACATATCTGAAAACCGTGGCTCGCTCTATTTTCCTGCTTGCTCTGTTTTTAGAAATTGCTTTTGCAATTATTTTCATTACACTTCACAATATATTACCGCATTTGTTTTTGGAAATGAAAAATCCCGACAAGGTCATTGAAAATACTGAAGTAATCGGGATTGCCTCAAATTTGCTCATTGTGGCTGCCTTATTCCAAATTTCAGATGGAATTCAAGCTGTGGTTTTAGGGGCTCTAAGAGGACTGCAAGACGTTAGGATTCCCGCAGTTATTACTTTTGTTTCTTATTGGATAGTGGGTTTTCCTACTTGTTTATATTTAGGGTTTTATACCGAATTAAAAGCCGTTGGAGTTTGGATTGGGCTTCTCGTAGCTCTTTCTGTTGCTTCGTTATTACTTTTAACACGGTTCGAAAAAATAACGGATAAACTGATAAAAAACAAAATCTTACAAACTCATAATTAAAATTTTACAAACAATGAAATTACCAAAATTCGTATTGGCAGACAACACTGATTTCCCTGATGATATTTTTATTATTCACTTAGAGTATCCGAGATTTATCATTAACCTCAAAAATGATGAAATAGAATTTCTTGAAGAGTTAGACCCTTCCGAAGAAGAAGAAACCGCCAACGAAATGGCAAACCTGATTGAAGAAGCAGGCCTTTTTTACGATAGAGAAATGCAACGATACGAGGAATAATTTAAAAAAGATTTTAACAATCAGTCTCTTTCTCCTCTAACTCTTTTTAATTTGTCTGAAAACAAGTTGCTTTTCAGCAACTAATTTATTCTTGTAATCTTCTCAAATTTAATTCCGATGTACAAGGTCTTCAATTTTAAAATTGACAATATGTAACTCCCTGATTATAAAAAATTACACTTCCTCAAAATCCTTAAAACACCAGTAACACAGCTAATTCAGCAAACTTTTACCTATTGATTTCAAGTCAATTATAACAAAAAGTTATCAACAAAGTGGGTTAAAGTGGTAGAATGTGGGAAAATTTTCTATA
>CAZVQI010000088.1:0-8323 GCA_964629155.1 uncultured Flavobacterium sp.
GCCAGCGCGTGGCCTGGCGGATGCCGCTGTTGACGGCCGCGTCCAGCAGCTGGAATCCAACCACCGGCGGCAGGCGATCGGCGCGCGAGGCCTGCCAGAAGTCGCGGCGGTAGATCTCGATCGCCTTTGCCCGCGTGAGGCCCTTGATGTCCAGCGTGGGATAGGTGTTGGCCGCGATGCCGAACTTCGTGCCGCGCAGCTCGCCGGCGCCCACGCGGCCACCGGTCCAGTTGCCGGGATCGTTGCGGTCGGCCGAGTAGCCGCCCTCGTGCGAGAGCAGGCGGTCGATGAACTTGGGGAAGTGGTCGGTCATGGGGTTCGCGTTGCCTGTTCCAGGCGGTTCACCCGCACCTCAAGGGCGTCGAGCTGCTTCACTGCGATCAGGTCGAACCGGGTGTTGAGGTCGCGCACGTCGCTGGCGATGGCGCCCACGGCGCGCGAGGTTTCCTCCGACTTGGTGCTGGCCGCCTTCTGCTCGGCCTTGATCTCGCGCAGCTGCCACGACACCAGGGCAATGACGCTGGTGAAGACGAAGGGCATGAGCACCGCCATCACCCTCACCACCACCTTCGCCAGCTTGCTGTCGACGGCATCCTCGACGTGCATGTCCTTCTCGCTCATCGCCCCTGTCCGATGCGTGGTGAAATCCCTCGCCGCCCGCGCCCGCCAGGCACGATTGCGGGCGGCGAGGTCTGCTGCTGCGATCAGCCGCCCGCGGTGAGCGTGGCGTTGCCGGGCGTGAGGATCACCTCGCACTCGGTTTCGAGGTTCGCGCCCGCCTTGGCCGCAATGGCCGCACCGGTGAGGTCGCCCGCGGCCGGAGTGGCCGCCGAGTCGTCGAACGCGCCGACACCGCTGCCTGCGCTGACGTCGAAGACCAGCTTCTCGCCCACCGCGAACACGGCACCGGAGACCTTCGGGGCGGTGCCCTTGCCGCGGATGCGCAGCGTACCGGTGGCACCCGGCGGGATATCGGTGATGGCCCAGCCGAGGGTGTGGCCGGTGGCGACCAGGCGCCCGCTGGGGATGGTGGCGACACCGGCGTTGGTGTAGCTGACGGTGTTGCCGTCGTTGATGTAGTTGTCCATGGACCTGCTCCGGAGTAGGACGAAGGGAGGTGTGCTGTGTGCCAGGGGCCAGCGCGGCGGTGGCCGCGCTGGCCGTCAGGCTCAGGCGCCGTTGCCCGGGAACGGCGACGGGGCGGCGCCGGCGTTCTTGTAGAGGCCACGCCAGTCGATGGCCTTGGCGCCGAACACGTGGCGGCACTTGACCTGCAGGCCGTCCACCTCGAAGCCGTGCTTGGTCTCGGTGAACACGCCCTCGTGGCCTTCGAGGTAGGCGTACTCGATGGTGTCCACGGTCGACGGGTCGGCGGCGCCGTACCAGGCGGTGGAGCTGCCGTCGTGCAGGCGCGGCTCGGTGATCGGGGTGAGCGTGGGGCCGACCACGTTCACGTCGCTGCCGCGGGCCGCGACGATCGCCGCGTTGGTGACCTTGAGCGCGGCCTCTTCCAGCTCCGGCGGCACCAGCAGGAACTTCGGGCGCACCGTGATGTAGCGACCCTCGCGGCCCTTCTGCAGGAGCATCGCGGAGCGCATGGCGGCGACCGGATTGGCGACTTCGGGGTCGAGGCTCAGTGCGTCGATCAGCGCCGCGGCAGGCGAGGCCAGGTTGCCGTGGGTGGCGTGGAACAGATCCACGTTGTCGGCCATCTTCGGGTTGCTGTTGACGATGCCGTAGACGATGTCCGACTCGAGGTCCGCGGCGCTGGCGCCGAAGGCCTGCGGGATGCGGGTCAGCGCGTCCAGGTCGTCGTTGACGATGGTTTCCCAGGTCACCGCGACGATGCGGCCGTACTTCTGCACGGCGTACTTCTCTGCACCGTCGGACATCGCCCCGAACTCGTACTCGGCACCTTCCAGCACGCGCTTGAGGTCGGGCGCGCCGGACAGCTGGGTGCGGCTGATCTGCTTGAAGTCCGGCAGGGTGGCCTGGCGGGTCCACGGCACGAAGGTGCGGGCGGTGCCATCGTAGCCGCGGCGCAGGGTCTTGGTGATGACGGCTTCGAGGATGTTCGGGAAGTCGCTGGTGGACTGCAGGGCCTGCACCGCGATTTCCTGCTTGGACAGGCCGCGGGTCTTCTTGCCGGCGCGCTCCAGGCAGTCGCGGCCGAGGTCGGCCAGGTTCATGCCACGGAACGGCGCGGACTTCTCGTCGTGCTTGAAGTTCTGCGGGTCCTTGCGGTTGAGCGTGGCGTGGATGGCGCCCTCGCGATAGGTCGCGGTCTCGTCCTGGTTGCCGGGTTCGGCGCGCATGCCGCCGGTGGGCGTGGTGTCCCTGCCGAGCAGCGCGAGCAGCCTCTGGCCGGCGGCCTCGGGCGTGCAATCGGTGTCGTCCTCGCACTCGCGCTGCAGAACGGCGATGGCCGCGGTGTCGAGGTCAGCGCGGGCCGAGAACGGCGCGAACTGATTGCGGATGTTGTCGCGACGCTGCCGGTCGGCAGCGAGAACGGCCTTGGGGTCCATGGTGGGTTCCTCGGGGTTGCTGGTTCCGGCGTCCGCCGGCGGGGTGTGCACGCCGGAGGCCGGCGGCGGATTCAGTTCGGCCAGCGCGGTGGCCACGGCCTCGCGCACGGCGCCGGCGTCGACAGAGACGGTAAGGCGCTCGTCACCCTCGCCAGCCGGCGCCGGCGCGGCGGCGGGCTTGCGCGGGGCGCCGCGCAGGGCGGCGGTGACGACCATGCCGGCGTACTTGGCCGGCGCGCCGCGAGCGCTGATGCGCTCCAGCAGCTGGTTGGCGTAGGCGCGGGCGTTCTCGTCGGGCTCGTCGTTGCCGTCGTCGTCGCTGGTGACGGCATCGGCGAAGCCCTCGGCGACGGCTTCCTCGCCGGTGTAGTAGTGGTCCTCGCCGTCCTTGAGCAGGGACAGGATGTCGGCCTTGCTCTTGCCGGACTTCTTGACGTAGGCGTCGGCCATGGAATCACTGAAGGTGTCCAGCACGTCGGCGTACTGGCGCATCTCCTTGGCGTTGCCCCAGCAGCCGCCCCAGGGCGCGTGGATCATCAGGATGGACGTGGGCGGCATGGACACGGTGTCGCCGGCCATCGCGATCAGCGAGGCGCTGGACATGGCCACGCCGTCGACGGTGACGGCCTTGGTCGCCTTGTGGCGCTTGAGCGCGTTGTAGATGGCCAGGCCGTCGGCGACGCTGCCACCGTAGCTGTTGATGCGCACGTTGATGGTGGCGACGGCCGGGTCGAGCGCGTTGAGCTGCTCGGCCACCGACTGCGCGGTGACGGACTCGCCCCACCAGCTGTCGCCGATGTCGCCGTAGATCAGCAGTTCGTACGCGCTGCCATCGGCGGCCACCGGGCGCAGGGCCATCTGCGGTTCGATGTGCGGGCGGGCGGTCTTGTCGCGGGGCGCCGCCTGCGGCGCGAGGGTGGTGGCGGCCAGGGACGCGGCGAGGGCGGCGGACAGGGCGTGGCGCTTCGGCATCATCAGCTGAGGTCTCCGGTGGTGCGCACCAGGCGCATGCGCGCCTGCCGCTCCTCGCGGCGGCGCTGGTCGTTGTCTTCGGTGTTCTGGTCGTCGCCCTCGGCGGGCGGCGCGGCGGCCGCGTTGCCGGCGTCCAGCGGGATGCCGAGCTCGCCGGCCAGCCTCCGCTCGCGCGCGATCTCCTCGAACTTGTCCTGCACCCGGCCGCCGCGCTCGGCGATGATGGCCGTGCGGGACTCGACGCCCAGCTCGCACAGCTCGCGCATGCCGCGCGCCTCGCGCTGCGGGTCGATCCACGGCATCTTCGGGCCGCGGAACATGGCCTGGGCCACGGTCTCGGGGTTCACCTCCGCGGGCACGCGCACGCGACCGCTGGCGATCGCCATGCGCACGAAGCTCTCCCAGACGGGGCGCACGAAGCGGGCCACGAAGGTGGCCGTCATCATCCGGTAGCCGTCGTAGGCCTCGACCAGCTCCTGGCGCTGGGCGCTGTAGGTGCCGTCGTAGTCGCCCGAGAGGCTGGAGTAGCTCAGGCCGATGGTGCGCGAGACGGCGCGCATCATGGCGGTGCGGAACTGCTCGAGGATGGTGTTCGGGCGGTTCGGGTTGATCATCTCGATCGACTCGCCCGGGGCGGTGTCGGTGAAGATGGCGCCGGCTTCCAGCAGGAAGTCTTGCTCGACCGGGTTGCCCTGCGCATCGACCTCTGGCGGCGGCGGCGACCAGTCCATGTCCTTGTCGCGCTTGATGTACGCGGCGATGCGCGCGGCGATGCGCGCGGCGGTGCGCTCGGACTCTTCGTAGTCCTTGATGTCGATCAGCCGGTCGATGGCCGGGGCGAACAGGCTGATGCCGCGCAGGCCGGACAGGCGCTTGCGCACGGCCACGTGCAGCACTCGCTCGGCCGGCACGCGCTTGAGGTCGCCGTGGACGTAGCCGCGCCCGTTGCCGGGGTGGCTCTTGTAGAAGAAGAACGCCGTGGGCTGCCCCCAGGCGTTGCGCTCGATGCCTGCGTCGATGCTGTCGCTCGGGGCGTGGTCGAGCGGGCAGACGTCGGCCTCCAGCAGCTCAAGCGAGAGCGGGATGCGGCTGGCGTGCCGAATGACGGCGCCGTTGCCCTCCACCAGCTGCGCGAACATTTCGCCGTCGCGCAGCCAGGAGCGGCAGGCGAGGTCCTGCGCCTGCACCCAGCTGAGGGTGCGGGTGACCTCCGGGCGCTGGCTCCACTCGCGGAAAGCGTTGAGCAGGTCGCGCGCGAAATCGTCGTCGATATCGTCGTAGTGGTCGCCCTGCGTGCCGTTGCGCGGCGTGGGCTCGATGCTGATGCCCGACGGCCCGATGATGTTGCGCACCAGGGTGGTCAGCGCGCCGTCGACCAGGTCGTAATTGCGCTCGAGGTCGCGGACGGTGGCGCGGACGGTTGCGGCATCGCGCACCACCAGGCGCTCGCCGGTGCTGTTGTCGCGGGACTTGCGGCGTCGCTTGGTGCTGCGCCCGCCTTCATACAGGGCCAGCACCTGACGGGCGAACATGCGGCGCGCGGCGAAGCGCGGCGCGAAGACCGCAAGGCCGCGGTCGAGCACGTTCATGCCGGCGGTGGCGGGCCTGGTGGTCACCTGCGGTTGAACACCGTGGTGACGTAGCCCAGGCTGCCCCGGGCGGGGCGCGGCGCGACCTCGGCGGCGACTTCACTCTGCAGGGCGCGGATGGCCTTGCGGATCTCGGCGAGCTCGGCCTCCTGCCGCTGGCGGATGTCCAGGCGCACGCTGAAGCCCGCAGTGAGGATGCGGGCTTCAGCGGCCAGGTACAGGTCCAGTCGTTCTTGCGCTGTCGACATGGACAGTCAAGTTATACATGCCGGAGTCCAACTTCATGGCAAAAGTTGGACTTTCTTCATCCTGCTCTCGCGCGGCGGGCTTTCTTGTTCGGGTGGTGGTAGTAGGCCGTGGCGCGGGGGATGCCGTGCTTCTGGCATACCTCGCCGATAGATAGCCCCCGGCGCCAGGATTCGGCGATGGCGCCAGCGTCGACCTGCGCCCCCTTCGCGTACCGGACCCGCAGCCCCGCGCACACGTCCAGCTGCACCAGCGCCAGGGCGTCGGCCAGCTGCAGCGCCCGGTGCGCGGGCAGGTCCTTGATCTCGTCGCGCAGCTTCCGGTTGAAGCTGTCGCGCAGCTGGTCGACCAGCTCGTCGGCTTTCACGTCTTCGGCCATGGCCCCTCCTCAGTCCTTCCAGCCGCCGCGGCGGCGTGTGCGCGTTCCACGGGAATCCATCGGGCGGCCCGGGGCCGCCGCCTGGATCGGTGTTTCACGGGAATCATCATTCGTCGCCGGCCGCGCGATGCTGGCCAGCACCTGCGCCTCGCGGGCGTCCCAGTTGGCCCGGGTCCAGCGGTGCAGGCGCAGCTCCGGGTGCATGGCCGCGGCGTAGGCGTACACCCAGGTGTCCAGCGGCTCGTTGCGCGGGGTGCCGCGGATCTTCTCGAAGCGGTTCTTGCGCGGGTCGTAGGTCTCGGAGACCAGGCCGCCGAAGTAGTCCCGGCCGAGCTCGTCGCTGAAGCGAACCTTGCGCTCTTCGGCCGGCTTGTCGGCATCGGTGCTGAGCATCGCGAACAGGTGGTGCTTGATGGCCACCGTGCCCACCGGGTAGGCGTGCACGCCGCGCTTGTCCACCTGGCCGCGCCAGTTGATGTCGTGCAGCTTGGCCTTGCCCAGCGGCGGGGCGTTGTTGGCCGTGGCGCCAAAGCCGGCCACGAGGCGGCGCACGCGCTTCTGGCGCACGTAAGCCTTCACCGCTTCCGTGCGGTGGCCCAGCATATCCTGCAGGGCGGCGTCGACGCGCAGCACGGCGCCGTCGGCGCGCTCGATCGGCGCGTTGAGCAGCGCGGTGAGCGCGGTCCACACGTCGTCCTCGGCGGGGTCGCCGGGCAGCTCCACGTAGTCGATCGGCCAGCAGGTCATGCCCCTGCCCCACCCGACGATCTGCACCGGCAGGCGGTTGTCCTGCGTGTCGATGCCGGCGGTGACGGCCAGCACCCAGTTGGGCACCGGCTTGAGCGGCAGCGGCTCGGCGCGGTCGGCGATGATGTTGAACTTCACCGCGCGCATGGACGGGTCTTCCCACGGCTCGGCCAGGCGGTCGTTGATGAAGGTCTTGAGCTTGGCCGGGTCGCCTTGGGCGTCGCGCCACATGGCCACCAGCTCCACCCAGCGCGGGCCCAGGCCGATCGGGTAGTACAGAGCGTTTGCGTGGTAACCGCGGGTGCGCGCGCCCGGGTTCTCTGCTACCCAGCGGCCGCGGGCGATCATCGCGGTCTTCTGGTGCTCCTCAATCACGACGCTGCACTCGCGGCACATGTACCAGGCATGCATGCCGTCGGGCGTCCATTGCAGGCCGCTCCATTCCAGCGGCTGCTCATGGCCGCAGTCCGGGCACGGCACGTAGTAGCGGCGCTGGTCGGACTTCTCGTAAAGCTCGCTGATGCGGCAGCGGCCGGCGATCTCGGGCGTACCCACCTTCAGGCGCTTGTACTTCGACGGGAAGGCGGACGTGCGGCCGTCGAGCATCTCCGCCGGGTCGTCGCCGGACTTCAGCAGCGAGGCGAAGCTGCTGAACTCGTCGGCCAGCACCATGCCGGCGCTGGTCGACTTCAGGCGCACGGGGTTGCCGGCGTGCTCCACGTACAGCTGGCCGCCGTGGAAATCCTTGAAGGTGCGCCGGTTGGAGGCCTCCCGGCTGGCCATGCTGGTCATCACCGCCTGGATAGCGGGCGTCTCGTCGATCAGCGGGTTGAGCTTCTGGTCGATCCACTTGTTCATGGAGACCTCGGCGGGGAGCGCCACGATGATCGGCATCGGGTTCTCGCACATGGTGTAGCCGAGGATGTTGGTCTCGATCTCGCTCTTGCCGAACTGGATGGGCAGGCGCGCGACCACGTCGCGCACCGGGCTGCGGGCCGAGAAGCAGTCCATGATCTCGACCTGCAGCGGGTTGCGTTCATTGCGCCATGCCGTGGCCTCCTGGCTGCCCTTGCTGGACAGCACCCGGTAGCGCGCCGCCCACTCGCTGACGCGCATGGGCTTCCGCGGCGCGATGGCCTTCGCGACGGTCTGGAAGATCAGCGGGCGGGCGGCAGCGAACGTCATGCGGCGCCGCCGATCTGCCTGCACTTCCTGCTCAGCTCGTCGAGCGCATGCTCGATGCCGTTGGCCAGGATCACGCGGCAGCGCTCCTCGGCGCTCTCCGCGGCCAGGGATGCCGACAGGACGGTCGGCAGGTTCTCCAGGCCCGTGCGCAGGGTGGTGATGGCGTCGGCGATCACCGCCAGCACCTCTTCGCGCTGCAGCAGCTCGCCCAGTTCCTGCTGCTCCTCGCGCAGGGCCTTTCGCAGGGCGGCCTCCTCGCGCTCGGCCTGGGCGCGGGCGCGGCGCAGGGCCAGCGGGTCGTCGTAGGCGACGGGCGGGCGGTCCTCGGCCTCGTCGTCGCCGCCGGCGCCGCCCTGCCCTGCATCCTGGGCGAGGGAGGGGGATGGACTGGCGGCGCCACGCGCCGCCGCATGGCGCGCCGCGACGCCGGCCTTGGACGGGTCCCGGGTGTCCTCGATCAGGCGCAGGCTCTCGGCCACCAGGACGCGGCGGCCGTCGGGCGTCAGTACCAGGCGGCCGGCGTCCTTGAGTTCGGTGACGTAGCTGGCCTTCCAGCCACAGCGACGGGCGAAGTCCCGGAAGCCGAGGGTCTCGGGCGCAGCGGCGGCGTCAGCCATGGGAGCGGCTCCCTTCCATTTTCCTTTCGAGAGTCGAAGCGAGGATGTCGCGCGCGCACGCGC
>CAZVQI010000089.1:0-8105 GCA_964629155.1 uncultured Flavobacterium sp.
TCTTTGATTTAAGAGTGAATGTAGCTCCGACTAAGAAAATAACTTTTGTAGAAAAATCGGAATAAACTCTTACATTTTAGATTTTTAAACTTTAAAAAGGAACTTTCACCTCAAAATATTACTTTTGACAATTGTATATAACTTGACTTTAAATGAAAAGAATTTTCATTCTTGTTTTTTGTCTGTCAATTTCGTCATGTAATTTCATTAGTAAGGAAGTCCCTGAAAAAGAAGCTTTACTGGAGGAACGTTTACAAGAAATAAACTGGAGTGAACCTACTCGGTATCCGTCTGTTTCTTCTTGCGACTCCATTTTAGATAAAATTAAACAAAAGAATTGTTTTTTTGATTTTATAACAACCGCAGTACAAGAGCGTTTAGCTGCTGATACGCTATCAGTATTATACCCTGAAATTGAGTTTATAAATGTAAAAGTTATCGTAAATCCTGATGCTACCGTCATTTTTGAACCATACTTTAAAGAAAATACTTATGAGAGTCAAAAAATTGACAGTATCCTAAAAGTTCGCTTACAAAACTTTCCAAAAATAGAACCTGCTCAAAAAGAAGGAATTCCTGTAAAATCAGAGTTTATACTTCCGATAGTATTAAAAATAGAATAACTTTTAACTTTTTAAAATTAGTTTACAAATTGGATTCAAAAATTTATGTAAAACACAAGTCGGTTCCCACAATTTTCATTCTCTTATAGTCAAGGATTAGTAGGTTTGTATTATCTTAAAAATCCTTTCTACATCAAATTTTTTCAGTTTTTCTTTTTGTTAATTCACTTTAACATAGTACATTTGCATTATAAACTTTTTTAAAAACTTAAGTATGAAACATCTTAACAAACTTTTTGCTGTTGTGTTGTTAGCAATTGGGCTAAATGCGCAAGCTCAAGATGAAAACAACAAGTGGGCTGTTAGTTTCGGAGCTAATGCAGTTGACACGAGAGTTAGCGCAGCCTCTCCTGTAGCTGACCAATTCTCAGAGTATTTTAATGTAAAAGACCACTGGAACTATATTCCTTCTGTATCTTTTGTTTCTGTAGAAAGATACATTGGCAGTGGTTTTTCTTTCGGTCTGACAGGATCGTTAAATAAAATTGACAAATTTGTTGAATTCCGTAATGACGCAGGAGAATATAATGTAGTAAATCCTGGCGATTTGGAATATTATGCTATTGACGGAGCTATCAAATACTCTTTCCAAAACCTTATCGGTTCTAAATGGTTTGACCCTTCTGCACATATCGGAGGAGGTTACACTTTTTATGGAGACAATAGCCAAGGAACAATAAACGGAGGTTTAGGAATCACTTTTTGGTTTACTGAAAAAATCGGTTTGATGTTCCGTTCTACTTACAAACAATCTCTTGATGATGTTAGAGTAGAAAATCCGTCTCACCTGCAGCACTTTGTAGGTCTTTCTATCAAATTTGGTGGTAAAGATTCTGACAATGACGGAATTTATGACAAAGATGATGCTTGTCCAACTGAAGCAGGATTAGCAGAATTCCAAGGATGTCCTGACACTGACGGTGACGGAATTCCTGATAAAGACGACGCTTGTCCTTATGAGGCAGGTTCTGCAGAATTCCAAGGGTGTCCTGATACTGACGGTGACGGAGTAGCTGACAATATTGATCAATGTATTGATGTTCAAGGTCCAAAAGAAAATAACGGATGTCCTTGGCCTGATACTGATGGGGATGGTGTTCTTGACAAAGACGACAATTGTCCTAACATAGCCGGACCTGCTGAAAACAACGGATGCCCTTGGCCTGATACTGATGGGGATGGTGTTCTTGACAAAGACGACAAATGTCCTACGGTTAAAGGAACTGTAAAAAATAACGGATGTCCTGAGCTTACAGAAGAACATGCTGCTCAATTGAAACAATACGCTAAAACTATCTTGTTTGATTCAGGAAAGTCATCTTTCCAAAAACAAACTTATCCTGTATTACAATCTATTGTTTCAATTTTGAAAGAATATCCGGATGCTAAATTTACTATCGAAGGACATACAGACAGTACAGGAAGTAAAGCTCTTAACCAAAAACTTTCTGAAGAAAGAGCTGATGCTGTTAAAAACTTCTTGATAGAAAACGGAATTGATGCAAGCAGATTATCTTCTGCAGGTTACGGACCGGACAGACCAATTGATACTAATAATACTGCTGCAGGTAGAGCTAACAACCGTAGAGTGGAAATCAACTTGGTAAACTAATCTTTAAATAAATTAAGATCTGCATAAAAACGTCCCGAAATTCGGGACGTTTTTTTATTTTTACTCTATGAATACATTTCTAAGAAAACTTTCAGAATCCTTAATAAGTAAAACTAACTCTATACTGAGTAATACTACGGTAGTATTACCTAACAGAAGAGCTAAGATATTTTTAATCAACGAGATTAAAAACAACTCTTCCGAGACAGTTTTTGCCCCTGAAATTTACAGTATTCAAGAGTTTATGGAGCAAGTATCCGGGCTTCGTACTTTAAGCTCTGTTGAATTATTGTTTGAATCTTACAAAGTGTATTCTCAGATTACTACTACTCAAGAAAGACAAAGTTTTGAACAATTTTGCCCTTGGGCAAAAGTTTTACTCAAAGACTTTAGCGACATTGATGCCTATCTTTTACCTCCCGATAAAATCTTACAATATCTTAAAGAAATTAAAGATTTAGAACATTGGTCTTTATCGGAAAAACGAACAGCAATTATTGAGAAACATCTCCAATTTTGGAGTTTTATTCCCAAATTTTACAATGCTTTTTCTGAATATTTGGTTCAAAAACGAGTCGGTTATCAAGGACTCATTTCCAAAGAAGCCTCTCAACATATTTCTAATTTTTCAACCCAAAACAAGAATCGTTTTTTTGTTTTTGCTGGGCTGAATGCATTGACAACATCTGAAGAAAAAATAATTCACCACCTTCTTACTGAAGGATTAGCAGAAATATATTGGGATATTGACAAGGTATTTTTAGAAGATGCTTATAATCTATCCGGAATATACATCAGAAAATATAAAAGAGAATGGAGCCATTATAAATCTCACTCTTTTGAATGGATTTCTGATGAATTCTCTAAACACAAAAATATTAATGTCATAGGAACCGCTAAATCTGTCGGACAGGTAAAAGTTGTTGGAAATATTTTAGAACAACTGCTAAAGAAAAATCCTGAAAACCTGAATAAAACTGCTTTGATTTTACCGGAAAAAAGCTTTCTTATCCCTTTGCTTTATTCACTACCAAAAAATGTGAAAAATCTCAATATAACTTTGGAATTTTCTGCTCGGAATAATCCTCTACAGTTTCTGATAAACCGATTATTCAGACTACATCTTTACGCGAAATCTCGAAAAGATTATACCTTTTACTATAAAGATGTTTTGGAAGTTCTAAATCATCCGTTTGTAGAACCTTTTGTACAGACCAGCCACATTACAGAGATTATTAAAACAAATAATTTCACTTTTTTATCTCATCAAAAACTTTATGAACTGACAACAAATAAAAGTCATCTCTTTCATCTTATTTTTGATATATGGTCAGACGACACATTAACTGTTTTGGATAGAATTACCGAAATTCTATTGTGTTTAAAGAATAACATAAGTCAAAACACTGATTCAGATAAAGTTACTTTAGCTTTTATTTTTGAGATTTACAAAATTATCAATCAACTTAAAAATTACTTTTCTATCACTCCTGATGCAAACAATATTCATAATCTTTATTCGATTTATAAGCAAGTGATTGAGGCTGCTGAAGTAGCTTTTGAAGGAGAGCCTCTTACGGGATTACAAATTATGGGAATTTTGGAATCCCGTACTTTAGATTTTGAAAATGTAATTTTCACTTCTATGAATGAAGGAAAAATACCTCTCGGAAAATCACAAAACTCTTTGATTCCTTATGATGTAAGACTTGAATTTAATCTCCCTGTTTACAAGGATAGAGATGCCATCTACACCTATCATTTTTATAGGTTAATTTCAAGAGCAAAAAATATTTTTTTAATCTATAACACTGAAGATGAAGGGCTTGACGGAGGAGAAAAAAGTCGTTTTATAACACAACTCAAAATAGAAAAACAACCTAATCACACTCTAACCGAAGTTATTTATAACTCTCCACTACCGGGAATTGCTACCCTCCCAATTTGCATCGAAAAGTCAGAGAAGGTTATGGAAAGACTCAAAGAAATTGCAGAAAAAGGCTTTTCTCCTTCTTCACTTTCAACCTATATCAGAAATCCGATTGATTTTTATTTTCAAAGAATATTAAAAATCAACGAAATAAAAGAAGTAGAAGAAACTATCGAAGCCAACACTCTCGGAAGTGTTATTCACAACACTTTAGAGATACTTTACAAACCGTATATCGGGGTTTTGCTTACCATCTCGGATTTAGAACAAATGGAAAAACAATACGAAGATATACTTAAATTTAAATTTAAAGAACAATATAAAGAAGGAGATATAAACCGAGGTAAAAATCTACTCGCTTATGAATCCGCTAAAAGAAGTATTGCCAACTTCTTACAGATGGAAAAAGAAAGTGTTTTGTCCGGTGATGAAATTATCATTTTACATTTAGAAGAAGAATTTAAGCGTGAAATTAAAGATTTACGCTTACCTTTTACAGTTAATATCTCAGGATTTATAGATCGCATAGAAAAGCGAAACGGAATCATCCGAATAGTGGACTACAAAACCGGGAAAGTTGACAAGGCAAATCTGGAACTTACCAATTGGGATGACTTTTTAAACAACGAAAAGAAAAACAAAATCATTCAGATTCTGAGTTATGTTTATATGTTTGAGGAAAAATCAAATGGAACTCCTATAGAAACCGGAATTATCTCTTTCAAAAATCTTAAAAAGGGATTTTTACCCTTCGGATTTAAAACCGGAAGACTTGACATTCAAAACATTATTACTTCCGAAATTATTGACCAATACAAGGAGCAAACCATCGGATTACTCCTTGAAATATTAAATCAAAATATCCCTTTTGAAGAAAAAAGAAATTAATATGCTCGTTTATTAGTTCCTTCGTAGAAATTAATAAATGCCTGATTAACTACTCGGTTTCCTCCGTGAGTAGGATAATCTCCGGTAAAATACCAATCTCCGAGATTTTCAGGACAAGCTTTGTGTAAGTTTTCAACCGATTGGAAAATAACTTTCAACTCAGCTTTTAAATCTTCAGGAGCTACAAGTTCTGCTATTTTATCTGAAATTTGCTCGTCAGTAAAAGGAGCATAAATTTCTTTTACATAATTGACAACTTCGTGGTCTTTAAGTCCTTCTTGTGCTTTTGACTTTTTATAAACTTCTTCAATGATATGGGCTTTTCCGTTTTCTTTCAAAAGCTCGAGTGCGGCTCGGAATGCCACAAAATCCCCGATTTTTGCCATATCAATTCCGTAACAATCAGGATAACGAATTTGTGGAGCAGACGAAACTATGACAATTTTTTTCGGATTTAATCTGTCCAACATCTTGATAATACTCGTTTTCAGAGTAGTTCCTCTTACGATGCTATCATCAATAATCACTAAATTATCGGTAGGTTTTACTACTCCGTAAGTCACATCATACACGTGGGCTACCAAGTCGTCTCGGGAATTATCAGCTGTGATAAAAGTACGGAGTTTAGCGTCTTTAATTGCAATCTTTTCTGTTCTGATTTTAACCGAAAGCAGCGCTTCTAACTTCTCTTTAGTAAGCGTTTTTCTGTTATCAAGGATTTCTTGATTTTTCCGTTGATTCAAGAAGTCATTTGCGGCTTCTACCATTCCGAAAAATGATGTTTCGGCTGTATTAGGAATATATGAAAAAACCGTATTATCTGTATCGTTATTAATAGCTTCCAGCACATCAGGCAAAATAAGTCTTCCTAATTGTTTTCTTTCCTGATAAATTACCGCATCACTTCCTCTGGAAAAATAAATTCTCTCAAAGCTGCATGCTCTTTTTGCAACCGGAAGAATAATTTCTTCCTGATATACTTTTCCGTTTTTCTTAATAATTAAGGCATTTCCGGGATTGATTTCTTTTATTTCTTCAAACGGAACATTAAAAGCGGTTTGAATTACGGGTCTTTCAGAAGCTACCACTACAATTTCGTCATCTTGATAAAAATAAGCCGGACGAATTCCTGCCGGATCACGAAAAACAAATCCGTCTCCATGTCCTAAAAGCCCTGCTATGGCATAACCTCCGTCCCAATATTTAGAAGCCCGTCTTAATATTTTACCTATATTGATACGTTCTGCTATTTCAGGAGAAGACTCTCTTTTACTCAAACCTTCATTTTTACACTGTTGGTATAAATCAGAAACCTCATCGTCCAAGAAATGTCCGATATTTTCCATAACTGTTACCGTGTCAGTCATTTCTTTAGGATGCATCCCAAGCTCAACCAAGTTATCAAATAAAGTTTTCACATTGGTCATATTGAAATTTCCGGCAACAATCAGGTTTCGGTGCATCCAATTGTTGAGACGTAAAAACGGATGGACATTTTCAATGCTGTTTTGTCCATAAGTTCCGTAACGAACGTGTCCTAAGAACAACTCTCCAATATACGGAACATTTTGTTTTTGCCACTTTACATCATCTGCCTTATCGGGATTTTCAATCAAAGATTTATTGATTCTTTGGTTGATTTGAGTAAAAATATCTTGAATAGGATGTTGTTCATTTGAACGAATTCTGGAAATATATCTTTCACCCGGTTTAACATCGAATTTGATACTTGCCAGCCCTGCTCCATCTTGTCCTCTGTTGTGTTGTTTTTCTAAAAGGAGGTACATTTTTTCTACTCCGTAAAATGCTGAGCCATAATTTTCTTTATAATATTCTAAAGGCTTTAAAAGTCGGAGAACTGCAATTCCGCATTCGTGTTTAATACTATCACTCATAAGTTGTGTTGTGTGTTTTAGTCAAAAAAAGCCTCACAAAGAGGCTGTCAATTTATTTTTGTAATGAAATATCAAATTGTGTCAGGGCTTTAAATTGCTGAAGTCTTCTGAAAATTTCATCTTTTTTAAGTCCGAGCATACGCTCTGTTCCAAACTTTTCTACACAGAACGAAGCCAAATTTGAACCAAAAATTATGGCATTCTTCATATTTTCAAAAGAAATATTTTCGCTTTGAGCTATATAACCTGCAAATCCACCTGCAAAAGTATCTCCTGCTCCTGTTGGGTCAAATACTTCCTCTAAAGGTAATGCCGGAGCAAAAAACACTTCATCTTCGTTAAAGAGTAAAGCCCCATGTTCTCCTTTTTTGATAATAATGTACGAAGGTCCCATTTCGTGGATTTTTTGAGCTGCCTTTACCAGAGAATACTCTCCTGAAAGTTGTCTGGCTTCTTCGTCATTTATTGTAATGACATCCACCTTTTTCAAAACTTCTTTAAGCTCAGGCAGGGCACAATCCATCCAATAATTCATTGTGTCGAGCACAACTAATTTTGGTCTTTTTGGAAGCTGATTCAATACCTCCATCTGAATATTCGGGTGTAAGTTCCCGAGCATTACCACATCAGCGTCTTTAAAATATTCAGGAACAACCGGTTTAAAGTCTGCCAGAGTATTAAGCTGCGTTTCGAGTGTGTCTCTTGAGTTTAAATCGTTGTGGTAACGTCCGCTCCAAAAAAAAGTTTTACCTCCTTTTACAATTTCGATTCCTGAAATATCTATATTTCGCTCAGTAAACAAATCAAGATATTCCTGAGGGAAATCGTCTCCCACCACCGATACAATTCCGATTTCTATATCAAAATTTGAGGCAGAAAGTCCAATAAAAGTTCCTGCTCCTCCTAAGATTTTACCTGTTTTTCCAAAAGGGGTTTCGATAGCATCAAAGGCGACCGTCCCAACAACTAAAAGTTTATTCATATATAAATCATAATGAGTGGCAAAGGTACTTATAAAATAAAAACTGTGCAATTAGTGTTTAGTTTAAAATTTTTTAAACACACTAATTTATATTTTATAAAATTATGTTACCCGTCTATCAATGAGCTTCTAACCAGTTTTCACCCGTACCCATGTCAACAACAAGCGGAACATC
>CAZVQI010000090.1:0-8002 GCA_964629155.1 uncultured Flavobacterium sp.
TGCCATTTGGGATTGGTGGCATCTGTCACTTCTTCCCGATACCAGGTGGATATGGGTTGATTGGATTCATCTAGCAGGGTATAGTTGGTCCGCGATGGTTGTTTTTCGATCTCGTAAGCAAAATGACCGGACAAGGTAATGATGTTGTATTCATTGATATGGTAATCCGTGCCGAGGGTGAAGTTGTAAAATATTTCATCCCGGTAGGAAGTTCCCTCGTTCAATAAGGTTGTTCCACTGATTTTGTCGTGATTCTCAGATTTTCTGTCATAGGGAAATGATCGGTACCCCCCGCCCAATTGGGTAAAGAGGTTGAAATGTTCGGTTCGTTTGTTCATACTCAATCCCACGCTGTGGTTATCGGGCAATCCGGTGTTGGCTGTTATCGAACCGTTGAGACCACGTTTTTCTTCTTTTTTCAAAATGATGTTGATAATACCAGCTGTACCTTCTGCATCATACCGGGCAGATGGATTGGTGATCACTTCGATACTTTCGATCATATCTGCTGTGATGGTTCCGAGGGCATTGGTACGTTCATCGGCCAATACCGATGGTTTACCATTGATCAGAATCTGGACTCCGGCACTTCCCCGAAGCTTGATTTGTCCTTCGATATCCACATTTACGGAGGGAACTCTGTTGAGGACTTCCAGGGCACTGACCCCCGTACTGCTTATATCACTTCCCACATTAAATACCCGTTTGTCCAGATCAAATTCCATGGTGGATTTTTCTCCTACTACCATAATTTCATCGAGGACCTGGCTGCTGGATGTCAATCGAATGGCTCCCAGGCTGACCATTCCCCCCTCAAAGGTCAAATCCTCAATAATTTTGGTTTCAAATCCCATGAAGCTGATTTGCAAAGTAACATCCATAGAATTGCTGGAGACCCGGAAGCTGCCATCGTCCCCGGTCGATGTCCCGGTGATCATCTGTCCGGAAAGCCGATCATTGACCATGATGGTGGCATAGGGGATGGGGTCGTCTGAGCCCGCGTCGAGTATGGTACCCTGAATGACAACATCATCATTTTGACCGTATCCGGGAATGAGGGTCAGCCCGGTCAGCAATCCAACCATTAAGAAGGCCTTCAGGAATGGAATTCGCCGAAAGACGGTCTCAGGATGGTGGTTAAAAATTGCAGCCATTTGGTTTTTGTTATCTGTAGATTTTCTCATTGGTATTGAAATCATGATTAAAGTTCAGATGATTATTCACATCATATTTGTGTCCGATAAAACAAATAGTCGAGGGAAAGTTTCCCCGGTCCGGTGAACCACAAGCCCAGGAAGGTGGCACCATACAACAAGGCTTTTTCCATGGTAGAAAAGGCATCCCCGTCATGAACCACGAAAAGTGCCACGGACATGGTTAATATCAGGGGGATAAGTGCCAGACGCGTGAGCAAACCCAGAATAAGCAATATCGAGCCCCCCACTTCCGCCAATACTGCAATACCCAGGGTCAAGGCGGGCTCCAGTCCGAGGGGTGCCTCGAAATGCATGTGCTGTCCCGACCACAATTTTCCCCATTTGGTGAGACCGTGGCCCAAGAGCATCGAAATTCCAAACACTACCCGAATCACCAAAAGTCCCAGGTCTTTGGAACCCAACCTGGTCGAAAATTTATTTCTCAAAAATCGCATAAAAAGATATTGACTTTGTCTGGGCAAAGATCAGCAACAGCACCTTCAAAGTCGGGAAAGATCGGTGAAAGACTCTTTTTAACAGGCCATCGACATGGGGGAACCCCACCTGGGATTCACTGCCGTTTATCCTTCAATATTCGTAGTTTGCGGATTATTTGTTTAAGTATCTCCCCATTTTAGTACATTTATCCCATGACTAAAAGAATCAAGGCAGCCCCTTTTCTGGAGTATATTTTCCTGACCATCGTCATCGTCGTGGTATTTATATTTTACTCCTTCGACCGCAGACATCCGGGCATTAATCCGTTGCAGATTATATTTTTTCTCAATTTTGTAGTTGGGGCTTTAATTATTAGCTACATTTTGTTGCCACGGTATCTTTATACCAAAAAATACTTCCAATTTGTTCTGTATTTTGCGCTCGTAATCGCCCTGGTGATTTTTGTAGAAGAGGGGATTCTTGAGCAAATCTACTACCCGGATACCCGGGGTAAAAGATTCATGGGGGTGTTTTTCAACCTGTTGGGGTGTCTTCCCTCTATTACGATCATCTGCGCATTCAAATTTGCCTGGGATCTTCTGGAGAAGCAAAGCGAGGTTGAAAACCTAAAAAGTACGATCAAAGAAAGCGAATTACAGTTTCTCAAATCGCAGATCAACCCCCATTTTCTCTTCAACAACCTCAACAACATTTATGCGTTGTCGATAGAAAATTCTCCGAGGACATCGGAAATGATCCTGGAATTGTCGGCATTTCTACGATACATGCTCTATGAATGCAAAGCGCGGTATGTGCCATTGACCAGGGAGATTGATCAATTGAACAATTTCATACACCTGAGTCAGATGCAAATAGAAGGACGGGGAAAGGTGGAAATTGAGATCGAAGATATCAGGCCTGGATACCAAATCGCACCGCTGATCCTCATGGTTTTTGTGGAAAATGCCTTCAAACACAGTTCATCGAGTCAGACTGACCAGATTCTTATTCAAATTAAAATTTGGATGACAGAGGACGATAAGCTTCATTTTCAATGCAAAAATAATTATCTTGACCAGACCAATGTACCCAGCTTATCCGAAGGTATTGGGTTGGAGAATGTGAAAAAGCGATTGCAATTGATCTATCCCCATGCCCATAAACTCACCATACAAAGTTCGGAGGGGCTGTATGAAGTCGATTTGGTCATTGAACTGGACAAAGTCAAAAACTGATCCATGGACTGTATTATCATCGAAGACCAGGCACCGGCGCGGAGAATTCTCGAAAAATATATCCGGGATATCGGGACGCTCAGGCTCAAGGCTACGTTTTCAGATGCCATATCTGCTTTGGAATTTTTGCAAAATGAACAAGTCGACCTGATATTTTTGGATATTCATCTTCCCAAAATTTCCGGGCTGGATTTTTTAAAATCGTTGTCCCATCCTCCCCATATCATACTGACCACGGCTTTTCAGGATTACGCCCTGGAAGGTTACGATCTCGATGTTGTCGATTATCTGCTCAAACCGTTTTCCTTTCAGCGCTTTGTCAAGGCGGTGAACAAAGCCAAAGCTGTTCATCACCAAAATGACACCCAGGTACCGATTGCTGATTCTTCAGGAACTGCCGATTTGTTCGTCAAGTCGGGCTATGAGTATATCAAGATTAGGGTTCGCGATATCCTGTTTATCAAAGCAGATTCTGATTATACCGAAATTTATTTGACCGAAAAGAAACATCTGACCTCTGAGTCACTGCAGCATTGGGAGAATTTTCTTAATGAAAACCAATTCACGCGGGTGCACAAATCCTACATCGTGAATGTTGATAAAATTCGGAAAATTGTAGGTAATCAAATATACCTCGTTGACCAGCACACCATTCCGATAGGCCGTGTTTACAAGGAACCCTTTATGGCAAAATTTGTCAATTTATGAGGCAGAAGAAGAAGCGCATCAAATATGTTATGGATCGCATCTGAAGGTGGTTTTTAGGTCAAATGCCTTTCACGGGTTGTATGATCCGTGATGTGATTTTTAGCCGGTTGCATAGTCGATTGGACGGGTGAGGCGCTATGTTCAATAGATAAATGGCGAGAGAAATTTAGTCGGTAGGTTTTAGTACTTCGTCAGGATAAAGATTTAAGAATCATTCGAGGATATTTTGAGTCAGATCAAGACGCTTTGAATGAGCATGCCTGCTCGCTCGCAAGCGCTGGCAGGTATAGCGGGCTTCCATGATTGAATAGCAACGAGGAGCTGGCTCAAATGATACCTAATGAAATAAAAATTTTTGTCTTGACGGGGTAATAGTGCGACAAATTATTAAGTCCCTATAGCGGTATTTCATTAACCTTTTCGACCTCGTCATCATTAAATGCCTGAATAAAAGGACAACTAAAATAAATACAGGATGAAAAAACCAGACAAAAAGAACATTAGTCAAGAGGTCTTTGATCTCTATGATCAGTATGCCCATAATAAACTGAGCCGAAGAGATTTTATTGATAAGTTGTCAATGTATGCTGTGGGAGGATTGACGGTACCCGCCTTGCTCGACTATCTGTTACCGGAGTATAAGCATACCGCGTTGACCGCTTCTGATGATCCCAATCTCGTGTCTAAAATGATAGAATATGACTCACCTCGTGGTGGTGGTAAGATCAAGGGTTTGTTGTCAATGTCAGTTCAGGTTGACAGGAATGATCAGATGTCTGTGGGGGGCATCGTTGTGGTTCATGAGAACCGGGGGTTGAATCCGTATATCGAGGATACTGCCCGACAAGCTGCCCTGGCCGGGTTTGTCACCCTGGCACCGGATGCGCTGTCTCCATTGGGTGGATATCCAGGTAACGACGACGAAGGAAGGGCCATGCAACGACAACGAGACCGGGGTGAAATGTTGGAGGATTTTATTGCCGCTTTCCAATTTTTACGTGACCATCCAAAAGTCAATGGAAAGGTTGGGGTGGTTGGATTTTGTTTCGGCGGATGGATTTCAAATATGATGGCGGTTCGGTTGCCGGAGCTGGCAGCAGCTGTTCCCTTCTATGGCTCGCAGCCTGATCAGGCAGATGTGCCGGCGATAAAAGCACCTTTATTAATACATTATGCCGAACTGGATGAAAGGGTGAATGCCGGCTGGCCGGAATATGAGAAAGCACTCAAAGCTCACAACAAAGAATATCAGACCCATTTTTACGCGGGAGCCAATCATGGATTCCACAATACCTCGACACCGAGATATGATAAAGATGCCGCCAAACTGGCCTGGAGCAGAACCATCGGATTTTTTGAGAAACATCTGAATTAAGGGGCCGGCAGGCGTTGATCCGAACAGGGGTTTTGCGGGGAATTGTCGCTGAAATTTTGTCAAACCAAAAGGTAGTCCATAGCCCCCTCCCATAATTTGATCATACTTATAGCAAGTGCCCGTAAGGTTTGACAAACTTCAAAAGGGTAGCAATTAAAATAAATTCGTGGCTGGATCGAATTACAGGATCCTGCGATGGTGTTTTGTATAGGATAAAGAAATATTTATTGGATCACAGGGTTTCATCCGCTATGTTGTTATTTTATTGGCCTTTTCAAATACTATCCGGCGCATTGTTTCGATGCTTTAAAATGGAATCGTTATATTCACTGAATCAAAACCCTTGTATGTATGAAAAATTCTTTGTTCGTTCTCGTTGTGATGATTCTTTGTGTCCATTTTTCATGTGGAACGTTGGCGCAGACCAGTTCCAAAGCCGATGCCGATGGCTGGATTTCCCTTTTCAATGGTAAGAACCTTGATGGTTGGAAAGTGGGGGATAACGCAGAAACTTTCAAGGTAGAGAATGGATTACTCAAGGTAGATGGGCCACGTGCGCATTTATATTATGTCGGTGATGTGGAAGATCACCATTTTCAGAATTTTGAATTGATGGCCACGATTATGACCAAGCCCGGTGCAAACTCCGGTATTTATTTTCATTCCCGGTATCAGGAAGGTGGATGGCCGTTGCATGGATATGAAGTACAGATCAATAATTCAGGAGGCGATTGGAAAAGAACGGGAAGCTTATACGATATCGTTGAGGTTCGGGAAAATTATGCCGACGATGACGAATGGTTTACCCAGTATATCAAGGTAGATGGTAATCGCGTCATCGTGAAGGTGAATGATATTGTGACGGTGGACTATACTCAGCCGGAAAACCCCAAACGCGAAGGTGAACGCGTGAATCGCATCCTGAAAGGAGGAACATTTGCCATCCAGGCACATGACCCCAACAGCATTATTTATTTTAAGGAAATCAAAGTGCGGCCGCTGCCGTAAATCTTTGGTTAACTAGCGGATAATTATTTTTCAGCGACTACTTCACGCTGAGTCGGTAATCTTTCCAATGGAATCGGTGTTTTCTGGGATGTCCTGCTTTTCAATTAGTGGGTAGGGTGGATCAGGAGCCTTCTAGCTCGGTTATGGATGTTGGGTAAACACCGCGCACACCCAGAGGGTTGACGGTATCGCTCAGGGATTCATTGATATCAAACTGTCTGACCGATTCCGATTGATCCACGAATTGCCGTAAAATCGCCCGGCCGTGCGTTGATACCCCCTCCCACTGGATTGCAAATGATCCAGCATACCGCCATCACCTCTCAGCCCCGTCAATTGCGAACATGATCCGCAATCTCACATGCTTCAGCACGTTTCCTTGCACTTACCCCCTTCTCAATCTCACCCTCTACCTCTGCCTTACCCCTTACGCTCCTAAAGCCTTTTTGGCATACGCCAGACATTTTTGCACTTCATGTACTGCATCCGATCCTTCAGGAATTTTGTATTCCAGTTCGATACTCACAGGTATGTCGTATTTCTTTTCCTTCAGTAGGTTTAAAATTTCCACCAAAGGAGTATCTCCCTCCCCCCAGGGAAGGTTGGCCGCTCCATTGTCTTTGGTCTGACGGTCCTTGAAGTGCATGGAAGTTATCCGGTTATGTTTCGATTCGATCAATGCCAGCAGTGTTTCCCGGGTATTGTTACCACCGGCCGCGATGTAATGGCCTACATCGAGATTCATCGAGTTGCTGGGTGATTGATCGAGGGCCACATCCCACCAGGTATCGGTGGCCTGGGTGTGGTTGTGATAACCGATATACATATTATGCTTTTCAGCCAGTTTCCCCAATCTTAATGACTGGTCCGGGTTTTGCGGCAGTTCGACGGTCACCGATCGGGCACCCAGGGCTTTTCCCGCCCGAAGCGCATATTCGATTTCCGCATCGGTGTTTTTTTCACCCAATGCGCTGGGTTTGAACGCATAAATACTGACCCCCGCTTTGCGAAATTTCTTTTTCACCGCATTGAATGGATCCATGGAAACCTGGGCGCGCCATGCGGCGACACGATCCTGCTCGGACGGTTTTCCGGCAAATTCTTCCACTGCTTCTCCCATCAACTCCACAGCGCTTATGCCACTATCCACGATGTATTGCAACAATTGGTCGATATCGTGCGGCATACTCCGGTAGGAATAGGTAATCACGCCAACCTGGACTCCAAAAAATTTGGAATTGGGCTTCCGGGGCACGTTTCGTGTCAGACTTCGTATGCTCCCCGGTCCGATCAACAGACCAGCTGTTGCTAAACTGCTTTGACGAAGAAAAGATCGGCGGGAAGTAGGAGAAGATTTTTCGGTCGTTGTTTTCATAAGTACAAGGGTTGTTGATTCTTCCAAATATATGTAAATAATCGAAATCGAACCTTTTTTCAGAAAATTCAGTATCCTTTCATCCAAAGCAAATCGATTGATTCATCTTCCGATGGGGAAGAATCCGTGGTATTCCTGATGATCACCTTAACGTCTGCATTCAAATCCATCAAATTTATCAGTGATGGACCATGTAGTCTTTTTTTCCACAATCTAGTGTACCAGGAATGAAGTTGCTATGGTGTAAGTCGAAGAAATTTTGGTGTAGCTCAAGGTACTTCGAATGAGCCTGCCTGCGCTTGCGGCCGAGCAGGCAGGCTCATTCAAAGCGCCTTTACCTGCCAAAATATCCTCGAATGCTTCTTAAATCTTTATCCTTGCGGAGTACTAGAAATAACCCCATCCGGGATAATTGACTACCGTAGGTGGGGAAAATGGGTTCCTCTATATCGGCAATCCACGTAGTCAGGTCACAATACGGCCAGTGCTCTGGTGACGTCAGCCTTAATATCCTCTATGTCTTCCAGCCCGACCGAAATCCGAATGAGTTGATCGGAGATGCCGGCCTTGCGCCGATCTTCCGGCGTCATCTTGCTGTGTGTGGTGGTGGCCGGATGGGTAACGATCGATCGCGTGTCCCCCAGATTGGAAGTAATGGAAAGCATTT
>CAZVQI010000091.1:0-7987 GCA_964629155.1 uncultured Flavobacterium sp.
TTGAAACCAAAAAAGTAGTGTATTTACCTTTATAAGATTGTTTTAAAAATAAAAGGCTGTCTCTTAAAAGACAGCCTTTTTAGTTATTGTTTTATCTCACTTATGGTAACTCATTAATTTTTGCAACAAGCTCTGCTTGAGTAGCTGTTTTTAAATCATTTTTATTGAAAGTTACCTCACCATTGTTTTGAATAGTAACAGGTTTGATAGCATAAACCCATTTACCTTCAAACTCTGAAACAAAAATTGCTTGACAATTCTCTCCTATAGGAATTCCGCCTTGAGTAAAAGCTCCATTTTCAAAAGAATCTAAACGAGCTAAGGTGGAGTTGTTTCCTTCAAAAGAAAGATAGACAGCAGAGTTCCCCTCATTATATCCGGTTGGTACATTAGCTTTAAAAGTTGTTTTCGGACTATTCTCAGCATAAATTTTACCAAAAGAAACCCAACCAAAAGGCATAACTTGACCAGCCGTATATGAACCATTTTCATCAGGAGGGAAATTTAAAGATCCTTGTCCTGTGTCTTGCCAAATAACATTTTCATTTTCGTCAGAACTTCCATACCAAAGAGAGATATCATTGTCAATTTCTCCTGTAACAGGTATATTGATAGTGTACCCACAAATTAACTCTAAAGGTTGTCCGTCTATAGACATATTGACAGAAAACATATTTTTAGTTTTCACTAGTTCTGTTTCTCCTTCTGAATTTTTCCCCATTGTAGCCACTCCGGTAGTTAGTAAACTTGCTTTATCAGAAAGATTAATGAATTTAACATCTATATCTCCATTCGTTAATGGAGCTCCGTTATGAGTAACACAGGTTTTAGCTACTAACATATTAATATCATTCGATAAAGAGAGATTGAGTAAAACATCACTAGGTGCTACTTGTACACTAGTTGAGTATGTAAATTCTTCTAAGGCAGCAGTTTTCATATTTTTAAAAGCCTGCTCCGTTGGAGGCACAATGTTATTTCCACCATTATTTCCACCATTATTTCCACCGTTATTTCCTCCGTTGTTTCCTCCATTATTTCCTCCGGAATCATCGCTACTACTGCAGCTTGCAAATACTAAGGATAATGATAACAATAACCCTAAGTAACGTTTAGTTTGTTTCATAATTTAATAGTTTTAGTTAGTTAATATTTAGTTGTTAATATTTCTTAAAAACAAAGAAAAAGATTAAAATTTCTTTTTTAGTATTCGCTTGATAATCTGTCTTGTATGTGTGATCTATGGTAAATGGAATCTATACAAAACAAAGCGAATTTACGCAAAATTTAGATTAATACAAATCAATTCATAAGAAATACTTAATTTAATTCTAAATTTTTATAAGCATATCTTATTTTTAAAAAGATGTAATGAAGTACTTGTACAGAAATGAATTATTTTGTGTTATGGATTTTATTACATTTGAGTAATTATAAAGAGAGGGAAACTATATGGAATATTTTTTTTTGATTTTAGGTCTGCTATTAATAGTGGTTGGCTTTTTAGGGAGTTTTTTACCTGTAATTCCCGGACCTCCTCTGAGTTGGTTGGGACTTTTATGTCTTTATTTCATAAAAGGAATACCAACAGATTATTGGTTATTAGGTGTCACCTTACTGATAACAATTGTAGTTTCAATACTTGATTATGTTATTCCTGCTCAAGGAACAAAATATTTTGGAGGGAGTAATTATGGAGTTTGGGGAACAACACTCGGGTTGATTGTCGGTATTTTTGCTCCGATTCCTTTAGGATTTATAATAGGACCCTTTGTGGGAGCATTAATTGGCGAACTTATTTATGACAGTTCAAATATTGAGAGAGTACTAAAAGCAGCTGTTGGTTCGTTTATTGGTTTTTTGGCAGGAACTCTTATAAAGATAATTGTTTGTGTTGCTTTTATAGTTTTATTCTGTTACAAAGTTTATCAAAATTGGGAAGTTTGGTTTTAGTTATTAAAGGCTGTTTCTTCTTAAATCCGCCATTTTGATAGCGGTAATTCCGGCTTCAGTTCCTTTGTTTCCGTGTTTTCCTCCGCTTCGGTCTATGGATTGTTGAAGAGTGTTATCAGTAAGAACACAGAAAATCACAGGTACATCATATTTAATATTAAGGTCTTTGACGCCTTGGGTAACTCCTTCACAAACAAAGTCAAAATGTTTGGTTTCTCCTTGTATCACACATCCGATAGCAATAACAGCATCAACTTTTTGAGTTTCAATCATTCTTTTGCAACCGTAAATCAGCTCAAAACTTCCGGGAACTTCCCACTGAATAATATCATTTTCATGAACTCCATTGTCAATAAGAGCTTCTAAAGCACCTTTCAAAAGTCCGTTTGTGATTTGTTCATTCCACTGAGAAACAACAATCCCAAACCGAAAACCTTTCGTGTTTGGGATTGTTGATTTATCGTAATGGGATAAATTTTTATTTTCTGTAGCCATACGATTTATATTTTTCAAAGTCAAAAATAGTTTTTGACTTTAACAGGTTGTCTTATTGAGCAAGCCCGATATATCCTTCAATATTTTGAGCTTCGGTACTTGTTCCAAATTCATTTTGAATTCTTGTAAAATATTGAAATGCTTTATCTTTTTTACCAAGAGCCAAAGCAACTTGTCCGGCTTTCATCAAAAATCTTGGAGTAGTTATATCGTTAGTTTTGGCAGTAAATGCTTTTTCGTAATAGCTTAAAGCTTCTTCTAACTGATTGTTTTGAGCAAAAGCATCTCCAATGGCTCCAATAGCAAGAGGTCCTACCAATTCGTCATCCGATTTGAATTTCTCTAAATGAGAGATAGCCTCTTTATATTTATGTAAATTCAAATAAGAAATACCTGCATAATAATGAGCTAAATTAGCAGCATCTGTTCCTTTATAATGCTCAATTATTTTAAGGAATCCCATTTTTCCTTCACCTCCGTTTAGAGCTAAATTGAAAAGAGAATCACTCGAAACACCATTCACGGCTTGACTAAAATATTGTTCCGCTTGATACATTTCACTTACAGCCTCCTCTTGTTTAGGCTCAATAATAAATTTATCGTATGAAAAATAAATTGCCACAACAAGAATAAGTCCTCCTATTATTCCCATAAGGAGTTTTTGATTTTTCTGAACCCAGTCTTCAATTTTACCGGCACCGGTATCAAGCGTGTTGAATACTTCTGCCGTAGTACTGTCTTGTTCAGATACTTTATCTAATTCGTCAAATTCGCTTTTTTCTTCTTTTGGTTTAGGAGCTTTGTATCCTCTTTTGTTATACGTTGCCATAATTTATTCCGATTATTTAAGAGGTGCAAAAATATAACTTTTCTTTAAATAAAAAATAGCTTTTATCTCATATTTTTGAAATGATTTTTAAATCACTAACTTGCCTTACCCAAACATTTCAACTATGATAGTTACTAAAAATGTTCGTTTTTCTTATCCTAATTTAGATTTTTTATTTCCCGATTTACGATGTGAGGCAGGAGAAACTATGTTAATTACAGGTAAATCAGGAACTGGAAAAACCACATTACTCCATATTTTATCGGGCATATTAAGACCAAATTCAGGAAATGTACGCATCGGAGACACAAATATCGAAACTCTTTCCGATAAAGATTTAGATGCTTTCAGAGGAAGGAATATAGGGTTGGTTTTACAACAATCACATTTTATTGCTTCACTTTCGGTTTTGGAAAATATTGTTTTGGCTTCTTGGCTTTCAGATAAAACCAAAAGGATTGAAAAGGCGAAAGATTTGCTAAAACAACTCGGATTAGAAAATCAAATGCACAAAAACACTTCACAATTAAGCCTTGGACAACAACAAAGAGTTTCCATTGCAAGAGCTTTGATTAATGAACCGAAAGTACTCTTAGCAGACGAACCAACTTCCAGTTTGGATGATGAAAATGCTGAGATTGTAGCCGATTTACTTTCTAACCTTTCTAAACAATATAAAGCTTCACTTATTATTGTAACCCACGATCAAAGGCTGAAAAACAAATTTGAAAGTGTAGTGGAGTTGTAAGATACTTTTTATTCTGATTCTTTTGACGGGACTATGCAAAACCTTCGGGAAATACATTAAAATTTTTATCTTTGCCAAAACCATTTTTGCAAATGAACTTCTTTAAAAGAATATTCTCTTCAGATAAAAAAGAAACTCTTGATAAAGGGTTAGAAAAATCTTCAACCAGTTTTTTTACTAAACTAACTAAAGCTGTAGCAGGAAAATCAAAAGTAGATGACGAGGTTTTGGATAATCTTGAAGAAGTTTTGGTTTCATCTGATGTGGGGGTAGATACAACCCTTAAAATTATCGAAAGAATTGAAGCCCGTGTAGCTCGTGATAAATATTTAGGAACAGATGAGTTAAATGCAATTCTCAGAGAAGAAATAGCAGGACTTTTATCCGAAACTACGACAGGAAACGAAACCGATTTTAATATTCCGACAGATAAAAAACCTTATGTAGTAATGGTAGTGGGAGTAAATGGGGTAGGAAAAACCACTACTATCGGAAAATTAGCTTATCAGTTTAAGAAAAAAGGTTATAAAGTAGTGCTCGGAGCAGCAGATACATTTAGAGCAGCAGCTATTGACCAATTACAGATTTGGGCAGACAGAGTCGGAGTTCCTATCATAAAACAACAAATGGGAAGCGACCCCGCCTCAGTAGCTTTTGATACATTGCAGTCTGCGGTTTCTCAAAATGCAGATGTAGTAATAATTGATACTGCAGGGCGTTTGCATAACAAAGTAAACCTGATGAATGAGCTTACCAAAGTAAAAAGAGTAATGCAAAAAGTGGTAGCTGATGCCCCTCATGATGTGTTATTGGTGCTGGACGGTTCAACAGGACAAAATGCTTTTGAACAAGCCAAACAATTTACAGCAGCAACTGAAGTGTCTTGCTTGGCAGTTACTAAACTTGACGGAACGGCTAAAGGAGGAGTAGTTATAGGTATTTCTGACCAGTTCCAAATTCCTGTAAAATACATTGGAGTAGGAGAGGGAATTGAAGATTTACAGGTATTCAACAAAATCGAATTTGTGGACTCGTTTTTTAAGGCGTAAGGATACTAAATTACTGAATAATCAATTCTCCGGTGTAATGTTGAGTAACATCAATCAAAACAGGAGTATTTTTAATAATAACATTTCCTGTACTGTAAATGTTTCCCTCAAGTTTTTCAACAGGATATAAAATCATATCATTAGAACTTCTTTGAAAAAACTCAATGTGATTTACTTTTAGATTCTCTGCTTCTAAACGAGGCTCTCCTCCCCAAAAACCTACAAACATATAATTTACATTCCCCGAAAGATTAAGATAAGTAGCATCATTGGCATTAACATTTAGTTGATTGCATACTATATCCAGTACAAATTCGGCTGCTACACCTTCTTGAGCAATTCCTGAAGAGAGTTCAAGAGTTTCGAGAGATAAAGTTTGATGAGAGTGGATTTTGTATGGTGAAGAAGAATAAATTCTAGTAATATCAGTAAAAGTTACATAAACCTTTGCAGGATTGTAATCTCGAAACCAATTACACGAAATATTGTTTTTGAGAATAAGCTCGTAATCTTTCACCTCGATCGAAATTTCATTAAACAGATTTTCTCCTACTTCGACTTCAATTTTTTGTTCACTGCCTTGAATCAAAATAAGTTCAATTCCTTGTTCAACTTTTATTTTGTCGAAGGGTTGGATGTTTAGAATTTCTCTTTTTACAATACTCCCCGATGTTTTTATGCAATCATTTGCGCTTTCGGAATTACAGGAGAGTAGCGAAAGAAATAAACTATAAATAATAAATAGTTTTTTCATCGAGTTAAGTGTCAGAGCATCAAATATAGAAATTATTTGAAATACAATGTATAGAGAAACTGAAACAAAAAATCTTTTAATTGTATTATTTTCAAATTACTTGCAGATATAAAAATGCACTATGATTTATATGTAATATCTTTGCACGATAAAATAAAAACCGTTATGAACGATTTTTTAAAATACCAAGCTCAGACTTCAAAACATCCGTTGGGAGTTGAAGTTTCGCATGCCAAAGGTTCATATATTTATGATACGAAAGGAGAAAAACATTTAGATTTTGTCGCAGGGGTTTCTGCTTGTACTTTGGGGCATTGTCATCCGAGGATAGTTAATGCCATACAAGACCAGATTCAAAAATATATGCATGTTATGGTGTATGGGGAATATTCCCAAAAGCCGGCAGTAGATTTTTGTAAGTTATTGGCAGAAAATCTGCCTTATCCCCTAAAAAAAACATATTTGGTTAACTCTGGAACAGAGGCAACCGAAGGCTCTATAAAGTTGGCTCGAAGAGTAACCGGACGTTCAGAAATTATAGCGATGAATAATGCTTACCACGGAAATACTATGGGGTCGATGAGCGTAATGAATTATAAAGAAAGAAAAGCTCCGTTTTTACCGCTTATTCCTGATGTAAAATTCATTGATTTTAATGACGAATCGCAACTTGACCAAATAACCGAAAAAACAGCAGGAGTAATTTTAGAGAGCATACAAGGAGGAGCAGGGTTTATTGAACCTAAAAACGATTATTTCAGAAAAGTCCGTCAAAAATGTACTGAGGTTGGGGCGGTTATGATTGTTGATGAAATTCAGCCCGGATTTGGAAGAACCGGAAAACTTTTTGGTTTTGAAAACTACGGAGCCGTTCCTGATATTATTACTATAGGAAAGGGGATGGCAAGCGGAATGCCTTGTGGAGCTTTTGTGGCTTCGGAAGAAATGATGGATTGTTTATCGGAGAATCCTAAACTCGGACATATAACTACCTTCGGAGGAAACCCTGTAATTGCAGCAGCAAGCTTGGCTACTCTGAACGAATTATTGGAGACCGATTTAATACCTCAAACTCTTGAAAAAGAAAAACTTTTCCGTACATTACTGGTTCATCCGCTTATTAAAGAAGTGAGAGGGAAGGGACTGATGTTAGCGTTAATGACTGAAAGCGAAGAAATTACTAATGAAATTATTTTGCGTTGCAAAGACAAAGGGTTGATACTCTTTTGGTTATTGTTTGAGAAAAAAGCGGTTCGTATTACTCCTCCGTTAACAATTTCGGAAGATGAAATTCGTGAAGGCTGCCGGATTATTTTAGAAACTCTTGATGAAATTACCAAAAATTTATAACCCTGATTATGATAGAAATAGAGAGAAAATTTTTGGTTACCTCAGATACTTACAAATCTGTAGCTTCTAAGAAATATAGAATTGTTCAGGGGTTTTTAAATTCTAATTCCGAAAGAGTGGTAAGAGTAAGGATAAAAGAAGACAAAGGTTTTTTGACTGTAAAAGGAAAAAGCGATGTATCCGGTCTTAGTCGTTTTGAATGGGAAATCGAAATTCCTCTTTCGGATGCGGAAAATTTGCTTAAAATCTGCGAAAAGGGCGTTATTGACAAAATCCGTTACGAAGTAATCATAGACGGAAAGACTTTTGAAGTAGATGAGTTTCTCGGGGATAATCAGGGGCTTGTAATTGCAGAAATCGAACTGAAAAATCCATTTGAGACCTTTAAACGTCCTGTTTGGTTAGGAGAAGAAGTAACAGGAAAAACTCAATATTATAATTCTAACCTTATTATAAATCCGTATAATAAATGGAGTATTTAAAACAAAAAAACTATCTTAAATCATATATTAAGATAGTTTTTTATGTTTAGTTTTTGATTAAAAACCTTTCGTGTCGTTTTTAAATCTTTTTTAACCAGTTTTTAAAGCTAACTTCTTTTTCTATAATAGCATTTAAATCCGATATTTTTACTCTTTCTTGTTGCATGGTATCTCTGTGACGTATAGTTACTGTTTGGTCTTCTATGGTTTGGTGGTCAACAGTTATGCAGAAAGGAGTTCCCAAAGCGTCTTGTCTTCTGTAGCGTCTTCCGACAGCATCTTTTTCGTCATACGAAACATTGAAATCCCATTTTAAATCGTTTATGA
>CAZVQI010000092.1:0-7967 GCA_964629155.1 uncultured Flavobacterium sp.
ACGAATAATATAAAAACTAAATTTTTATTGAATGGTAAATATTTACTCTAACTTTTTTGACTACTTTTTTCTATCCGAAAAAGCAGAAGGTAATAAATCAATATTGCGCTTTTTAGCCTCTCGGACTAATAAGGGTAATAATATTGTAGAACCGGGAATAATAATAAACGGAATTACAATCCCTACGTATTTCAGATAATCAAAAAGTTGTTTACGAAGAAGTAAATCATCTTCAGGGGTTATCTTCTCCCCTCTCAGATATTTTTCAATAACTTTCGCAGAAGATTTGTTCCCTTCATATTCAGTTTTTAAGCTCTGCAAAAAATTATGAAGATGCTTTTTTATTTCTTCTTCTATTTTCATCATAATAAAGATGACTAAAAGCCTTTACAAAACGTCCTCTTACGATGTAAAATCAAAAAATATTTAGAGGAAATTTTGTAAAGGCAACCTGCTAAATCATTGGTAGTTAAAACCTAAAAATTTATTTTTTATATTGTTCTGCCGTAAGTTGAGCAATCTTCACAATAACTTCTGTTGCTTTGACCATACTTTCAACCGGAACATATTCGTATTTTCCGTGAAAATTATGTCCTCCGGCAAAAATATTCGGACAAGGAAGCCCCATGTATGAAAGTTGAGAACCATCCGTTCCTCCTCTAATCGGTTTAATAATCGGTTTGATTCCCAGCTCTTTCATTGCTTTCTCTGCAATTTCTACAATATGATAAACCGGTTTTACTTTTTCTTTCATATTGTAGTACTGGTCTTTTATTTCAGCAGAAATAATATCTTCACCGAATCTTTTAGCATATTTTTCATTAATTTTTGCTACAATTCTTTCAATCTCTTTTTTGCGCTCTTCAAATCTTTTTCTACTATGATCTCTAATAATCATTCCTATTTCGGTATGCTCAATGCTTCCATTAATACTGGTTACATGATAAAAACCTTCATAACCTTTTGTTTTTTCAGGAACTTCCTTTTTAGGTAATTCGCTTATGAATTTATTGGCAATCAGCATCGAGTTAATCATCTTTCCTTTGGCATAGCCCGGGTGTACACTTTTTCCTTTTATAACTACCTTTACTCCTGCTGCATTAAAATTTTCGTATTCAAGTTCTCCTATTTGACTCCCGTCCATAGTATATGCCCACTCTGCTCCAAATTTTTCCACATCAAACTTATGAGCTCCTCTACCAATTTCTTCATCAGGAGTAAAACCTATTCTGATTTTTCCGTGTTTGATTTTCGGATTATTAATTAGGTACTCCATAGCTGTTACGATCTCTGTAATACCTGCCTTATCATCCGCTCCTAAAAGTGTTGTACCATCTGTGGTAATAAGTGTTTGCCCTTTGTACATCAATAAATCCTTAAAATATTTAGGAGAAAGTACAATATTGTGTTCTTTGTTCAGCATAATATCACCCCCGTCGTAGTTTTCAATAACTTGAGGTTTAACATTTGCTCCTGTAAAATCAGGTGTAGTGTCAAAATGAGCTATAAATCCGATTGTTGGAACTTCATAATCTACATTACTCGGAAGTGTAGCCATTATATAAGCATTTTTATCAATAGTAACCTCTTCAAGCCCTATAGCTTTTAATTCTTCAACTAATTTGTTAGCCAAATCCCACTGCTTGGCTGTACTCGGGGTTGTGTCAGAGTTTGGGTCAGATTCCGTATCTATGGTTACATAGCTTTTAAAACGGTTAATAATATTCTGCATTTTCATAATGTCATATAGTGAATTTAATTACTTCCTGCAAAGGTAGGAAAATGTTTTGGGTTTTGCGAAGTGTTTAAGAATTGTTAAAATACGACAAATGCCTTATTTCATTCATTTATGTTTTATGCAACCTTTGCAATGTAGTAACCAACAAAAATTATTATGAAAAAAATTAATTCTTTTAGACAGCTTATTTTGATTGTAATTGTTCTGACATGTTTCGGATTGAATGCACAGCACAACTATACGGCAGACGATTTATCTATTAATTTTTTGAAACGTACTTATGAAAATGCTTTCATGAATGTAACTGAAGTGGAAAACACATACATTGTTGTTAAAGAAGTATTTAATATTTACGTAGAAATTGATTCCAACAAAAGGTATATAGTATTGAGCGCAGCTTATCCTTTAAGAGAAAATGCAACCGAAGCCGAAATCTTACAGTTAATGAACAAACTAAATTCGGAAATTATTCTCGCTAAATTTTATTACAGCAAAGCGTCTCATTCTATCGGGTATGTTTATTACTTCTGGACAGAAAGAGGGTTCAATAGCGCAAGCTTGTTAAGTGCTACCAAACTCTTTAGTCAGGCTATAAACCTTTCTTTAGATAAAGATACTACTATGATAATCAAATAAATTACTAACCAAATACTTTAAAACTATGAAAACAATTAAAAGAATCGGTGTTTTGTTTATGGCAATTGCAATTTCTTCTTTCGCCCTGTCTTGTAGCAGCAGTGACGACGGAGGAGATGGAGGAAATGCCGCTCAAGGAACAATTAAAGCTAAAATCAACGGAAGCAGTTTTACCTCAAACAAAGATTTTACTACTGCAACTAAGATAAGCGCAGTGGGAACTTTAACCATACAAGGGTCTGATAATTCAGGAAAGGGAATTAACCTTACTCTTAATGGAGTTGACGGAGCGGGAACTTATGAAATCGGAAGTGGCGTAGGTGGTATTGCAATTATTGCAAGTTATACTGAAGCAAACGCTTCAAATCCTATGAACTCTCAATCTTGGCAAGCTCCTTTTGACAGTAATGTAGCAGGTGAAATCAAAATTTCGGAGTTAACAGATTCAAAAGTAGTGGGAACATTCTATTTCACTGCTAAGAATTCGAACGATAACAGTACTAAAGAAGTAACTGAAGGTTCCTTCAACGTAAATATAAATACTTACTAATAACACCGAAAATTGAAAAGTAAAAACTAAAAGAAGTACATTCTATTAAGTTCTCACAATTTCTCAACAGAATCAATTTCATATAGTTTAGTTTTTTCATTTGGAAAAACGGGAGTAAATCACTTCCGTTTTTCTGTTTATATGGAGTTTATTCTAAAATACGACAAATGCCTTATTGAATGACTTTCTGATAATCAACAACTTTGAACATAAAATAAAAATATTATGAAAATCAAGACTATTACTTATGTAATGCTTTTTATAGCAGGTTCTCTATTTGCTCAAAAAGCAGAAACTCCTCAATATTCATACGATATGGGAGGAAAAATCAGTTTTATGAAACTCACTGATGCAGGAGTATTGGTGGTTGCCGGGTCAGGAGGATTAGCAGGTATCAAACCCGGAGCAAGTCAAGTTCATTTCCTATTCAAAGATTACGGAAAAATAAAACCGGAAGAATTGGATTTTATACCGATGTCTCCTTACGTAGTAATCAACGAAGGTGGAATGTTCAGCACCAAAAAAGCTGTTATTGACTACGTTGCCGGAAAAAAATTATTTGCTACCGAAGAAAACGGTTGGAGATTTACAAACCGAGCAGATATAATGCTTCCTGAAAATAAATTGGTCATTTCGGGAACACATAAAGAAAAAGGTGTAGCTGTGGGAGTTTATGACCTGCTTGACGGAAAAGAAATAGGTATTGTTCCTTTCAAGCCAAAAATGGGACAACAGTTTGTAACCACTCCTGTTATTATTGACGGAGGACTATTGGTAGGTACAGATAAGAGTTTATTGCGTGTGGATATCAACAACGGAACTGTGGTTTGGGAAAACAAAGATGTAGATATGATTTCGTGGGTTACAGCTGACGAATCCGGAAAAGAAATCTATGCTTTTGAAACTAAAGGGGCTAATACTCGCATTCATAAAATCAGTAGCTCAGGGCAAAAATTGTGGGATAAAGAACGTAAAGTAAAAGGGATTGTAACTCGTTTTCAGATTTTGTCTAACGGTTTGGCTTGCGTGAGTGATGAACTTGGTAAAAAACCGGAGTCTAACATTGCTTTTTTAGCTGCCAAAGATGGTTCTGATTTATGGGAAAAAGCCCCAAAAACTAAAGGGCTCGTGCAACATTTCTATATAATGGATGACGGTATTTTATTCGGTATTCAAAGCGGTGGAATCAACAAAATATCTTTTGACGGTACTCCCCTTTTCAAAAAGCCAATGAAAACAGGAGAGAATATTCACACTATGGCTATGACTCCAAAAGGAATGATTTATATTACCGATTCTGATTGTAATATCATCAACCTAAATACAGGAGAATCTATTTGGAATAAAGAGCTAAAATACAAAAGAGCCAAATCCGTTACCAGCGGTTATGACTCTAATAACAAACGTTATCTTATCAGTACCGGAGAAGAAATTATAGCAATTGATGAAAACACAGGTGATGTAAGTTCTTTAGCTACCTTTAAATTTGAAGGAAAAGAATATCCAAATGAACTAATTGTAAGAAATGAAGGTATATTGCTTACATCAGATCAAAATATGTTTATGTTAGGTTTTGATGGGGCTAAAAAATTCCATCAATACTTCAAAGCACCGGGTAAAAGTGCTGCAGGAGCTATTCTTATGGGAGCTTTGACTGTAGCTTCGGCTGCTGCCTCTGTAAGTTCAAGTGTAGCTGCAGAAAACCACAGACATGTTTATCAATCCGGAGGTGGTTACTATCGTTTAGGAGATTACACTACTACAGGAAAAAATTACAAAGAAATGGCAAGTTCGTTTGCTAATGCTGCCGGAGCTTCATTTGCCGAAATGACCAAACGCTTTAGCGCAACTGCAGCAACAGAAAATTCTCAATTTATACTTACTAAGTTAGACAACGGAGATGTGGGGTTAGTAAAAATCAACAAAGATTCCGGAGCAAAAGAAAAAGAAATTATACTGAAAGATAAAAAACCAGAATACGAAGTAGATGAATTAGGCGGCTACTTGTACTATAAAGCCAATAGCAACACTATCTATTCTTACGATTTGAAAAGATAACAAAATACTCAAAAGTAGGTTTGGTTTATTCAAAATCCTTATCAGTTGCTCATAGCAGCTGAAAGGGTTTTGTTTCTGATTTTTGTTCTTTTATTAACTCTAAAAAGTAAAATTATGCCAGCAGTAGTTATTTTTTTAAAATATGTCTGGGAAAGTATAAAAGGCCATTTATGCTAATGTAGTAGGACATTTATCTTCAAAAAATTATGAATCACCTCATAAGAGTTCTGTTGTTTTTATTTCTCAATACTTTAGTATTTGGGCAGGATAGAGAAAAATCAATTCAAAAAATTGATTCTCTAAACAATGTTTCCTACGAAAAAAAGATACTCACAGGATCATCAAACATTAAAGCGTATATTGAGAATCTTGAAGTCTCCAAAAAAATCAACTATCCGAAAGGAATAGCAGACAGCTATTCTAATATTGCTTTAATATATTTTTATCAAGGAAAATATGACTTGAGTTTAAAATATTTTTTTAATGCCATTAATATTTATGAGGAAATAGAGCTTTTAGAACCCGCTGCCTTTTTATATTCTATTTATGGGTACATACTTCGAGACAGAGATATTGATAGATCGGTTGAATTTATGCTCAAGGGTATCAAAATGGGGGAAAAGGAAAAAGAAAGCCCTTCTCTAAGAGCCATGTATGACAATTACGGAGTAGTAAAAGAAGTGCTAAAAGAATATGATAGTGCTTTTTATTACTATAACAAATCTCTGGCTATGAAAAAGGAAGCTTATGATATAGTAGGCATTCCGTATAGTTTGAATAAAATTGCCATGCTCAATGTAAAACTCAGAAACTTTGAAGTGGCTAAAAAAAATTTGGATCAAGCCTATAAAATGCGTTTAGAACTTGATGATAAAATAGGTTTAGCTGAAAATTTAAACTTTTACGGATTATATTACGAAGCTCTAAATGATGACCAAAAAGCAATAGAATATTTCGAAAAAGCTTTATTATTAAGTAAAGATGCCGGATATCCTAATCTTATCTTGAGAAATTACAAATCATTATCTGAAATTTTAGAGCGTAATCATGATTATCGCAATGCGCTCCATTATTTTAAACAACACTCTACTTATAAAGATAGCCTGACCAATATCCAAGTCTTAGAAAATCGAAATCGGCTGGAAATAGAGTTCGAAACCGAAAAAAAAGAAAAAGAAATTTTAATTCAAAGAGCCGAAATTGCCGAAAAACAACTCCAAATCGAAAAGAAAAATCTTCAGATTATGGGAGTGTTTTTCCTGTTAATTATTTTTATTTTAATCGGAAGTCAGCTTTACACTAAACAACTCTACAAAAACATTCGTCTCAAAAAAGAAAACGAGCTCCAAGAGGCTATGTCTAAAATAGAAATTCAGAATCAACTTCAAAACCAACGATTAAGAATTTCCCGTGATTTACATGACAATATCGGTTCTCAACTTACTTTTATAATTTCTTCAATCGATAATCTGAAATATCAATTCAAAAACCAAAATCCTAAAATAGAAGATAAACTCAACGAGATTAATTTATTTACCCGAAATACAATCATCGAACTTCGCGATACTATTTGGGCAATGAATAAAGATTACATTTCCTTTGAAGACCTTAAAATAAGATTAAACAACTTTATTGATAAAACAGAATCTCTAATAACTGAAATTGATTTCTCATTTTATATAGACAAAAATCTTATGGAACGTTCTATGAGTGCTTTTGAGGGAATCAATATTTATCGAATCGTTCAGGAAGGTATAAACAATGCCATTAAACACGCTCAGGCTAATCAAATTTCCGTCAAAATCCAACAATTACATAACCGGGTAAAAATAATTATCGAAGACAACGGAAAAGGTTTTGACGTAGATAGTACTCCAAAAGGAAACGGATTATCAAATATTAAAAAAAGATTGGAAGATATTTCAGGTGTTTTGTCTATTGTATCTTCACCCAACAAAGGTACACAACTGATTATTACCTACTAAAATTATTCATCTTCCAGTTCAAAACCGCAATTATAACAGTAAATACTCTGCTCTCTGTGGTCTGATTTTCCACAATGTTTACATTCTCTTTTTTGTCTTTTATGCCCGATTGCATTAGCATATTCGGCAGTTACAATTCCTGTGGGAACAGCGATAATTCCGTAACCCATAACCATAATAATTGAAGCAATTGCTTTTCCTATCGTTGTTATAGGAACTATATCTCCGTACCCTACAGTCGTAAGCGTTACAATTACCCAATAAATACTATCCGGAATGCTTTGAAAACCATTTTCTCCTTTTTCTACCACATACATTAATGAACCTAAAAGACAACTTACAATAATTACAAAGTACACAAAAACAATAATTTTCCTTCGACTTGCCCGAATAGCAAGCTTCAGGTGAGATTCTTGTCCTGTAAACTGAACCAAATTTAACACTCTGAAAAGTCTCAATAAACGCAAAGCCCTTACTACAGCCAACACTTGCGAACCGGGAATAAAAAAGGAAAGATACATTGGAGTAACTGCAATAAAGTCAATTATTCCGTAAAAACTAAAAATATACTCTTTCGGCTTTCTGGTAGAGATAATTCTCAAAATATATTCTACAGTAAAAAAAACCGTAATAATCCATTCTGAAACGTATAAAAATGCATGATATTTAGCATCAAGCGACTTAACACTTTCAAGCATTACTACCAAGACACTCAAAAAGATAAGTCCTAATAGAACTACATCAAACAGCTTACCGTAAAAAGTATTTACTCCATAAATAATGATGTGTACTCGCTGTCTGAAAATATCCCATTTTGATTTTTCCTCTCTCATTTGGTGTATTTCTAAATAAAGGGCAAAGGTAAAACAAAAATTATAGTATCACTGAAAATTTGCGGATTCAAATCAAAAACAACTAAAAAAGACAACTTAAAATAAGTTGTCTTTTTAATTATATATCAATCATAATTTCTTTTACTCATTATTGATTTTGGAGTGCT
>CAZVQI010000093.1:0-7929 GCA_964629155.1 uncultured Flavobacterium sp.
AAAGGTCTTCAAACAAGACTCTTTCACCATAGGCTTTAGATATATTTTCGACTGAGAGGTAATTCATGTTTTCAGCTTAAATAACAAGCATTTTTTTAAAACATTATTGTTTTTTGACAAACTTAGTGAGGATAATAATGGATTGTCCTTCAATTTTTCCTTCGATTTGTTCGTGATTGTCATGAACTAAACGAATATTTCTTACTGCTGTCCCAATTTTAGCATTAATCGTAGAACCTTTTACGTCTAAATCTTTGATAAGAGTTACAGTATCGCCATTTACCAGAATATTTCCGTTGCAGTCTTTGTGTAATTGAGAAGCTTCTGACAAATGGTCTCCTGTCTTTTCTGCCCAAGCAAGAGTTTCTTCGTCCAGATACATCATATCAAGAGCGTCAGAAGCCCAGCTTTCGTTTCTGAAGCGATTGAGCATTCTCCATGAAACTACTTGGATAGCAGGGATTTCACTCCACATCGAACTCAATAAAAAGTTTTCCCAAAACTTGCTGTCTAATTCTTCTTTCTTCTCTATTTGATTCAAACATTTTTCGCAAATAAGAATAGAACCGTTTGCATCAGAATTCGGAGCAAAAGGAACATCATATACTACTAAGTTTTCTGAAATTCCTGATAACTCACATTTGTTTCCACTTCTTTGTCTTAGTTGTTCTTCTGTTTTCATAAAAGTATTATAATTAAAAGGGCAAATGTAAGGATTTTAATTGGGTAAAGGTAAATAGAATAACACCTTTACCGGTTAAGATTTCAAATGTATTACCTCCGTGTGTGCTTTTGTACCCTTGCATTTCTGATAAAAATTGGAGCTTTTTACTTACATCTTTTATGGCAATTATTGCTTCGGGTCTTACCATACTGTTTTTTTAACGTTTTAGCAAAAGTAATAGAGTTTTACGGATTTGTTTCTTCCTGATTGATTATCTGTGATATAAATATAGAGAGTTTTGTTTTTAAAAAGTAAAGATTCAGTTTTAGAATTGAATTTGCTGTAAATATTCCTCTAATGGAGTTGAGAGTCTTATTAGTTCACGATGATTTTCCGGGGTAATTTTTTGGTCAATAATTGCTTGAGTCATGGCTGTTAAGTTTTGAGCAGTGTTTTTCGTAAAACCCACTGACGACTGTAGTGTCTCGATCCATTTTTCTTAAAGGATAAGCGATACTACTATTTTCTTTTGAAGTAATTTTGAGAATGTAACAGCTACGTCTTGTGAACTATAAGTTTTCGGTCCGGTGATTTCATATATTTTACTTATTGCTAAAAGATTTATTCTACTATGGTTCTAAAGGTTAAATTGATGCGAGGAGTTTGGATTTTTTTAGTTGGAGGTAAGCGATGTAACCAGTGTGTCTGTGTAGTGCCTTTCATTACCAGTAAACTTCCGTTTTCTAAGGTTAGTTCTACTTTTTCATGAGTTTGTTTGTGTTTAAATTCAAACTTTCGTTCGGCTCCAAAACTTAAAGAACCGATTGCTCCATCTTTTTTCAAATTAATTTCTCCGTCACTATGCCAGGCCATTCCTTCTTCCCCGTTGTGATACAGATTCAGTAAACAGGAGTTAAACGTTTCATGGGTTTCTTTTTCTACTATGGTTTTGAGTTTTAATAAATCTTCTGTCCAAGGTAAAGCGTATTTAGTGGTTTTAGAATAAGTGTATTTATAGGGTTTATCACCATACCAAGCTATTTTTCGCTTTGTAATGATTTTTTTACCAAAAATTATTGCTTGGTCATTTTGCCAGTTAATTGTGTTCAGCAACTTCTTGAAATAATAGTCAGTTTCTTTTTGATTGAATAATTTACCGTGATAGTTTACTATTCCGTCTCCGGATAGTAGGTTGTTGGTTTTATCTATGATGTCTTCAAATAATTTCATTTTTGAATAAGACTTAATTTTCACGAGTTCTTATACAAAGTTTTGGACAAGGGTGTAAGGCTCTGAAACCTGAAAGTTACTATAAGTATTTTGTATTGGTTTTTGCACTTTCCCAACCTATGATAGCTGTTTTTCGAGTATTGCCCCACATATAACCTCCTATTTCTCCTGTTGATTGTATAACACGATGACAAGGGATAAGGAAAGCAACCGGATTACTGCCAATAGCTGTACCTACGGCTCTATAAGCATTGGCATTGCCTATTTGTTCAGCAATTTTTCCGTATGTAGAAAGTCGTCCCATAGGAATTTTCAGGAGAGTTTCCCATACTTTTAGTTGAAAATCCGTGCCTTTTAAATGTAGTTTAACCTCAGATAACTTATTCCAATCACTTCTGAAAATCTGTAACGCATTCTGTTGTATAGGGTCTGATTTGTGTTCAAAAACAGCATTCGGAAATTTTTGTTTTAAGTCGTTAAAGGCGTTTGTTTTATCATCTTCAAAAGCCATATAGCAAATTCCTTTAGGGGTAGAAGCTACAATCAGATTACCGAAAGGACTTTCTGCAAAACTATAACGAATAAACAAGTGTTTACCTCCGTTTTTGTATTCGGAAGGGGTCATCCCTTCAATAGTAATAAATAAATCATGCAATCGTTCTGTGCTTGAGAGCCCTGTTTCAAAAGCTACATCAAAAAGAGTAGCTTGTCTTTCGGCTAACAATTTTTTTGCATGTTCAATACTGATGTATTGTAAAAACTTTTTTGGTGTAGTTCCTGCCCATTGACTAAATAAACGTTGAAAATGATACGGACTTAAATGCACTTGCTTTGCAACCTCATCAAGATTGGGTTGTTTTTTGAAGTTGTTTTTTATGTATTCAATTGCTTGTGCAATTCTTTGAAAATCAATTTTTTGTTGCTCGTTCATCGTTTTGAAATTGTGCTGCAATATCAACATCATATTGCTGATATTCAACCCGAATCTTGCTAAAGTGAGTAAGTTTCTGTGATATTGTTGTATGATATCAAAAGTAGGTTTTTAATACTCTCTAATATTATTCATCTATAAAATCTAAATCTTTGCCGTGAGTTTCGGGTATGGTAACAGTAGCATAAATACCTAAAGTAAATACGATAATACCTACCAAAGTACCGCTTATGATGATTCCCAGTTGTATGTCTTTAAATGTTTCGTATAAAAAGGTCATCCCGACCAATAATCCTCTGACAAAATTAGGAATAGTAGTCGCAGCTGTAGCCCGTATGTTCGTTCCGAATTGTTCTGCTCCAACGGTAACAAACATTGCCCAATAACCGGTACCTAATCCGAGCCATACACAATAAAAATAATACCATTGGGGAGTAGGTACAGGTCCGAAAAGAAGTAAAACAACCCCTACTAATGTAAACAGCAACATTGCAAGAATTGCCTTTTTTCGGGAGCGTAACCCATTACTGATAAATCCGCTTAAAAAATCTCCGGCTGAAATTCCTACATAACCCCACATGATAGCCATACCGGGGCTTACAGGTTCTTTGATGCCGTGGGCTCGCCCAAACTCATTAGCAAACATAGCCAGAATACCGATACAAAACCATGTAGGTAAACCTATACTAATACACTTTAGGTATTTAATAAATCGGTCTTTATTATTAAAAAACATCAGAATATTTCCTTTTGCCACAGTAGCTTTGTCGTGCAAATCGCGATATATACCGGATTCTACTATACCTACTCGCAGTAACAACAATGCTAGCCCCATAGCTCCACCTATCCAATAGGCAACATACCATTTACCGCTCAGTTCTACCGTAAAGTTAGCTACAACGGCTCCCAGTAGCCCGAAGCCTGCTACGAGTGATGTCCCTATAGCCCGTAATTCTTTAGGTAAAGTTTCTGAGACTAAGGTGATTCCTGCTCCTAACTCGCCCGCTAATCCTATTCCTGCAATAAAGCGCAAAGCCATATAAGTATAATCTAAATGTTCGGTAGCCATAAAAGGCAAAAAGCCACAAGCGATATTTGCTAAAGAGTATGTAATAATAGAACCGAATAATACGGATAAGCGCCCTCGTTTATCACCTAAAACACCCCAAAGAATACCTCCCAACAACAAACCGAACATTTGCCAGTTCAGGATTTTTACTCCTACAGTATCAGGATCAAGACCTAAATCATTTAGGCTGGGAATACGTACAATACCAAACAATAGTAAATCATAAATATCAACAAAGTAACCTAAGGCTGCTACTATAACCGGTAAGCAGAATAAATGTCGTAATTTCTCTTTGGTAGTGAATGTAGTTGTTGTCATATATTATTTTGTTCTATCTATAGCTCGACCAAAATAATATATTTTTTAAAAAAAATCTTAATATAAAAGGGAATTTCTTCTCTAAACAGCTAAATGTGAAGTTTAAATGAATTGAAAAAGAAATAAAAATAATACCACAAGCCCTAAGGAGATAACAACTACAGATTTCTGTAATCTTTTGACTTTTTTTCCAATTCACACGATTTGCTTTCAACCTCTTTAAAATAAGGTTTTACAAGTCTTTTCTCTTTTATAAATTCCTCTATTTCAGAAAAAAAGCAACAAAAAATGCTTTTATACCAAATTAAATACCTACCTTTGTCGGGAATTAACAAACGAGCATCTGGCTCTGCCCTTCTCTGAATCAGTCTAAAAACTATTTTTTACTCTCAGTTTAGCTTTTTCAGTTGCACTTTTTAAAAGCCGAATTGTTTTCTCATCAACTTAGTCCTCAAAGGTTAATCCTTCCTGACACTTAATTTTTTGATTGGGCAATTCCCAAATAAATAATAACCCTGCCTTTCGTTGCTCAAGTCCTCGAGAAGCAACTAAAATCTGATACTACGGTATCCCTTTCATGAATTTTAACGAATTAAACCTCATAACGCCTATTCACAAGGCAATTGAACAAATTGGATATTCCACAGCAACTCCCATTCAGGCGGCATCTATTCCTGTAATACTTCAGGGCAATGACCTCATTGCTTGTGCCCAAACCGGAACCGGAAAAACAGCTGCTTTCGCTATTCCTATACTACAGAAATTAAACGAAAAACCAAGTCACAACAAGGCAATCCGTTCCCTTATTCTGACTCCCACCCGAGAATTAGCCCTACAGATTGACGATAACTTCAAAGCCTATGGCAAATATCTCTCACTCTCACATCTTTCTATTTTCGGAGGCGTAAATGCAGACAGACAAATCTCTGCTTTGAAAAAAGGAGTAGATATCCTTATCGCCACACCGGGTCGCTTGCTGGACCTTATGAATCAAGGTGCTATCGACCTGTCTAAAATCGAAATTTTAGTACTGGACGAAGCAGACCGCATGCTCGATATGGGCTTTATCAATGATGTAAAAAAGATTTTATCCAAAGTCAATACTCAGAGACAAACCTTGTTTTTCTCGGCAACCATGCCCGACGAAATCCGAAAGTTCACTTCGACTATCCTAAAAAAACCTACCGAAATTAATGTCAATCCGGTATCTTCTACCGCGAAGACTATTCAGCAATCGGTATATTTTGTACCAAAGACCGAGAAGTTAAACCTCCTTATCAATATCTTGGAAGATAAATCCATCGAGCGTTCACTGGTTTTTGCCCGCACAAAACACGGGGCTGACAAACTCGTAAAACAACTCGTAAAAACAGGTATTTATGCCGCTGCCATTCATGGCAATAAATCTCAAAACGCCAGACAAAAAGCGCTTTCGGACTTCAAATCCAGTAAAATTCGCGTGCTGATTGCCACCGATATTGCTGCCCGCGGTATAGACATTAACGAATTGCCACATGTGGTCAATTACGAACTCCCTAATGTTCCCGAAACCTACGTTCACCGTATCGGACGAACGGGCCGCGCAGGTGCGCAAGGGGTAGCCATTTCTTTTTGTGACCAAGAAGAAGTAAAGGAACTCAAAAACATACAAAAGCTCATCGGATTCAAAATGCCCGTAGCCTCTGTATAACCCTTTTATCGAAATTTTTAATCAATATATTTATGGCAGATTCTTTTTCTAAAAAAGAAAATTCAAAGAAAAAAAGCAAAAAACTAATCGACAAAACCGCGCGAAGAGAATTGCGCAAAACCAATAACAACAAGGGTAAGTCCCTCGATGAGATGATTGTTTATGTGGACGTGAACGGACAATTCACCTCTGTCCCTCCACATTTACAAAACCGTGAAGAAGACTTAGCCAAGGCCGCTAAAGCCGCCAAAAAAGCTGACGTGCAGCAACCTACCCACTTCACCGGAATAATCACTTACTTCAGCGAAAAAGGGTACGGCTTCATCACCGAAGACGAATCACGAGACAATATATTCTTTCACCAAAAAGACGTTATTAATGTCGTACAAAAACACGACAAAGTAACCTATAAAAAAGAATATACCCCCAAGGGATACAAAGCCACAGAAATCAAAAAATAATTTATAAATATTTAAACATCAACAAAATGCAAGAAGGAACCGTAAAGTTTTTCAATGAATCAAAAGGATTCGGATTTATTACACAATCAAGTGGTGAAGACATCTTTGTTCACGCTACAGGATTATTAGAAAATGTTCAAGAAAATGATCAAGTAACCTATGATACCGAACGCGGTAAAAAGGGAATCGTTGCAGTTAACGTAAAGAGAAAATAATTAATCTGTTTGTTTGCACAAAAGGGTATTGACCATGAAATCAATACCCTTTTTTTATGCTTAAAACTTATAGACAAAAGCGTTGATGTTCATCCCTGCCCCTACCGAGGCAAACATCACTACATCGCCCGGATTTATGGAGTGTTCCGACAATTCTCCTTTGAGTATCATCGTCAGCAATGACGGAATCGTAGCCACGCTACTGTTCCCTAACTTCTGAATCACCATTGGCATAACATTTTCCGGAACTTCTTTTTTGTATAGTCTGTAAAAGCGTTTCACTATAGCTTCATCCATTTTCTCATTGGCCTGATGGATGATAATCTTTGACAGTTCTTCAATCGAATAACCGCTTTCGTCAAAACACTTTTTCATCGCCCCCGGAACATTCATCAGGGCAAATTCATAGATCTTGCGCCCGTTCATCTTTATGTACCTCACATCCGGACAATTATCGTTGTTATATGACTTACCGAAATGCAGATAATCTTTCTCGTTCAACGTAAAAGAAGCCGAAACATGAGATTTAATGCCGCTATCGTCCGAACTTGCCTCTACTATAGCAGCTCCGGCCCCATCAGCATATATCATCGAATCTCTGTCGTGTATATCTACCACTCTCGAAAGCGTCTCTGCCCCAATGACTAAGCAACGCTTCGCCATCCCCGATTTGATAAAGCTATGCGCCTGAATAACGCCTTCTACCCAACCCGGGCAGCCAAACAGCACGTCATAAGCTACGCAATAATTGTTCTTGATTTGTAATAGGTGCTTCACGCGCGAAGCCAAACTCGGCACCATATCTGACTGTATGGTTCCGTAACGGACATCACCAAAATTGTGTGCAAATATGATGTAATCAATCGTTTCAGGGTCTATTTGTGCATCGGCAATGGCTTTTTGCGCCGCATAGAACCCTAGGTCTGAGGTTACTTGCTCTTTCTCAGTGTACCTTCTTTCTTCTATACCCGTAATTTCCTGCAACTTATGAGCAATAGTGGTATTGTCTTGAGTAAGACTAGTTCCGCTTTCGTCCATAAAGTGATGTTGGTCAAAAAAAAGGTGGGTAATGGTTTGGCTCGGAATGTAATTCCCTACACCGGTAATCTTTGTATTCATTTAATATGCTCGCTTCTAAATTAGTAGATTTTTTCAGTAAAACCCAATTGAAGTGATATTGTAAAGATAACGCAAAAAAGCCTAATTTATTACCTTACCTAAGCTAATTAAACGTTAATCTTTTATCTAAACCTCAAACACAGAATTTTAAGTATAAAAACGTAAAACCTATTTGGTTTTAAACTTTTCTGAATTTTAGAGTGTGAACACAACTAAAAAAATAAACCTCCTT
>CAZVQI010000094.1:0-7851 GCA_964629155.1 uncultured Flavobacterium sp.
TAAAAGATGTTTAGCAGTTCCAAACATAAATATTTTTCAAATAAAAACAAAAAAATGTTAATTTGTTGCAATAGACTCAACCAACAATCCAACATAAAAATTGAAGTTTCTTTTTTCTAAAGAAAGTCTTACCTTTGCTTTTCCAACTCAAAGAAAACTAACCTTATATGGAATACTTAGATTTTGAATTACCGATAAAAGAGCTTGAAGATCAGTTAGAAAAGTGTCAACTTATTGGGCAGGAATCTGATGTTGACGTTTCGACTACTTGCAAGCAGATTGAAAAAAAACTCGAAGAAACAAAGAAGAAGATATATAAAAACCTTACTGCTTGGCAAAGAGTTCAACTTTCTCGTCATCCGAACAGACCTTATACACTGGAGTATATTCAAAACTTATGCGGGGATACGTTTTTAGAGCTTTTTGGAGACAGAAATTTCAAGGATGATAAAGCAATGGTAGGAGGTCTCGGAAAGATTGATGGTCAATCTTTTATGATTATCGGTCAGCAAAAAGGGATTAATACCAAAATGCGTCAGTATCGTAATTTTGGGATGCCTAATCCGGAAGGGTATCGCAAGGCGTTGCGCTTGATGAAGATGGCCGAAAAATTCGGAATTCCGGTACTTACATTGATTGATACTCCGGGAGCCTATCCGGGGTTGGAAGCAGAAGAAAGAGGACAAGGAGAGGCGATTGCCCGAAATATTTTTGAAATGTCTCGCCTGCAAGTCCCGATTATTTCAATTATAATTGGAGAAGGAGCTTCAGGAGGAGCCCTCGGAATCGGAGTTGGGAATCGAGTGTATATGCTCGAAAATACGTGGTACTCGGTAATTTCTCCTGAATCATGTTCTTCTATTTTGTGGAGAAGTTGGGATCATAAAGAAGAAGCGGCAGAAGCTTTAAAATTGACTTCTTATGACATGAAAAAAAACGGACTCATTGACGATATTATTCCTGAACCGCTCGGAGGAGCACATTATGATAAAGCTACTACTTTTAAAACCGTTCAGAGATACATCACTAAAGCGTATAAAGAATTAAGTAAATTATCAACAGAAAAATTGGTTTCGGAACGAATGGAAAAATATCTTAAAATGGGAGAGTTCAAAGGATAACCTTTCATTTTCAATGAATTTAAAAATCCGAAACTGAAATGTTTCGGATTTTTTTTGTCTTATCAACAGAAAAAAAGAGTTATTAAAAAAGTATTAACAGGATGTTGCCAATAACTCAACTCTGTTAAGCTTGATATTTTAGTTATTTTCGCACTATGGAAAACCTGAAAAATATTAATCCGATCCGTTCGGAAACGTCAAAAGTAATTAGTCTTGAAAAAGGGAAGATTCAGCCACAAGCCATTGATTTAGAAGAGGCTGTGTTGGGTGCTATGATGATTGATAAAAAGGGAGTTGATGAAGTAATCGACCTTTTGTCTCCGGAGGCTTTTTATAAAGAAGCTCATCAGTACATTTTTGAAGCTATAGATTATTTGTTCAAAGACGGACAACCGATAGACTTATTAACAGTTTCGGCTCAACTCCGTAAAAACGGAAAGTTAGACCTTGTCGGAGGAGATTATTACCTGATTGGGTTAACACAAAAAATTTCTTCATCGGCTCATATTGAGTTTCATGCGAGAATTATTTTGCAAAAATACATTCAACGCAGCCTGATTCGGATTTCTTCTGAAATCATTGAAGATTGTTTTGACGAAACAACCGATGTTTTTGACTTGTTAGATAAATCAGAAGCAAAATTCTACGAAGTAACTCAAGGGAATATCAAGAAAAGTTCTGAAACGGCTCAAGATTTAGTAAGACAAGCCAAACAGAGGATTGAAGAAATTGCCAAAAAAGAAGGGTTAAGCGGAATAGCTACCGGATTTACTAAATTAGACGAACTCACTTCGGGTTGGCAACCAAGTGATTTGATTATTATTGCTGCCAGACCGGGTATGGGTAAAACAGCTTTTGTTCTTTCGATGGCTCGAAATATAGCTATTGATTATCAAAACCCGGTGGCTATTTTTTCGTTAGAGATGTCATCCGTTCAGCTAATAACAAGACTTATTTCTTCTGAAACAGGGCTTACATCAGAAAAACTCAGAACCGGAAAACTGGAAAAACACGAGTGGGAACAACTCAACACTAAGGTAAAAGACCTTGAAAAAGCACCTTTATATATAGATGATACTCCTTCGCTTTCTATTTTCGACTTAAGAGCGAAAGCAAGACGTTTGCACTCACAACACGGTATTAAACTCATAATTATTGATTATTTACAGTTGATGACAGCAGGAAACAGCGGAAAAGGAGGGGGAAATCGCGAGCAGGAAATTTCTACCATTTCAAGAAACCTCAAGGCTTTAGCTAAAGAGTTAAATATTCCGGTTATTGCCTTATCACAGCTTTCTCGTGCCGTAGAAACTCGTACAGGTTCAAAACGACCTCTGCTTTCGGATTTGAGAGAATCAGGAGCTATTGAGCAAGATGCGGATATTGTGTCATTTATTTATCGTCCGGAATATTATAAGATAGATCAATGGGATGATGAGGAACAATCTCCAACCAAAGATCAGGCGGAATTTATTGTGGCAAAACACAGAAACGGAGGATTAGACAACATCCGATTAAAATTTGAAGGCAAGTTTGGTAAGTTCGGTAATTTGGATGATTTTGCTTTTGATTACGGAGCATTGCCTTCCAGAATGAATGCAGAGGATATTATTTCGAATCTTCCGTCTCCGAATGAAGCTTTCGGAAGCAGTATGCCTTCTTCGTTTAATAATGAAGATCCGGATGACGGAGGTGTGCCTTTCTAAAAAATATTTAATATTATTTACACATAAATGGAATTAAAACTCAACCGACCAATTTGCTTTTTTGATTTAGAAACCACCGGAACGGACGTGGTTAAAGATAGAATTGTAGAAATTTCGATTCTGAAAATCTATCCGAACGGAAACAAAGAAAGCAAAACGTGGCTCGTAAATCCCACTATACCGATTCCGCCACAGGCTACTGCTGTGCACGGAATTACTGATGAAAAAGTAGCTAATGAGCCTACCTTTAAAGAACTTGCTCCGCAAATACATAATATGATAAAAGATTCGGATTTGGCAGGATATAATTCTGACCGATTTGATATTCCTTTATTGGTAGAAGAACTTTTGCGTGCTGATATTGATTTTGATTTAAAAAACCGTGTGACGGTTGATGTGCAAACTATTTTTCATAAAAAAGAAGAACGAACTTTGGCTGCTGCTTATCGTTTTTATTGCAATGGTACGCTTGAAAACGCCCATAGTGCAGAAGCTGATACTCATGCTACTTACGAAATCTTAAAAGCACAACTTGACAGATATAATGATTTAGAGAATGATATCCGAGCATTATCGGAATTTACTACTCGAAAAAAAGCAGTAGATTTTGCAGGATTTATAGCTCTTAACGATAAAGGAGAAGAGATATTCACTTTTGGTAAACATAAGGGGGTCAAAGTAGAAGATGTTTTGGAACAAGAACCGGGTTATTTCGGTTGGCTTTTGAATGCCGATTTTCCGCTTTATACCAAAAAAGTATTAACAGCGATTAAACTAAGAAAGCTTAATACAAAAGTCTAATAGCTATGAGATTGATTTGGTTTTTTTGTTGATGTTTTCGGTGGGTTTTGCCCAAACCGAATCTCCATTTCACTAAATTAATATTTGTTAGCGTAGAATTTATTTCCAAAAAAAACTATTCAATTCTATAGTATTTATCGGATTATTAAATCTCATAAGTATAATGAGATATCTTCATATATTTACCTGTGTTAATGGGTTATACTTATCAATATACTCTTTTAGAGTTATAATAAATAGTCCTCACAAAATATAACCTTGTTTTTTTATCTAACTCATGTCCTGTAAATTTCTATTGGTTGACATACCTTCAGTTTGACTGTGCTGTTCGGTCGTAGTTTCTCCAAAAAATAATTCTATAAAAATTATCTCACCGGGCTTTCATTTTTTTAATTGAATAGTAAGCTCTTAGGTGTTAATATTTAATTTTTTATAAAAAAGTAATTTATTTGAATTTGGATTTATGGTTATTATCTTTTTATCAGTATTTAGTCAATTTAATGTACCTTTGTATGACTAAATTCACATTAATGAAAACGTTAACCCTAATATTATTTACTGTTTTGACAGTTACTGTAAACAAATGTTCTTCTTCTGATACAAAAACTTTACGAGAAGAACTAATTATCGAATATGATGCAAAAACCAGAGGAAGTCAAAGCAAGGTCATTATCAAAAACGATTCTTTGGTAGTAATGGAAGAAGGAAAACAGCAGGGTGTTTTTTATTATTCTTTGTCGGATAAAGAATGGAATTCTTTAATAAAGGAAATTCAAAAAATTGACAGGACTCAAATAAAAAACTTTAAAGCACCAACTAATAAACGAGCAGTTGACGCTACACGAACAGCGCAAATTCGAGTGTTGCATAACGAAAATATTTATGAATCAAACCTTTTTGACGAAGGAGCGCCTCCTGCAGAATTGAAACCTCTGGTAGATAAAGTAGTAGGATTGTATATGAATGTTAAAAAGAAATAATAAACAATGACAATTAAAGAAGTTCAGAGCGAAATTATTGACGAGTTTTCAATGTTTGATGATTGGACAGAGCGATACGAGTATATAATAGAACTTGGAAAATCACTACCAATAATTGACGAAAAATATAAAACAGACGAATATATCATTAAAGGGTGTCAATCCAAAGTTTGGCTTAATGCGGAATATAAAGACGGAAAAATATTTTTTACGGCTGATAGTGATGCTATTCTGACTAAAGGAATTATCGCTATTATGATTCGTGTTTTTTCGGGACAAAGTCCAAAAGATGTTTTAGAGGCATCAACGGATTTTGTAGATGAAATCGGACTGAAAGAACATCTTTCGCCTACACGTGCTAACGGATTGGTGTCTATGATAAAACAAATAAAAATGTATGCTTTAGCATTTGAAACAAAAGAAGCTTAATTGTACTTAAATAGAGGAAAAATGGAAGAGTTTAAAGATGACATTAGCTTAGGAGAACGAATAGTGAAAGTACTTAAAGGAATTTATGACCCTGAAATTCCTGTGGATATTTATGAGTTAGGATTAATTTATGATGTAATGGTTAATGAGGATATGGATGTAAAAATCTTAATGACACTTACTTCTCCGAATTGTCCGGTTGCAGAGAGTTTGCCGCAAGAAGTGGAGCAGAAAATACGTGCGATTGACGAGGTAAAATCTGTGGAAATTGAACTTACATTTGACCCGCCTTGGTCACGTGATTTGATGAGTGAGGAAGCAAAACTCGAGTTGGGAATGTTGTAAACCCAAGGAAGGGTTATAAAACTAATAACGAGAATCCAATTAAAAAAGCCGACTATTTAAAAGTCGGCTTTTTTAGGTAGTAGCGGGAACAGGACTCGAACCTGTGACCTTCGGGTTATGAGCCCGACGAGCTACCTACTGCTCTATCCCGCGATATTGCGGTTGCAAATATATAACAATTATTTGTTTTTTGCAACAAAAAAACAAATATTCCGGAAAAATAAATCTTTTGAAGTAAAAAAATAGTTTTTATGATTGCTTCTTAATCCAGTTTTCCAGCATTTGCATTCCATAAGGCGTCATAATGGATTCAGGATGAAACTGAACAGCTTTAACATCGTATATTTTGTGTTGTAAAGACATAATATTTCCGTTTTCATCGACAGAAGTAATCTCTAAAGTATCAGGCAAGGTATTGGGGTCTACTACCCACGAATGATAACGCCCGACTTCTATAATTTTTGGTAAGTCTTTGAAAAGAATTTCGTTTGGTGAAGTAATAGTAATCGGAGTTGCTTCTCCGTGAACCACAGTGCTAAGTTGTATCAGACTCCCTCCGAAAACTTCTGCAATAGCTTGTTGTCCAAGACAAATTCCCAAAATGGGTTTTTTATCAAAATACTCTTTGATGATTGCTTTTAAAATCCCTGCCTGGTCGGGAATTCCCGGACCGGGAGAAAGAACTATTTTATCGAAATTTTTTACTTCTTCTATTTCAATTTCGTCATTTCGGAAAATTTCTACTTCGGCTCCCATACTTTCCAGATAGTGCACTAAATTATAAGTAAAACTGTCATAGTTGTCGAGCAAAAGAATCTTCATTTTTGTAATTGTAATGTATAGAAATAATATTGCAATTTAGTCATTGATTAGTTTGATAATTCCTAAAATTGCTATAAAAAGAGTAACGCTTCCGAGCAGATTATTCACATTCTTCAGGAAAAAATCAGTTTTAGATTCTATTTTTCGTATAAAATTCGCATAAAGATAAAAAACCACCATGGCTCCGAGAGATGCTCCTATTGAAAATAGAATTAAAAAGAGTTTATCAAAACTGAAATATCCGTACGATGCTAAAGTAATACTTAAAATTACATAAAAAGGAATAGGAAATACATTGATAAGAGAAAGAAGTATTCCCATCAAAAAATGACTTTGTTTGCTACTTATAATCACTTCATCTTTTTGAATTTTTTTCTTTTTTGAGAAGAAGAAAAAATAAACGCTTAATAACAAAAAAACCCCGATTCCGACTTCTTGAATTAGATGGTTGATGTCTGTCCTTCGGTTTATAAATCGAGAAAAGATAGTAGCCACCAATGCTTGAAAAAACACAATAAAACTTGCTCCGGAACCCAAAGCAAAAGCATGTGGTTTTCCTTCTTTCAGGCTCACTTTTGCAACAGTCATGTTAACCAAACCGGGCAAAAGTGTGGTTGAAAAAGTAATAATTAAGCCCAGAAAAAAAGGAAACAAATAATTCATCTATTTAAGTTTGAATTTGATATATGTAATGGGTTTGTTAACCTCCAAGTATTGCTTTTCATAAAAGGTTTGAATAGAAGTAACTTCTTCAGGAGCTCCCTCATTCACATATATGTTGTGATTAGCATAGAGCACCTCGTGTCCTTCTCCGTGAAGTAAACCAAGTGTGTAGCCGTGCATAAATTCGCTGTCTGTTTTCAGATTTATGATTCCTTCAGGGTTAAGTACTTTTTTATATCTTTTCAAAAATGCTGAGTTAGTAAGTCTGTGTTTTGTTCTTTTGTACTTAATTTGAGGGTCGGGGAATGTAATCCAAATTTCGTCTATTTCTCCTTCTGCAAAAATATGCTCAATGAGTTCTATTTGGGTGCGTACAAAAGCAATGTTATTCATATTTTCTTCGAATGCAGTTTTAGCACCTCTCCAAAATCTGGCTCCTTTAATATCTATTCCGATAAAATTTTTGTTAGGGTATTTTTTACCTAATTCAACTGTATATTCTCCTTTTCCACATCCGAGTTCAACAATTATCGGATGATTATTTTTAAAAAAATCAGAATTCCATTTTCCCTTAAGGGAAAAATTCCCAGAAACCACTTCATCACGAGTTGGTTGAATTACATTCGAAAAAGTTCGGTTTTCATTAAAACGTTTTAGTTTATTTTTACTTCCCACAGCTAAATTAAATTTTTGGTAAAAGTAGGAAATAATACTTTTACATAGTAATTATTCGATCAGTCTGTAATAATCTTTTGATTTTTTAGAATATGTAAAATCCGAATAATTCATAGAGAATTAAAGAAGCAAAGGATTAAAATAAATGAATAAATTATTTTAGAAAAAAATCCCGCAAGTTTAAGAACTTGCAGGATTTATAGATTCTATTTTAGGAATTTTATCGATTTCTGAAAACCAAACTATCCTCAAAGCTATCCAGTAGAATGATGCTATCCGTAGTAACTTTTCCGGATAAAATTTGTTTCG
>CAZVQI010000095.1:0-7831 GCA_964629155.1 uncultured Flavobacterium sp.
TCAGTTGCTTGATGAGGTGGTTGTCGTGGGATATGGTGTTCAGAAGAAGGTTAATCTAACAGGTGCTGTGGAGAGTATAAAAGGAGATAGGATAGCTAACCAACAAGTAGCTCAAACATCTCAGGCTTTGACAGGTCTGGTTCCAGGTCTGACTGCCATCCAATCAAGTGGTCAACCCGGTAAAGATAATGCCGCATTGAGAATAAGAGGAATTGGATCAATAGGAGCTTCTAATAACCCATTGATTCTTATTGATGGTGTAGAAGGAGATTTGAACAGTGTAGATGCAAATGATATTGCAGACATTTCTGTATTAAAGGATGCATCTTCAGCTGCCATCTATGGTTCAAGAGCATCAAATGGAGTAATTATAATAACAACTAAACGAGCTCAAAAAGGTGGTCTTAGTGTAAATTATAAAAATTATTTGGGATATCAATCCATAAATAACCAACCTGAATATCTCGGGGCTTTAGACTTTCTTCGATATTCCGGAGCTTCTCAACAAGAGATCGATGAGTATGCTGAGAATAATAAAACCAATCCTGATATATATCCGAATACTGATTGGGTGAAGGAGGTTTTTACAGAAAACGGGTTTCAGCAATACCACAATTTAAGGGTCAACGGTGGCACTGAAAGAGTGGGTGTTTTGGCAAGTCTATCTTTTCTGGATCAAAGTGCAAATATTAAAACATTTGACTTTGTTCGGTACAATGGTAGATTTAATACAGATATTAAACTGTCAGACAAGATAGATTTTAATTTTGATCTTAATTTTAGTAGGTCGAAAACTACTCAACCAAGTTTCAATCTACAAGAGGTAATCAGACAAACATATAGGGTTCCTCCGATTTATCATGCGATCCATTCAGATGGTTCATGGGGAGATGCCTGGAATGGCCAGAACCCAATTGCGGTAGTTACCGATGGGGGATATGATGATGATCTTGCAAATTATTTTAGAGGAGTATTGAAAGCAAATTTTCGACCTATTCCAGAGTTGAATTTTTCTTTAATGTATTCCCCTGAAAATAATGATGGCTATAGGAAAATCTTCATCAGAAGCTATGAAACGATCACTGACTGGGTATCTAAATCTACTAGAAAAGTTCCTAATAGGAACAGTTTGTCTCAGAGCAATTCCAGAACATTCACAAACAATTTTAATTTTGTTGGTTCTTATGATAAAACGATAGGCAATCATTACTTCTCCTTATTGGGAGGGTATGAATTTATTAAGACTGACTATGAAGGTTTCGGAGCTTCACGTACCGATTTTATATTACAAGATTATCAAGTACTCAATGCAGGTTCTGAAGAGAATGATGCCAATAATGGTTCTGCAACACATTCGAGTCTTGTTTCGTATTTTTCAAGAGCTAAATACTCATTCAAAGAAAGATATTTATTTGAAGCTAATATAAGAAGAGATGCTTCATCTCGATTTGATAAAAACAACAGGGTAGGTATATTCCCTTCTCTTTCATTTGGATGGAGGTTGTCAGAAGAGGAAATAATTAAAGATTTGGATTTATTTTCTTCCTTGAAATTCCGTGCATCCTGGGGAGAATTAGGTAATCAACAGATAGGTAGCGATTTTCCATATGTTTCTTCCATTGGCTTGGGGAGCAATTTTGTTTTCAACGATGCGGTAGTTACAGGCGCCTCCCAAAATGTTTTAGCAAATAAAGCGATTATGTGGGAAACTACTGAGACAACTAATTTTGGAATAGATGTGGGATTGTTAGACTCACGATTCAATTTCTCGTTCGATTATTTTGTGAGAAAGACAAAAGATATTCTGCTTGCATTACCAATCCCTCTTGTAATTGGACTTAATCCTTCCACGCAGAATGCTGGGAATGTAGAGAATAAAGGCTGGGATTTCTCTGCAAATTGGGTGGATGACATAGGAGATTTCTCATATAACATAGGTATAAATGTATCCGATGTAAAAAACAGAGTAACAAATCTTGCTGGAATTGGACCCATTATCAGTGGCAACAATATAATAGAGGTAGGCAGTCCGATCAATATGATCTATGGTTACGAGACTATAGGTGTTTTTCAGAGTCAGGAGGCAATTTCCTCCGCCCCATCACAGTTCGGAAGTCTTCAAATTGGTAATCTTCAATACAAAGACCAGCTGACTATAGACTCCAATGGTGATGGTATTCCGGATCAGGCTGATGGATTAATTAATCCTGATGACAGAGTGATTTTGGGTAATCCTTTTCCAACATTGTCGTATGGTATGGATTTAAGTGCTGGCTTTAAGGGCTTTGATTTATTTGTTTCTATACAAGGTGTTGGTAAAAGGGATGTTTTATTAACCGGGGATGTTTCATGGGCACTCTTTAATGCTGGTAAAATTCAAAAATGGCAAGCAGAAGAATTCTGGACACCTGAAAATCCAAATTCGAAGTTTCCGAAAATATCACCAACGAGTGCGGGGAGCAACGATATTCAGACAAGTAGTACCTGGGTTTTCGATGCTTCATATTTAAGGGTTCGCAATGTCGGGTTAAGTTATACTGTGCCTAGAAGAGTCTTAGACAAAATTTCTGTGGGTAATCTTAGGGTTTACCTATCGGGGCAAAATGTATTGACTTTTGATAAATTACCCCCTGGAGTTGATCCATTAACACCAAATGGAACCTCAGGAGGACATTACCCAATTCCCCAGAATTATATAGTTGGGATTGATTTGACATTCTAATAAAAAATTCAATTGAAAGATGAAAAAGAATATATTCACTATAGGAATTCTACTTACAATTTTCCTTTCCGCATGCGACAATAAATTATTGGATCTTGATTCCCTGACAGAACCAGTAGATGCGACATTTTTTAAAAATGAACAAGAACTTGATCTGGCATTGACTGGAGTTTATGCAACCATAGTCTATACAGGCACTTATGGTCTTCCCATGCCGGTTGTAATGGATAATTCTGCCACAGATATCGCCATATCGCGTGGCTTTGAGGGAGGAAATGGTTTTGGTGAACTGGGCTCTGGCAGTCATAGCGCCACATCTGCTATCTATCAAAATTTTTATTCGACTAGTTACAAAGCAATAGCCAGGGCGAATACACTTTTACAGAATATGGAAAGAGCTGTCGATTTAGTAGACCCGGACAAATTTGATCAAATTCGTGCGCAAGCACTTGTCATCCGAGCTTATAATTATATGTACTTAACCGAATTGTTCGGTGATGTTCCTCTCCTACTAGAACCGACTACTTCCACTGAAGAGGCACTTATCCCACGTACTTCAAAAAGCGAGATAGTAGATCAAATATTATCAGATTTACAGGTTGCTTCTGATAAACTACCTGAAAAGTGGAGTGGCTCAGATAATGGAAGGATTACAAAAGGCACCGCTTTAGCCCTAAGAGCTCGTATTGCATTATACAATTCGAGATACGAAGTGGCTGCTTCGTCTGCTAAATCTGTGATAGACAATGAATCAACTTTGGGTTATGCCTTGCATCCTAGTTATGAGGATTTATTTGGATTGTCAGGAGAGAACTCAACTGAAATAATATTCTCAATGCCTTTTAAAGATGGTTTTCATACCACTCAATTTCCCAGATCGCAAGGTTCAAGGACGCAGAATGGATATAGTACAAATGTTCCAACACAATCAATGATTGATTCATATGAGGCTATTGATGGTAAACCGATCGATGAATCAAGTTTATATGATCCTCAGAATCCATTTGAGAACAGGGATCCAAGGTTAAAAGCTTCCATTATATTACCAGGGGATCTTTGGGCTGGGCAAATATTTGAAAGTCATCCGGACAGTCTAACCCTACGTGATGCAAACTGGAAGGCAATAGGAGGTAACAATAACTCCAGAACTGTAGCCTGGCCTGCCGCTTTTTGTGGCTATATGTGGAAAAAGTATACTGTCGAAGAATATCAGGAGATAAGTCAAATTTGGTCTGACTTAGATTTTATATTGATTAGATATGCCGAGGTATTACTGATATATGCTGAGGCTAAGATAGAATTAGGACAAATTGATGATTCAGTTCTATCAGCTATAAATAGATTGCGGGCCAGAGCTTATAGTGTGGATGTATCAAATACAGATGCCTACCCGGCAATTGAAACAATGGAGCAGAATGAACTCAGAGCGGTAATTCGAAGAGAAAGGAAGGTCGAATTAGCAAACGAAGGATTTCGATTATTTGATATTAGACGTTGGAGGATAGCAGAAAAGGTTATGCCTGTCACTATTTATGGTCGGATCCTAGATACTTCCAAAGCTACTGGTGTACCTAAGATCGACGATGATTGTTTTGTATCATATGATGGAGTTGAGCAACAATATGATTTGAATTTAGACTCTCGATTTCCTAATGCGCTAAATAGGAAATTTAATAAAGACAGAGATTATTTGTGTCCAATACCACAACAAGAAATTGATACTTATAGAGGATTGGGAGGGAGTTTGGCTCAGAATCCCGGGTTTTGAGGAATCACCACAGTTAATCAAAAATATGACCGGTGCATCAACCTTACGAAGTTGGTGCACCTTATCATGGAATCTAATATTTTAAACGTTATAAAATGATCAATATAATTTCATTTACTACTTAATCAATTATGATAAAAAATATTGTCATATTGATTTGGCTGACGTTTGTTGCAAGCTGTAATGTGGGATGTGGAGAATCTATGGTTCCACAGCGGCCAAACATTATTGTCATCTTGGCAGATGATATGGGATATTCCGATCTCGGGTGTATGGGGAGTGAAATCGAAACCCCAAATTTGGATCAACTAGCACAAAATGGGCTGTTGTTTACACAATGTTATAATGCTTCGCGGTGTTGCCCCTCCCGGGCAAGTTTGTTAACCGGACTTTATCAACATAGGGCAGGGATAGGTCATATGGTTCAGGATTTGGGCGAACCATCTTATCAAGGTTTTTTAAATGACAAATGTGCTACTATAGCAGAACTACTAAGGGGAGATGGATATCATACCATCATGGTTGGAAAATGGCATGTGGGGGATGAACGGGAACACTGGCCTGATCAGAGGGGATTTGACCAATTTTTTGGTATACCCAAAGGTGGTGGCTTATATTTCTACCCTTCGAAATTTATAGATCGACCAATTTACCGAAATGATAAACTAGTAACTCCGGATTCTTCCACTTTTTATTCCACTGATGATTTTACAGATGAGGCTTTGAAATTTTTTGCAGAGTCAGAAGGAAGCAATGCACCTTTTTTCTTGTATCTGGCATATATCGCACCTCATTTTCCTTTGCAGGCCTGGCCTGAAGACATCATTAAATATGAAGATAAATATTTCGAAGGATACGAATCTGTAAGACAGAAGAGATTTGAAAAGCAAAAAAGGCTGGGAATTATCGACGAAGATGTTGAGCTTCCGCCAGTCGATTTTACAGTATGGGATGAAAATACCATTGCTAGTGAAAGCCAAAAAATGGCAGTTTATGCTGCAATGGTAGATAGAATGGATCAAAATGTAGGAAAACTTATTCGCTTTTTAAAGGCAAACGATAAATTTGATAATACCCTGATTTTCTTTCTTTCAGATAATGGAGCTACCGCGGAGAATGTGGATCGATCTCCGCAAGCTGAAATCGGCACCTCTTCTTCTTTTACCTCCTATGGTGAAAATTGGGCGTATGTAAGTAATACTCCATTTAGAAAATATAAAAGCCAGGAATTTGAAGGTGGGATTGCAACCCCACTTATAGTTCATTGGCCAGCTGGAATTAAAGAAAATGGAAGAAAGATCAAAGACATTGTGCATATTATGGATATTATGCCAACCTGTCTTGATGTCGCAGATATTAGCTATCCCAATGAATTTGAAAAGAACACATTATTGCAACTAAATGGCAAAAGTTTTTATCCAATTTTTAAAAGTGATCAATTAGAGGATAGAATACTTTTTTGGGAGCACATGGGAAATAAAGCAGTTAGAATGAAAGATAATAAACTGGTCAAATTACGAAACGAGCCTTGGGAGTTATATGATTTAGGCAATGACCCTACAGAATTAAATAATTTATCATCAATCAATCAAGTATTGGCGGACAGTTTAGAAACTTTATGGAATGAATGGGCGATAGAAAATGGTGTATTAGAGTGGCCATTGGATTAAAAAAATAAAACGAGGTTGTGAATGTGATTATGTTGAAAGGAGAATGAGAGTGAATTGTACTATATCATTTATAAGTAGTTTGCTTTGTACACTATTACTTACCGTGAGTTGCAAAGAAAACAAATCAGGCGAAGTCCTTGACTATCCCAATGTCGTGTGGATCATCATAGAGGATATGTCCCCAGACCTGAGTTGTTATGGTCATGATCTCGTAAAAACTCCGAACATCGATGCACTGGCCCAAAAAGGTATCCGTTACCATAAAATGTATGCAACCGGAGTGGCCTGTTCCCCCAGTCGCACTTCGTTGGTTACAGGTTTTTATCAGAACTATCTGGGGGCTCACCATATGCGGTACCCTGAAGAATTAAAACCCCCGCTTCCCGATTCAATCAAGCCGATTCATATTCACCTTCAGGAGCATGGGTACCAAACCGCGAATATCAGGACTTTCCCAGGTAATGGGAAAACGGACTGGCTTTTCAAATACGATGCGAACAGCTATGATTACAATCAATGGGAAGAAATTGACCCCCATCAGCCTTTTTTTGCACGAATAAATCTTCGACTCACCCATAGACCGTTCGAGGCAGACACCATGCATCCGATCAACCCGGATTTGGTGAAGTTACCTCCCTATTATCCCGACCATCCCATCGCCAGAGAAGACTTTAAGGATTATTATGAATCTATTCAGGTCGTAGACCGGCAGGTCGGAATGGTGTTGGAAAGTATTCGAGAAAAGGGGCTTGATAAAAATACGGTGATTTTCTTTTTTTCAGATCATGGCAGACCCATGCCAAGAGGGAAAAACTTCCTCTATGACTCAGGGATCCGCGTGCCACTTATCATTTCTACCCTCGATGATGAGGTCCGTTCCCATTACCAACTACAAGGAGAGAACAATGGTCTGTATAGCCTGATCGATGTCACAGCAACCACGCTGGATATTACCGGATTGTCAACAATATATAGCCAGGGAATTTCACTGCTCAATGATAAGGAAGGACGCGATTATGTGTGGGCAGCTGCAGATCGGATCGGAGAAATTCATTTCAAATCGAGGATGATCCGGGATGGTCGGTTCAAATACATCCGGAACTATATCCATGATTTATCCGTAAACGAAGCCTCAACTGCCCACCGGAAATCAATCTACCCCATTTATCATCTTTTGAATTTCCTTGGTGAGGAAGGAGAGTTAAGCCCAGCCCAGCAAAAATTGATCGAACCTATGGTTGAGGAAGAACTGTACGATATCCAGACAGACCCATACGAGGTGCACAATCTTATAGATATTCCAGCACACCAGCAAGCCCTTCAGAATCTTCGGCATCAACTGTCCATCTTCACAAATCAGATCCAGGACCAAGGTATGCTGGAAGATCCTCCAGAGCTCTTTTCAGCCTTCGAAGCCTATGGCAGGAATTCGTTTGATAAGAACAAGATGCGTATATTACAATTGCAAAACCATGTCGCACAAAGAATTAACAATGAATAAATTGTACCCGATAATAAGTAATTTAAGATATAAAAATTGAATGTTATGACACAAAATTTCATTTTCCTGATTGGAGCACTACTTTTTTACACACAAGGGATATCGCAATCATTCCTGGTGGAAGCCGAAAGTTTTGATGATAAAGGGGGATGGGTGGTTGACCCTCAGTT
>CAZVQI010000096.1:0-7749 GCA_964629155.1 uncultured Flavobacterium sp.
TTCTTTCCAGTCGAGTGATCGTATGTTGTCTTCGGTATATTGTGCTTCTTGCATATTTCTTTTAATATCAAAAACTCCAAAATATGTTTCTTACAAAAATAGAAAAATATAAAGAATTTCACGGGATTTCCGCACAAATCATTTAGATTATCTGCTACAAAAGCTCGAACAAATTATCCATCAAAATTCCAAAACACTATCTTTGCAGTTTAAAATTACACTCAAACCAATGACCCAAATAAAAGAAGCTCCAATCGAAAAAGTTACAAAACCTATTCAGAAATTTATACAAAACGAAAAAGCAGGAGGAATTGTACTTGGCATTAGTGTTGTTATAGCTTTAATTTTAGCAAATTCTCCGTTAGCTACAGAGTATCATCATTTTTGGGAACACAAATTTGGTTTTTTGTTCGATGGAAAATCGTATTTGGAATACAACCTCCATCATTGGATTAATGATGGCTTAATGGCTATTTTCTTTTTTGTTGTCGGGTTAGAGTTAAAAAGAGAGTTTGTAGCAGGAGAATTATCCAATCCGCGAAAGGCTTTGCTTCCTATTATTGCTGCGATAGGAGGTATGGTTGTTCCTGCTTTGATATACTTAAGTTTCAATAATCAAGGTGAAGTACATAGCGGTTGGGGGATTCCGATGGCTACTGATATTGCTTTTGCTTTAGGAGTTTTGTACTTGTTGGGTAATAGAATTCCGTTTTCTTTAAAGGTTTTTTTGACGGCTTTGGCTATTGTTGATGACTTAGGAGCTGTATTAGTAATTGCATTTTTCTATACTTCAGATATCTCAATGATTAGCTTGCTTATCGGTTTTTCATTCTTATTGATTATGTATTTGGGTAATAAATTAGGGGTACGAAGTGTATTATTTTACGCACTGTTTGGAATTGCAGGACTTTGGACTGCGTTTTTACTTTCGGGGGTCCATGCTACTATTGCTGCTGTTTTAGCTGCTTTTACGATTCCTGCTGATGTTAAGATTAAAGAAAACATATTTATGGCAAGAATCAACAAACATCTTACTCGTTTCAGAAAATTAGACATAAACGATAAAACCCCTACTCTGACTAATGAACAATTACACGTTTTGGAAAGAGTTAAAGCCGATACCAATCAGGCTATTCCTCCTTTGCAAAAATTGGAGCACGCTATGCACCCAATGGTAACCTTTATTATTTTACCGATTTTTGCCTTAGCTAATGCCGGAGTTTCTGTTTTAGACATTAATTTGGAAGAATTATTCAACACAAATATTGCGATAGGTGTTGCTTTAGGTTTGTTTGTCGGAAAGGTTGTAGGAGTGGTTGGCGCTACTTGGTTAAGCGTAAAATTCAAAGTTGCTCCTTTTCCGGAGGGTATGAACCTTAAAAACCTTTTCGGATTAGGTCTGTTGGCTTCTATAGGATTTACTATGTCACTATTTGTTACCTCTTTGGCCTTTACTCACGAAGAATATATTACACAAGCCAAAATAGGAATTTTTATCGCTTCTATAATCGGGGGAATTTTAGGGTATATGGTATTGAGCAGGAATTCGGAATAAATCCCTGCTCAAATCAGTTTTTTACAATACTTGATGGGTTTGATTATTTCAGAATAGTTTGTTTTCTATCCGGTCCCACTGAAATGATTTTTATCGGAACTTCTAATTCGCTTTCAATAAAAGCTACATAGTCTTTCAATTCTTGTGGAAGCTCACTATACGAAGTCATTTTTGTCAAGTCCGTATTCCATCCTTTTTTCTCTACATACACCGGTTCTACATTTTCAGGCTCAATGTTGTATGGAAAATGCTTAATAACTTCGCCTTTATATTTATATGCTGTACATACCTTCAAAGTCTCAAATCCTGAGAGGACATCGCCTTTCATCATATAGAGCTCTGTTACTCCATTAACCTGAACAGCATATTTCAAAGCAACTAAATCTAACCAACCACAGCGTCTTGCACGTCCGGTTACTGACCCGAATTCATTTCCTACTTTTGCCATTGTTGCTCCTATCTCGTCAAAAAGTTCAGTTGGGAAAGGACCACTACCTACACGAGTAGTATAAGCCTTAAAAATTCCGAAAACTTTCTTTATTTTATTCGGAGCAATACCAAGCCCGGTACAAGCCCCTGCAGCTGTAGTATTAGACGAAGTTACAAACGGATAAGTTCCGAAATCTACATCCAAAAGTGACCCTTGTGCTCCTTCGCACAAAATGGATTTTCCTTCTTTAATGGCTTGATTCAAATAAACTTCGCTATCAATGAAAGTCAGTTTTTTAAGTTCTTCGATAGCGGCAAAAAATTCATCTTCGAGTTCTTTCAGGTTATATTGCAAATCCACATCATAAAAAGCAATCATTGCCTGATGTTTATCTGCCAAAACCCTATATCTTTCTTTAAAATCCGAAAGTTCAATATCTCCTACTCTAATTCCATTTCGACCGGTTTTGTCCATATAAGTAGGTCCTATTCCCTTAAGCGTAGAACCGATTTTCGCCTTTCCTTTTGAAGCTTCAGAAGCTGCGTCCAAAAGTCGGTGAGTAGGTAAAATTAGATGAGCTTTCCGAGAAATAAGTAATCGGGAATGGATATCAATGTCGTATTTTTCTAACCCTTCAATTTCTTTGATAAATACTACCGGATCCATTACAACTCCATTTCCGATAATATTTATTGAGTTTTTATGAAAAATTCCTGAAGGAATGGTTCTGAGTACGTGTTTGATTCCGTCAAATTCGAGGGTATGTCCTGCATTTGGTCCTCCCTGAAAACGTGCAATAATATCGTATTTTGAAGTGAGTACATCAACGATTTTTCCTTTTCCTTCGTCTCCCCACTGCAATCCGAGTAGCAAATCTACTGTCATTGTGTTGTATAAATTTTAGTTGTTAGTTGTCGTTAGCCGAATTTGTTCTTTTAGTACCGTAGAAATAAAGCGAATGGCTGTGTACATCTACTCCGAAAAGTTCTTCGATGGTTTGTTTTATGGTTTGAATTCTAGGATCACAGAATTCTATTACTTCTCCCGTATTAGTAATGATAATATGGTCATGCTGTTTGTCAAAATAAGACTTTTCGTAATGTGCTTGATTTTGTCCGAACTGGTGTTTGCGAACCAAACCACACTCTAAAAGGAGCTCAATAGTGTTATAAAGTGTTGCACGACTTACCCTATAGTTTTTGTTTTTCATTTTGATATAAAGCGATTCTATATCAAAATGGTCGTTGCTTTCATAGATTTCTTGTAGAATAGCATATCTCTCGGGAGTCTTTCTATGTCCCTTATTTTCAAGATATTCCGTAAATACTGTCTTTACGATTTCTTGATTTTTTTCGTTTGAAGAGCTTATCTGTGTCATATTCCACAAAGATACGGGAATTAAGTAAAAAAACAAACACAAACCTCCTGTTATTCAGAGGATGTCTGAGTTTGTTTTTTTACTTATCAAATGGAATAGAACCCGTTAAAACAACTTGGGTTTATAAGATTACGTGTTTTTTCTGATTTTTTGTTCCCACTTCCAAGCCGATTCTAAGGCTTGATCCAGAGAAAATTCTGCCTTCCAACCCAAAACCGTATTGGCTTTAGTTGTATCTGCATACGCTTGAGTAACATCACCTTCTCGCCTTCCTACAATTTTGTAAGGTAGTTTTTGTTGAGAGACCTTTTCAAAAGCATTGATAACTTCAAGAACGGAGCTCCCTTTTCCGGTTCCTACATTAAATGTCTCTACCTTCTCAGTATTTTCTTTATTTATCAATCTTTGAAGGGCTTTTACGTGAGCTTTTGCCAAATCAACCACATGGATGTAATCCCTGATACAAGTTCCGTCAGGAGTCGGGTAATCATTACCAAAAACCGAGAGTTCTTTTCTTAAACCTATGGCTGTTTGAGTTATAAACGGAACTAAATTTTGAGGCACTCCAATAGGAAGTTCTCCTATTTCAGCTGATTTGTGAGCTCCGATAGGGTTAAAATAACGGAGCAGAATAGCATTAATGCTCGTTACTTTTGCGGTATCGGTTATGATCTCTTCACCGATTTGTTTGGTGTTACCGTAAGGAGAGATGGCTGCTTGTGTGGGGAAATCTTCGGTTATCGGCATTTTTTCGGCTTGACCGTAAACCGTACAAGAGGATGAAAAAATAAAATAAGTATCCTCTTTTTTCTGCATTTGTTGCAGTAAATAAACGAGCGAGTGAATGTTGTTTTCATAATACAAAAGCGGATTCTCAACACTTTCGCCTACTGCTTTTGAAGCTGCAAAATGAATTACGCCTAAAATATCATCGTATTTCTGAAAAAGTTCTTCTACCTTTTGCTTTTCTCTTAAATCAATTTGTTCAAAAATCGGTTTGATGTTGGTTATATTGGTAATTCCGTCTAAAACTTTAATCGAAGAGTTAGAAAGATTATCAACAATTATAACTTCAAAACCTTGTTCTTGTAATTCTACCACTGTGTGAGAACCTATAAATCCCAGCCCTCCTGTAACCAATATTTTCATAAAACTAATTTTGCAAGCAAATGTAACCTGTTTACGGCAGGAATTATCCTGTTTACCTTATCATATTATTTAATTAAACACAATTTTTTTGAGTTAAAGTGATTTTTATTAAAATTTGTGGCCTCACCAAGAATCGAACTTGGATCAAAAGTTTAGGAAACTTCTATTCTATCCGTTGAACTATGAGGCCTTTTATTCAACAAATGCTTGCAAATATATTAAAATTCATCGAGAAACTTATTTCTTTTCAAGCAACAACCGAAAAATGTAAATTTTGTAACAATATTTATAAATTATAAAAACATAAATTACCTTTGTATAAGAAGTTTAACTGCCCTAAAGTTGCGAATACCTGTATATTTCATACCCGGATTAGCTGCAAGTCCTGCCATTTTTGAGAACATAAAGCTCAATGAAACAGAGTTTGAAATGTTCTTTTTGGAATGGAAAATTCCTCATAAAGGCGAAACCTTGCAAGAATATGCCCAACGAATGGCGAAAGACATTAAACACAAAAATCCGGTTTTAATAGGAGTTTCTTTCGGAGGTATTTTAGTTCAGGAAATCAATAAAATTATTCCTGTCCAAAAAACAATTATTATATCGAGTGTTAAGTGCAACAAAGAGTTCCCAAGGCGAATGAAGTTTGCCAAACTCACTAAGATTTATAAGCTCTTTCCGACCGCTGTTTTGCAAAATATTGAAAAATATATTCCTGAAAGCATCAACGAAAAGTACCTCAAAGGGCGAAAAGAACTGTATAAAACTTATTTGTCCGTTCGAGATAAGTTGTACTTAGAATGGGCTTTGGAACAAGTAATTATGTGGGACAGAGAAACACCCGATAAAAACATTATCCATATCCACGGAAGTAATGACGAAATATTTCCGATAAAATATATTCAGGATTGTATCGTTTTAGAAAAAGGAACTCACATAATGATTTTGAATCGACACAAATGGTTAAACGAAAAGCTGCCTGAACTGATAAAAAACTAACTTTATGAAAACACTGAAAAGCCTTATACTTGTTGTATTTGTCGGAATACTGAGCTTTTTTTTGATTAATGCCGTGGCTTCTACTGCACAAAATGAAAGTACAATAAAACCTTCCGTAAAAGAATTTGAATTTTGTGGGGAAAAAGTTCCGATACACATAGCGGACGTTCAGGAACGTTTGGATAGAGAATTAACCATAAACCGAAACTTACACGCTTCGACAGAGCTTGTTATAAAAAGAGCCAATCGTTATTTTCCTATCATTGAACCAATTCTGGAAAAACACGGAATCCCTGATGATTTCAAATATTTAGCCGTTATAGAAAGTAAATTAGAAAACGCTGTTTCGCCTTCAGGAGCAAGAGGTGTATGGCAATTTATGACCGAAACAGCTAAAGAATACGGAATGGAAGTAAACAATTTTGTTGACGAACGCTATCATTTGGAAAAATCAACTGAAGCCGCTTGTAAATATTTGCTCGATGCCAAACAAAAGTTTGGTTCTTGGACTTTAGCTGCTGCTGCCTATAATGGCGGAATGTCAGGAATAGCCAAGCAAATTGAAAGACAGAAAATAATTCCGAACTATTATGATTTGCTTTTGACAGAAGAAACCTCACGTTATATTTTCAGGATTTTAGCTCTTAAAGAAATTATGCAAAATCCCGAAAAATACGGATATTCTATTCCGGCAGACGAACTGTATAAACCAATTCCGACCAAAACTATTGAAGTAAATACAGAAATTACCAACCTTGCGGACTTTGCCATAGAACAAGGAATAAACTACAAAATCCTAAAAATCCATAATCCTTGGCTTAGAGACATTTCGCTAAAAAACAGTTCGGGGAAAATCTATAAAATTGAAATTCCGATTGAAGGATACTAATGGATATTTTAGGACAAGCTATTTACGACTTTCATCAACGAAAACAACAAAGTAAACTTTGGATTTTTGACCAATTCGGACAAAAAACCGAAATGGATATCGGTATTTACTTCCGCCGTTTTGAGCAAATGCCCGAAATTGAACAAAAAGCTTTGCAGCTCTGCCAAGGAAAAACACTTGACATTGGTGCAGGAGCCGGAAGTCATTCGCTCTATTTGCAAAACAAAGGATTTGATGTGGTAGCTCTGGATATTTCGGAGTTGTGTTCTAAAACCGCTCAAGAAAGAGGAGTAAACCAAACTGTTACGGTTGATTTTTTTGACTGGAACACTCGACAAAAGTTTGATACAATTTTGTTGCTTATGAACGGTATTGGAATTTGTTACGATATTTACGGGTTCCCGATTTTTTTGGATAGAGCTCAAAAACTCTTAACCCCCAGCGGACAAATTATTTTTGACTCATCTAATATTGCTTATATGTTTGAAGAAGATGAATTTCCGGAGGACAAGTATTACGGAGAGTTTGTTTGTGCTTACGGATACAAAAAACAAAAAACCGAATGGTTCAGTTGGTTGTATATTGATTTTGACTCTATGCAACAAATAGCTTCAAACAAAGGTTGGAAAGCAGAAAAAATACTGGAAGACAATCACTACCATTATTTAGCTCGACTTACTTATATTGGGAGGTAAATTTTATTTTTTGAGTCTGTGACTTTTGTTATTATTTTAATCTAACCGTTTGGTATTGTCTAAGATGAGACTTTTCAATATTAGTGTTTATTTGAAAAACTAAGGTTTGATTAGCACAAAAAATAGTAGAACCTCATCTATTCCACTTTTAGAAATACCTTATTATGTACAACAGCAGGGCTTTATTTTTTCAGTCTTTCTATTTCTGATCGGATTTGTTCGATTACTTGATTGTTAGCAATTTCTCCGTCCAAACTAAAAACGATGAATACATTTCCTCCAAAGTCTTCTTTGAAACTTTCAAAACTTGCTTTCATTCTTTCAGAAACTGAATAGTTTCCAAAATTTGATTGTGCTGTTACTGGTTTTATTTGTATTCCAAAAGCTTTATCTTCCGTAACATAACCAAGATAATCAATATCTCCTGCATGGTCTAACTCGGGTGGACTTTCCTCAAATCTTATTTGTGGAAATAACTTTGCCAAGCCATCGTTTACAACTGATTTTTCCCTAATGTATCCATCGTAAGTTCGATTAATTGTCAAGTTGTAGATGTAATTGTAACAATCTTCTTTTGTCAATGCATTGAAAGCTTCTTGCCATTCGGGAATAACGACTTCTGTGATTTTTTCGTACAATCTTTCTCCAAGTTCT
>CAZVQI010000097.1:0-7716 GCA_964629155.1 uncultured Flavobacterium sp.
TTTTGATAAAAGCATAATAACCTCGGAATATCAAAGCATATGCATCGAGAAGAAATAATCGTTTTTCTGTAGCCATTTTAATTCGTTTTTCTGAAGAATCCGCAAGCAGAAACTCATATTAAAGTTTTATTTACAGCACATTGAGTAACTGCTCTTTTATTTTCTCGAGTTCGTCTTTCATCTGAACCACTAATTTTTGCATTTCGGAATGATTGGATTTTGAACCCATTGTATTTATTTCTCTACCTATTTCCTGTGCTATAAATCCTAATTTTTTTCCATTAGACGACCCGGTTTTCATCGTTTCAAGAAAATAATTCAAATGGTTTTCCAAACGAACTTTTTCTTCTGTAATATCTAATTTCTCGAGATAATAAATCAGTTCTTGCTCAAATCGGTTTTCGTCTACAGCAACTTTTAGCTCTTCTAAAGCATCTCTTAAACGAGATTTAATAATTTCGACACGTTCTTTATCAAAAGAAATTGTTTTAATCATCAGTGAGCGGATTTTTTCTATGCGATGCTCAAAATCTGCTTGCAGGATTTGTCCTTCTGTCTTTCTGAAATCATTAAGTAATAGTATAGCCTCATTAATGCCTTGTTGGATGGCTGACCATTCATTTTCATCTATTTCATCGCGCTCTACTTTGATAGCATCCGGCATCCGTACAGCCATTTTCATCAGTTCGGTAATGTCCGCTTCCGGCAAAATCTCCTGCATTTGTTTGATATAGCCTTTTACGATAGGAGCATTGACTTTCGAGGCTGTCTCTTCGGCTGTAAATTCAGAAAATATTGAAAATTCTATTTTTCCGCGTTCTAATTTTTGTGCTATCTGATTGCGAACAATAAATTCTTTTTCTCTGTAAGCAGACGGAATTCTTACATTTAAATCAAAATTTTTGCTGTTTAATGATTTGATTTCAACTGTGATTTTTTTGGTAGGAAGCTGTAAGGTCGCTTTCCCGAAACCGGTCATTGACTGTACCATATTATCTTACTTAAATTACAAAAATAACTATTTTAAAACATTTTTATACCTTTGAGCAAAGTATTCTCCAAAATGAAAATCATTATCATCAATGGTCCCAATCTGAATTTGATAGGGACAAGAGAGCCTGAAATTTACGGTAATTGCAGCTTTGAAGATTATCTGAAAACTCTTCAAGATGAATTCAAAAACATTCAGATTGACTACTTTCAGAGTAATATTGAAGGAGAAATTATTACTAAAATTCAACAAACCGGTTTTTCATATGACGGAATTATCCTAAATGCAGGAGCCTATACACATACTTCTATCGGAATTGCCGATGCGGTAAAATCAGTTACCACTCCTGTAATAGAAGTTCATATCTCAAACACCTTTTCGAGAGAAACATTCCGACACACCTCGTATCTTTCACCCGTGGCTAAAGGAATAATTATCGGTTTTGGACTGGAAAGTTACAAACTTGCCTTGTTAAGCTTTAGAGTTTAGCGGAATACCATATAAATCAAACTCTGTAGCATCCGTAATCTGAATATTAACAAACTCTCCCGTCTTCAGATAAGTTTGTGTAGCATCAATAAGTACTTCGTTGTCCACGTCCGGGCTGTCATATTCGGTTCTTCCGACAAAATATTGCCCTTCTTTTCGATCAATCATACAACGAAAAACTTTCCCTATTTTTTCCTGATTCAGTTCCCACGAGATTTGAGCCTGAATTTCCATAATCTCATTAGCTCTTTGTTGTTTTACTTCTTGCGGAACATCGTCTTCCAAGTTATAAGCATGGGTATTTTCTTCATGCGAATAGGTAAAACATCCTAAACGCTCGAAACGCATTTCTTTAACCCAATCTTTCAATATTTGAAAATCTTCTTCTGTCTCCCCCGGATAGCCGACAATCAAAGTAGTTCGAATTGCTATTTCGGGAACCATCTGACGGAATTCTTTCAAAAGTTTTGTAGTTTTATCATAAGTCGTTCCTCTCCGCATTGATTTGAGAACCTTATCCGAAATGTGTTGAAGCGGAATATCCAAATAATTACAGATTTTTGGCTCACGTTTCATCAACTCCAAAACATCCATCGGAAAACCTGTCGGAAAAGCATAATGTAAGCGAATCCACTCTATCCCTTCTACTTGTACAAGATTTTCTAAAAGTTCGGCAAGATTTCGTTTTTTATAGAGGTCTAATCCGTAATAAGTCAAATCCTGCGCTATCAAAATGAGTTCTTTCACTCCGTTTTTAGCTAAGTTTTTAGCCTCTGCCACTAACTTTTCAATAGGCTGCGAAACGTGTTTTCCTCGCATAAGTGGAATTGCACAAAAACTGCAAGGACGGTCACAACCTTCGGAAATTTTCAGATAAGCATAATTTTTCGGAGTAGTCAGCAGTCTCTCTCCTATCAATTCATGTTTATAATCAGCTCCGAGAGCCTTTAACAAAAGTGGAAGTTCAGTTGTTCCGAAATACTGATCAACATCAGGAATTTCTTTTATCAAATCCGGTTTATACCTTTCGGATAGACATCCTGTTACAAAAACTTTATCCACCAAGCCTTGTTCTTTTTTATCCACATAATTCAGAATCATATTTACAGATTCTTCTTTTGCATTATCAATAAATCCGCAAGTGTTAATAACAATAATGTTTCCTTCATCTTTGCCTTGAGCTTCGTGAGTGACTTCTTTTCCACTGGCACGTAGTTGCCCCATAAGCACCTCACTGTCATACACATTCTTAGAACAGCCTAAAGTAATTACGTTGATTTTGTTTTTCTTGATGGATTTAGTTCTCATACTACAATTAATAACAAGCTGCAAAGGTAAGGTTATTTGAATTATTATTTGCGGATTAAAATATAAATGATTTAGGTCTTATTTTTTATGCTTTCTGAAAAACAAAGCTATATAACAGCTATTCAAGCTGTCAGAATTCCATCTTTATTTTTTGAAATCGTGTCTTAAAAAAATTTTCTTTCTCGTATCCTTTGTAAACTCTCTATATAGCGGATTTATCAACAAGGTGTGGATAAGTTTGCCTTTTATTTTACGATTCTATTAACAATCTTTGTAAAGCCATTTTTCGGGCAAACTATTCTCAGAACTACCTAATATTCAACGATATGTCATTTATAGAGCCAATTTTACAGGAAAACAAAAACCGATTTGTAATTTTCCCGATTAAACATCACGATATTTGGGATTGGTATAAAAAAATGGAGGCAAGTTTCTGGACTGCAGAAGAAATCGACTTGCACCAAGACCTTCAAGACTGGAACAATAAACTCAATAATGATGAAAAACATTTCATCAAACATATTTTAGCGTTTTTTGCTGCTTCGGACGGAATCGTAAACGAAAATTTGGCAGAAAACTTTGTAAATGAAGTACAATATCCGGAGGCTAAATTCTTTTACGGGTTTCAGATTATGATGGAAAACATCCATAGTGAGACTTATTCTTTGCTGATTGATACTTACGTAAAAGATGAAGCCGAAAAAAATCAACTCTTCAGAGCCATCGAAGTTTTCCCTGCTATTAAGAAAAAAGCAGAGTGGGCTCTGAGATGGATAAAATCTGACTCTTTTGCAGAAAGGCTGATTGCTTTTGCTGCTGTGGAAGGAATCTTCTTTTCCGGAGCTTTTTGTTCAATTTTTTGGTTGAAAAAACGAGGATTGATGCCCGGACTTACTTTCTCTAACGAGCTAATTTCAAGAGATGAAGGAGTTCATTGCGATTTTGCGGTTCATCTGCACAATCACCATTTGGTAAACAAAGTTCCCAAATCAAGAATTCGTGAGATTCTTGTAGATGCTTTAGATATTGAGAGAGAATTTATCACAGAATCCCTTCCTGTAAGCTTAATCGGGATGAACGCAACACTAATGACTCAATATTTGGAATTCGTAACTGACCGACTTTTGGTAGAATTAGGTTGCGAAAAAGTTTACAATGTAGCCAATCCTTTTGATTTTATGGATATGATTTCGCTTCAAGGTAAAACAAACTTTTTTGAAAAAAGAGTTTCCGAATATCAAAAAGCAGGTGTTTTAAACAAAGATTCTGATGCACAAAAAATCAGCTTTGATGCCGATTTTTAAAATAAAATAACAACCCAAAATTTCCCAACCCAATAAATTCCAAGGCTTATGTATGTAATAAAACGAGACGGAAGAAAAGAACCGGTAATGTTTGACAAAATTACCGAGAGAATCAAATTTTTATGTTACGGATTAAACGACTTGGTTGATCCTGTTAAGGTAGCCATGAGGGTTATCGAAGGATTGTATGACGGAGTATCTACTTCGGAGCTTGATAATCTGGCTGCCGAAACAGCTGCTTCAATGACGGTTACTCACCCTGATTATGCACAATTAGCGGCAAGAATAGCGATTTCTAACTTGCATAAAAACACTAAAAAATCGTTTTCGGAAACTATGACTGAAATGTATCATTATGTTAATCCGAGAACAAATCAAAAGGCTCCTTTACTTTCAGACGAAGTATATGAAGCCATCATGAATAATTCTGAACGATTAGATTCTGCTATTATTTACAGCCGAGATTTTAATTATGATTATTTTGGGTTTAAAACCTTGGAACGTTCTTATTTGCTGCGTATTAACGGAAAAATTGCAGAACGTCCACAACATATGTTAATGAGGGTTTCCATAGGAATCCACCCTGATGATATTGATGCAGCTATTGAAACATATGAATTGATGAGTAAAAAGTACTTTACACACGCTACTCCTACTCTTTTCAATTCAGGGACTCCAAAACCTCAGATGTCGTCTTGTTTCTTACTTACAATGAGAGACGACAGCATTGACGGAATTTACGATACATTAAAACAAACAGCTAAAATATCACAATCTGCAGGAGGAATCGGGCTTTCTATCCACAACATAAGAGCAACAGGGTCATATATCAGAGGAACTAACGGAACTTCAAACGGAATTGTTCCGATGTTGCGTGTTTTCAACGATACGGCTCGTTATGTTGACCAAGGAGGCGGAAAACGAAAAGGCAGTTTCGCTATTTATCTTGAACCTTGGCATGCTGATGTTTTTGATTTTCTGGATTTGAAAAAAAATCATGGAAAAGAAGAGTTAAGAGCCAGAGATTTATTCCTCGGAATGTGGATTCCTGACTTGTTCATGAAACGCGTAGAAGAAGACGGACCTTGGACATTGATGTGTCCGAACGAATGCCCGGGACTTTTTGATACATACGGAGAAGAATTCGAAAATCTTTATACCGGCTACGAAAAAGCAGGAAAAGGCCGTAAAACAGTCAGAGCTCGTGAAGTTTGGGAAAAAATTCTGGAATCTCAAATAGAAACCGGAACTCCTTATATGCTGTTTAAAGATGCTGCTAATCGCAAGTCTAATCAAAAGAACTTAGGTACCATCCGCTCTTCTAACCTTTGTACAGAAATCATAGAATATACTTCTGCTGATGAAATTGCGGTTTGTAACTTAGCATCACTTTCTCTTCCGATGTTTATAGAAAACGGGCAATTCAATCATCAGTTATTATTTGATGTAACCAAACGAGTTACTCGAAACCTGAATAAAGTAATTGACCGAAACTACTATCCGGTTGAAGAAGCTCGCAACTCTAATATGCGCCACAGACCGGTAGGACTGGGAGTACAAGGCTTAGCCGATGCATTTATTATGTTACGCTTACCTTTTACAAGCGATGAAGCTAAAAAATTAAATCAAGAAATTTTTGAAACCTTGTATTTTGCTGCAGTTACGGCTTCGATGGAAATGGCAAAAGAAGAAGGCCCTTACTCAACTTTTGAAGGTTCTCCTATTTCAAAAGGTGAATTCCAGTTTAACCTTTGGGGACTTAAAGATGAGGATTTAAGTGGTCGTTGGGATTGGGCTTCTCTCAGAAAAGAAGTAATGGAACATGGAGTAAGAAACTCGCTTTTAGTAGCTCCGATGCCTACTGCTTCTACCTCACAAATTCTCGGAAATAACGAAGCTTTTGAACCTTATACTTCAAATATTTATACTCGCAGAGTACTTTCAGGAGAATTTATTGTAGTAAACAAACATTTACTTCAAGACTTGGTAGATTTAGGAATCTGGAACGAAAGTCTGAAACAAGAAATAATGCGAAATAATGGTTCTATCCAAAATATTGATATCATTCCTCAAGATATCAAAGAGCTTTACAAAACCGTTTGGGAAATGAGCATGAAAGACATTATTGATATGGCTCGTCAGAGAGGATACTTTATTGACCAATCGCAATCTCTGAATTTATTTATGGAAAATGCCAACTTTGCTAAACTTACTTCAATGCATTTTTACAGTTGGAAATCCGGTCTAAAAACAGGTATGTATTATTTAAGAACCAAAAGTGCGGTTGATGCTATTAAGTTTACTCTTAATAATGAAAAGAAAGAACAGTCAAAACCTCAACATCAAGCTGTAGAAACACAAGCGATAGATGTAAATGATTTCAAAACCATGTTAGAGCGTTCAAGAAATGCATCTATACAAGGTGACGACTGTGAAATGTGTGGATCTTAAATATTTTATACTCTAATAAAGAAAACCCTGTGTATTTTCTAAAACACAGGGTTTTATATTTTTAAAAAAACCTTTAATAAGTTTTTGTCATATCTTCATCAACCACCAAAATAAAATCTGCTCTACCAATATGTTCTTTTTCAAGTTTTGATAAATCCTGTTGAGAAACAGTAGCAATAGTAACAATTTTCATCTCAGGTTTTTCTTGTTTTACATACCAATAAATTCCTTCGTAAAAATCGCTGTGATAACTTCCGTGATAGTGAATAAAAATCGAATTTGGCTCTGAGTTTTGCAGAATAGAGTAACCCATTGTAGCATCTTTTATTGCTTGTGCTTTAGGTAAATTATCACCTCCGTGCCCTTGTGCCATCTCTAACATTTTTTGATATTGAGAAAGAGAAGCATCATATTTTACAGGAAGTGGAACTATCCAATCTTTTTGCGATGCAGAAAGTGTGTCTAAAGCTTCAAAACCTCCTCTATACACCATGCTCGCATATCTTCGCGGAATATTGGTGGCAATAAACTTCAGTTTGTTTTCTTTAGCAAAATCAACCAAGGGTTTATAATCGGTTTTGTAATTGTTCCAAAGTCTTGCTAAGGTATCAAAAGCCTTTTGATTTATTTCTCCCGAAAGATATTGATTGAGCTCCTTTTGATTGTCTCGTTCAATCATTTCCGCTCCTAAAACCAATGACTTTATTTTATGTAAATCTTGAGTGAGTTCTAACTGCAACCAATGTGAAATCGGGTTATCGTGGTATTCTCCAAACAAAACAAGTTCAGATTTTTCTGATGCTTTGAGCAGTTTTTTATACGTAGTTTTCTTTCCTTTGGCATCAAATAACTGATAGGCTTTTTTATCTTGCGAAAAACCAAAAATCGTAAAACACATCAGTAAACCACAAAGTATTTTTTTCATAATAATCTTAATTTACATTGTTTGCAAAAGTACATTTATTTTTAAAGCTAATCTTGGATAGTTGGTTGAAATTAAAGTTTTTTGTCTATCACGAATTACATCAGTAAAAATCAATCTATACCATACAATCATTAAAAATTCCCTATTTTTGCAACTTAAATTTTTTATGATGAAAAACCCGAAAAGATATACTGTTACTGCGGCACTTCCTTATACAAATGGTCCTATTCACATTGGACATTTAGCGG
>CAZVQI010000098.1:0-7667 GCA_964629155.1 uncultured Flavobacterium sp.
TTAAATTACACAAGTACCCACTCACCTGTTTTTAACAAAGGTTCTGCCTTTTTGTACTTCATTTCTTCCGTCTTTCCACTCATAATATGCTTTATAGTAACAGTATCATTGCGATTGATTTTGGGAGTTTCTCTCACAATGGTTTCCGTAACTTTTGGTTTTTGGGTCTGTCCTACTTGCTGAGCCTGCTGTCTGGCTTGTTCCGTATTAGGAATTTCTTCTTTATTGGTTGCATAATTTTCTTTCGGACGTGGTATTTGTCGGGCTTCCTGAATATTGTTTGGATTTTGTTGTGTTTGTGCCGGTAAATCAGCCTTAAACAAGAACGAAATCACATCTTTGTTAATAGTATCAATTGTCTTTTTAAACAATTCAAATGCTTCAAACTTATAAATCAACAACGGATCTTTTTGCTCGTGAACAGCCAACTGAACCGATTGTTTAAGTTCGTCCATTTTACGCAGGTGCTTTTTCCAAGCCTCATCAACAATGGCAAGAACAATGTTTTTCTCAAAATCATTAATAAGTTGCTTACCTTCTGTTTCATAGGCTTTCTTCAAGTCTGTCACTACATTAAGTGACTTCATTCCGTCTGTAAAAGGAACTACAATTCTCTCATATCGATTTTCAGGATTTTCATACACATTTTTGATAACCGGAAATGCTTCACGAGCCGAACGTTCATTTTTTTCTATGTAATATGCATAAGCTGCTTTATACACTTTCCCTGTGATTTCCATTTCAGAAAGTTTTTTAAATTCTGATTCTGAAACAGGAGATTCTATAGAAAAATAACGAATGAGCTCAAATTCAAAATTCTTAAAGTCATCATTCAACTTGTTGTTTTGAACAATAGTTTCTGCTGCATCATACAGCATATTGGCAATATCAACTTTAAGACGCTCTCCCGAAAGAGCATTTCTTCTACGCTTATAGACTACTTCACGTTGAGCATTCATCACATCATCATACTCCAATAATCTCTTACGGATACCAAAATTATTTTCCTCTACCTTTTTTTGTGCTCTCTCTATTGACTTGGTCATCATCGGATGCTGAATCACCTCTCCTTCTTTCAGCCCCAATCTGTCCATTACCTTAGCTATTCTTTCTGAGCCAAATAATCTCATCAAGTTGTCTTCAAGCGACACGTAAAATTGTGAGCTACCCGGGTCTCCTTGACGACCGGCACGACCACGAAGCTGTCTGTCCACACGTCTTGAATCGTGTCTTTCTGTACCAATGATTGCCAAACCTCCCGCTGCTTTTACTTCAGGTGTAAGTTTAATATCCGTTCCACGACCTGCCATGTTGGTTGCAATGGTAACCACTCCGGGCTTTCCTGCTTGCTCAACAATTTCAGCCTCTTTTTTGTGCATTTTAGCATTCAATACATTGTGTTCAATACCTCTCATTTTCAATGCACGGCTCAACAACTCCGAAATCTCTACAGAAGTAGTTCCGATAAGTACCGGTCTTCCTGCTTTAGAAAGCTGAACAACATCTTCGATTACTGCATTGTATTTTTCACGTACTGTACGGTAAATCAAATCGTGTTTATCAACACGGGCAATCGGTTTGTTGGTAGGAATTTCTACCACATCAAGCTTATAGATTTCCCAGAACTCTGCTGCTTCAGTTACAGCCGTACCGGTCATACCGGCAAGTTTACTGTACATTCTGAAGTAGTTCTGAAGTGTAATCGTTGCAAAAGTTTGAGTAGCAGCTTCAATTTTAACATTTTCTTTGGCCTCAATAGCTTGGTGCAAACCGTCTGAGTAACGTCTTCCTTCCATAATACGCCCTGTCTGCTCATCAACGATTTTCACCTGACCATCAATTACCACATACTCTATATCTTTTTCAAACAAAGTATAAGCCTTAAGAAGTTGATTCAAGGTATGAATTCGCTCACTTTTGATGCTAAAATCTTGAAATAATTTTTCTTTAGCTTCAGCCTCTTGGTCTTTAGAAAGATTTTGTTTCTCAATATTTGCAATTTCCGTACCTATATCCGGAAGTATAAAGAAATCGTCAGCAGTATCGTGAGATAAGTATTTTATACCATTATCTGTAAGCTCTACCTGATTATTTTTTTCATCAACCACAAAATACAAAGCTTCATCTACTTTTGGCATTTCGCGGTTGTTATCTGCCATATAATAGTTCTCTGTTTTTTGAAGGATTTGTTTCACCCCTTCTTCACTCAAGAATTTAATGAGAGCTTTATTTTTAGGAAGACCTCTGTTTACTCTAAGTAACAAAAAACCACCGTCTTTGGTATTTCCTTCTTTAATTAGTTTTTTAGCTTCTGCTAATACTCCGTTAAGCATTTGACGCTGAAGGTTTACCAAATTCTCGATTTTCGGTTTAAGTTCATTAAACTCATGGCGGTCTCCTTGAGGTACAGGTCCTGAAATAATAAGTGGTGTTCTTGCATCGTCAATAAGAACAGAGTCCACTTCATCAACTATAGCAAAATTATGTTTTCTCTGTACTAAATCATCAGGAGAATGTGCCATATTATCTCTCAGATAATCAAAACCGAATTCGTTGTTAGTTCCGTATGTAATATCTGCTTCATAAGCTTTACGCCTTTGAGGAGAGTTTGGTGAGTGATTGTCTATACAATCCACTGTCAATCCGTGAAATTCAAACAAAGGGGCTTTCCAAGAACTGTCACGTTTTGCTAAGTAATCGTTTACCGTAACAAGATGTACTCCCTGCCCCGGAAGAGCATTCAAATAAAGCGGTAATGTAGCTACAAGTGTTTTACCCTCCCCTGTTTGCATTTCGGCAATTTTACCTTGGTGGAGTACCATACCTCCTATAAGCTGTACGTCATAATGAATCATATCCCAAGTGATAGGCTTTCCGGCAGCGTCCCACGAGTTTGCCCAATAAGCTTTATCACCTTCTATAGTAATATATGGTTTAGTTGCTGACAGTTCAATATCTTTTGGAGTAGCTGTAACTTCTACCCTGCTGTTTTCTTTAAAGCGTCTCGCTGTTTCTTTTACTACAGCAAAAGCCTCAGGGAGAATTTCATCCAGTACTTTTTCTGTGATGTCATACGCTTCTTTTTCTAACCTATCAATTTCTTGATAGTATTCTTCCCTTTTATCAATGTCTTCGGTTTGTTCAATTTTTGCTTTAATTTCGGCAATAGCATTATCTTTCGGAAGACGTGCCAATCTTATTTTTTCTTTGAACTGTGTTGTTTTGGCTCTTAATTCGTCATTAGATAAAGCTTGAAGTGCAACTTCAAACGATTTTACTTTATCTACAATAGGCTTAATTGCCTTTATATCCTGTTTTGATTTGTCTCCTACGAATATTTTCAGTAAGCTATTTACAAAATTCATCTTTTTGTTTTTGTGTGTGTTATAATTTCGTTATGTCCTTAATATATAAACATCAAAAAGCCTCTTTAAAGAGGCTTTTTGGATTATTTTTTAGTATTCATCCTCGTTCCAAAGATAATCTTCGTCCGTAGGATAATCAGGCCAGATTTCTTCCATAGATTCATAAATCTCTCCTTCGTCTTCAATAGATTGCAGATTTTCTACAACTTCAAGAGGAGCTCCTGTCCTGATTGCATAATCAATAAGCTCATCTTTGGTAGCTGGCCAAGGAGCATCACTTAAATAAGATGCTAATTCTAATGTCCAATACATCTCTTATCAAATTTAATTTTTTGCAAAAGTATATTTTATACTCAAAAAGTCAAGCTAAATTCAATTTATTTTTTATAAGAACGTATTTTTTTAAGTTTTAATAAAATGGAATCCAAAAATAATAAACTATTAAATATATTTTTTGTTTTTTATTCCTTTCTCGGAATCCATTTTATTTCCTCAACCTTGAATTCTGAGGACAAGATTCGTGCCAACATAAATAAATAGTCAGAAAGTCGGTTCAGATATTTTAAAACAAGTTCGTCAATAGGCTCTTGCTCATTCAATTGAGACACTAAACGCTCAGCTCTGCGACAAACACAACGTGCAATATGACAATATGACACCGTTGGATGTCCGCCGGGCAGAATAAAATGTGTCATCGGAGGTAAAAGTGAATCAATTCTGTCAATTTCGTTTTCTAAAGATGTAATGTCTTCTTCCGAAATACGCATAATATTTAAACGTTGTTTTCCGCTTTTCAACATCTCTTTATCAGGAGGAGTAGCCAAAATAGCCCCTGACACAAATAGCCTGTCCTGAATTTCAAGAAGTAGTTTTTTATGTTCTTCTTTTATATCCTGATCACGAATAAGACCAATGTAAGAGTTGAGTTCATCAACCGTGCCGTAACTTTCAATTCGGATATGATGTTTAGGAACTCTTGTTCCCCCAAACAAAGCGGTTGTTCCTTTATCCCCTGTTTTAGTGTAAACTTTCATTTTTATGAATTTGTTTCGAGTTTCAGGCTTCAAGTTTTAATTTACTAAAAACCTAAAACGAAAATTAATGTGGTAATTTATCTTTAACCAATCCGTAAAGAAAAGTTCCTGCTAATGCTCCGATAAAGATAATAATTATCGGGTAATATCCGGCTCCAATAAGCACAAAAATAGGTCCCGGACATGTCCCGACCAATCCCCAACCCAGTCCAAACAAAATCCCTCCTATTAAATACCTCGTAATTCCTTTTTCTTTAGGTTCTATGTGAATGGTATTACCCTCAATATCCTTTATATTTTTCTTTTTAAGAAACTGTATTCCAAGCACTCCGACTCCTACTGCTGTTCCAATAATTCCATACATGTGAAACGATTGGAAATGAAACATTTCATAAATTCTGTACCACGAGGCTGCTTCAGATTTTATCAATATAATTCCGAACAGAATTCCTAAAATTAAAAACTTCAAATACTTCATATCCTAAAAAATTAAAGGCAAAATAATCCATGACATCACTAATCCCCCTATAAAGAAGCCTATTACGGCAATCAGTGAAGGTAATTGTAAATTACTCAATCCTGATATAGCGTGACCTGAAGTGCAACCTCCTGCATAACGCGTTCCAAATCCGACTAAAATCCCGCCTATCAACAATATGGCTATTATTTTTGGGTTCTCTAAAACTTCTTTTCCTACAAAAGTATTCGGAAGTAATTCTCCGTTTGGTTCATCAATTCCCATCTGCCGAAGTTCCATAACCGTTTTAGGATTTAGATTTACTCCACTTCCGTCTGACAAATAATTTTGGGCTATAAACCCTCCTATCATCACTCCCGCTACTACTGTCAGATTCCATTTTTGTTGTTTCCAATCAAATCTGAAAAAATCAGAAAATTTTCCTGCCCCTCCTATAGTACAAAGAGTTCGTAAATTTGATGACATTCCAAACGATTTTCCGAAATAAATAAGCAAAAGCATAACTATTGCGATCACTAATCCTGATATGTACCAAGACCAAGTCCCGTAAATTACCTCCATTTGTTTGATTTTAGTTAAACAGTGGCAAAGGTACTCAAAAATTAGTTTAAAGATTAAGGTTTAAAGTTTAAGTTAAGTTTGTATTTTTGACAGAAAATTCAAATGCTGGACACCAACGTCTTGAAGCAATAATTTCGAAAAATTGGGCCTTTACAAAAGTCTTTTTAAGCAAACTACCATCTACGGATTAGCTACGGTTCTTCCGAGGATGCTTTCGTTTATACTAGTCAGATTATATACTGATAAACTCGAAAATGCAAGCGATTACGGAATAGTAACCATAGTTTTTGCTTGGTTGGTGTTTATGAATGTGATATTATCTTACGGAATGGAAACTTCATTTTTCAGGTTTTACAGTTCCGAAAACGATAAGCAAAAAGTAGTTCAAACTTCTACTATTTCAATATTTTGGTCCTCTATTCTATTCTTAATAATTGCTCTTTTGTTCCGAAACAGCATTGCCGAAAATTCTTGGATAAATGTTGATGTAGAATATGTGACCTATGCCATTTGGATTTTGGTATTAGATGCACTTACGGTTATTCCGTTTTCTAAACTTCGAATAAATCAAAGACCTGTTGTGTTTGCTGTAGTAAAAATAGCTAACACATTAATTAACCTTTTACTGAATGTATTTTTTATCATTTACCTGCCAAAAATAGTTCAAAACAATCCTGATGGAATTCTAAGCACTATTTATATCGTAGATTTTCAGGTCGGGTATATTTTTATATCTAATCTGATTGCAAGTTTGCTCACTTTAGTGTACTTCTTACCGCATTATTTTCGATTAAAATGGCATTTCGATACTGCTCTTTGGAAAAAAATGATGCAATACAGCTTACCTATTTTGGTTGCAGGAATTGCTTTTGCTATCAATGAACATTTTGATAAAATTCTTTTGGAGAAAATTCTACCCGAAAACGTAGCCAAACACGAAGTCGGAGTATATGGAGCGTGTTATAAATTAGGGTTGTTTATGGTACTCTTTGCTACAGCTTTTCGCTTGGGAATTGAGCCTTTTTTCTTCAGTTATTCTAAAAATGAAGATGCCCCGAAAACCTATGCTAACATTACCAAATATTTTGTGATTTTTGGTTCTTTGATTTTGTTGGGAGTCATTGTTTTTGCAGATATTTTGAAGATGATTATGATTCCGAATACCGCTTATTGGGAAGCTATGAAAGTCGTTCCGCTGATTATTTTAGCTAATTTCTTCTTGGGAATTTATCACAATCTTTCGGTTTGGTATAAACTCACTGACAGAACCAAAATGGGGGCTTATATTTCAATTATTGGAGCTGTACTTACACTTGTTTTGAATTATACTCTTATTCCGAAATTCTCTTATATGGGTTCGGCTGTAGCGACTTTAGCAGCTTACGGAAGTATGATGTTCATCTCCTACTGGCTTGGCAGAAAACACTATTATATCCCGTATGATATAAAAAAAATCGGAATTTATTTGACTATTTCTATTCTACTCTCTTATGTTTATTTTTATCATTTTAGAGAAAATTATTTCGTAGGAACAGGATTTATTGTCTTGTTTTCGGGAGTCATTTATTATTTAGAAAAAAACACGCTTAAAACCATTTTAAAACGATAATTATGAAAATAAATATCATCAACAAATCCCAACACGCCTTACCTAAATACGAAACTGAAGCTTCGGCCGGAATGGATTTAAGAGCTAATATTACAGAACCTATTGTTCTCAAACCTTTAGATAGAGTTTTAGTCAAAACCGGGCTTTTTATAGAACTACCTATAGGATATGAAGCTCAAGTCAGACCAAGAAGCGGATTGGCTATTAAGAAAGGGATTACCGTGTTAAACTCTCCCGGAACCATTGACGCAGACTATAGAGGTGAAATTGGAGTAATTTTGATTAACTTGTCTAACGAAGATTTTGTTATCGAAAACGGAGAAAGAATTGCTCAATTAGTTATTGCCAAATATGAACAGGTCGAACTCATTGAGGTAAATGAGCTTACAGAGACTTCACGAGGTGCAGGCGGATTCGGCAGCACCGGAATATAAATCAATAAACCGCTTAATATAAATTTATTAAGCGGTTTATATCAACTAAAACTTTAATATAAAATCAGAAAGGATTTTTTAACTAAAAAGTAAGCGTAACGCCGACTAAAAAATTACGAGTAGCCTGCGGATAATATCCGGCTCCGTCAATTGTGGTGATTTGGTTTGGGTTACTCCAAGTATCGT
>CAZVQI010000099.1:0-3024 GCA_964629155.1 uncultured Flavobacterium sp.
CCGATCCGGATTGTCGACAAGCCACTTCCATGCAACATAAGTGGAATCCTGGCCACCGGAGAGGTGAAGCAGTGTATCCGCCTTACGGATCAATTCCGGATCATTTATGAATCTTTCGCGGTTTTTACGATCTAGACTGAGCATAATTTAATTTTTAGGATTGTCGTATTAGCCGGAATGCCGGCCGGCTAATGCGGCCAACATCCCGAAAAAGTCAAATTTACCTACTGATGCCAATAAAAAACACAGTAATTAACTTGTAAATCTCGATGCATCGAGGTGTAACTTGGCATTCAAATTCAGAATGTTATGGCAGACAAGAAGTATCCAATCATATTTGATTTTCTCGACAACAATATTGTTCAAAGGATGGAAGCCATCCGGGAAGCCCTTGCGAAGACAAAGAAGAGTTTTGAGGATGCAAAAAAATCAGCAAATGAAATGCTGGAAGAAAGCGCGGACAGCGCCAAAAAGCAAACCGAAGCACTTGGTAAGGTCGTAGAGGCGACGCAAAAAGCAAGCGAAGCTAACAAGAAGCACAACGAAACCATTGATAAGACAGTAGAATCAACCCAAAAGGCCAGCGAGGCCGAAAAAAAGAAAGCAGAATCTACCGACAAAACAACAGAGGCCACAAAGAAAGTCAATGAGGCCACCAAAGAACAAAATTCCCTCCTGGACGAACTTGGAAAACAGCTTAAAAACAGATTGAATGAAATAAAATTATTCGGTGCAGGGCTCGGAAACATCACCGCTAGACTGAGGGGTGTCGTTGGTAATCTTCGAGGGGCGATTAGTGAGTTAGGTAAAATGAGAACTTCTTTTAGCACAGCCAATATCGCACTCAGTCAAGGAGCAACAGCAGCGGCTAAGTTTTCCACGGGGATGCGCCTAATGAGGGCGGCAATAATTTCAATCGGCATCGGAGCCTTGATTGTTCTCCTGGGCAGCCTTGTCGGATGGCTTCAACAGTCGGAAAAAATTACCCAGAAGGTAGGAAGTGCAATGGCGGCATTTGGGACGGCCATAAAAAACTCCGGAAATTTTCTTAAAAGCCTTGGAAATTCCATGATCAGTTTTTTTACACTGAGGCCCCAAAAGGCATTCCGGGAAGCAGGAGAGGCTATGGGCTATCTCAGAAACGAAATGATCCAGGCAGCTAAAGATACCTATAACTACAATCAAGTACTGGCTGAAACAAAAAGGATCCTTGAGGGCGTAGAGCGGGCAAGCGGCCTATATGCCAAACGATTTGTTGAACTTGATGCTATCATCAACTCGAATACCGCATCTTATAATGAAAAGCTGTCGGCAATCAATGAAAAGCAAGCCATTCAGGTTTCGGCGCTGGACATCATGATAAGAAAGCAGCAAGAATTAGTCAACGCTTCTACCACCCAGGAAGAAAGAGAGGAGGCAGTGTTGAAGTTGCGCGAACTCGAAGCGCAAAAGTTGACGGTCGAACTGGGTGTGAAAGCCCAAATTAATCGCATGGATGAAGAGCGAAGAAGGATTCAGGAGAGAATAACCGAAGAGGCGAGGAAAGAAGCAGAGCAGCGAGAGCGGATCCGGGAATCGCTAGAAAACACCCTCGATAACCTCCAAAAGAAATATGAATCGCTTAATGCAAAATCCCTTTCCCCACTCGCGAGAATCAATGAAGAGGAGAGGATTGCCCTAGAAGAGCTGGATCGGATCTTTGACGATCTGAAAAAGAAGCATGAAGAAGTGGGCGCCGATATTACCCGGTTGCAAGAAATATATGAGCTGGGGAAGGCAGCTGTTGAGGTGAATGCCGCCAAGAAGCGGGAAGATCTGCTTAATGGCCACTTAGACAAGATCAAGAATGCAGAAAAAAAATCCCTGGAAGATAGACTCAAAGAAATAGAGGGATTCACCAGTGATGCGGAAAAAGAAATCCGGGAAATGATGGATCTCGAAACGAAATTTCCAGAGGATCCTTTTGGGAAGCTCGAAGACAAATTAAAAAAGAGCTTCGAGAAATTATTGATCAACGTATTTGAAATCCAGCCAGATAAAATAGGTTTTTTTCTTGACCGAGCTGGAACGCTGATATCAGGCATGTTTCAGCAGTGGACTCAATTCACAAATCTTCGCATTCGGGAAAACGAAAGACTATTAGAAAGTGTCCGAGATCAAAAAAAGGAATTTCGTGACTTGTTAGAGCAAGAGCTCGAAGATGCTGCCGCTGGATATCGTAATGACGTGAGCAATGCCAGGGAAAGGTATGAGGAAATTATTGAGATGGAGAGAAAGGCGATGGAGGAAACTGAGAAGCTCAAAAAACAACAAGTCATTGTTGCTGAAACAACAACTGGTATCGTCACCGCGCTGAACCTTGCTAAAGCAGCCAGCGAAATGGCTTCACGTTCGGCTGTACTAGGACCCATTGCGGGGCCGATCGCATTCGCCATAGGTATGGGTTCCATTCTTTTGACATTTGCAAAAATACGAAGCCAAATCAAAGCTATCAAGCTATTCACTGGTGGTAGCCTTGCCGACGTCATTGGCCCGGGAACGCGTGATCACGGATTTGTCAACCGCACACAGGGGCGGGATGACCGCAATGGACGCGGACACCGAATAGAGGATTCGAATGTAGTGGTGGGTGGAAATGAGTTCATCAACAACTCCAGAACGTCGCTAAGGTATGCCGAGTTTTTGGAAAGGCTAAATACCGGAAAACTTGATCATGTGGATCTTAATTCTATTGGACGGCAAACAGTCAAACAATATCCGGTCTTCAATCCACAAAGCAAAACAATGACAGATGTGAGAAATGCTATCTATTTTTCACACAGCACCCTGACTAAAGAAGACATGAAAGATGTTATCCTTGAATTATTCCCCGACATGTTCGACAGCCTTGGACAGAGGATTGAAAATAAAAAAGGAATCACATACAAGCCGGATGGAACGCGGGTGGAGTATACAAATAAAAGAAGAACTGAAATCAGATAGGATTTTGACTTCTGGTCAAATAGTATTATATTTGATATGTAA
>CAZVQI010000099.1:3124-7559 GCA_964629155.1 uncultured Flavobacterium sp.
AAAATCCTCTAAGCCTTTCAGTCAACCCCCTTCTTCCTACTCTCCGACACCTTCGTGGCTGTCCTCTGGGTGTAGTAAAAGTCATACACGGGAAGCTCCCAAAGTATGGCAGGGGTGTATGATGGCAAGATTTGACAAATGAAGTTGATGACATCAAGGTAAGATGTGTGCACTTCATCATAATAATCCACATACCTGATATCTTGTTTGGGGCCAGGAACGGTTAGATTCTTCAGGAATGGCTCCCTTGAGTGCTTATTTAGCCGATACCGCTGGTTCTTTCGGCTGCCTTCTCTAGGATGCTTCGGACTTCCGAAATTTTTGACATAATCTTTCTGAAGTTCGCGATGTGACTCAAGCACAAGAAAAAAAAAGCGTCGTAAGCGTAATCTGAATTGATGAAATCCTCATACTTTTTCTTCATAACAGCTTCGTCGATCTGTCTGGTGTTTTCGCTTTCGGTCACCAAGATAAGCGCCGCCATTTCATGGACGTGGGTTACCAGGTCCTGATCCTCCATTTTTTGCTTAATGTTGCCAATGCGTTGCTGTATATTGAAAATAATTTGATGCGCCTTAATAAGGGACTCGGCAATTGAATTGGATTTCAGAATAACATCCCCAGCGGCGCTGATTTCATCGAAAAGGTAGTCAACTGTTGCTTCCGTGCCTATATTGATAGACAATTGTTGGAAGCGAGCGTTGCGAATAGTTTTCAGGGCTGGCTGATAGTAGTAGGTCGTTCCATTAATGCGAAACACCCCTTTCGCAAGGTCAAAATACTTTGCCTGGAGTGCTTCAGGAAGGTGGGACTGGTCCGGGACCAGATCCTTGATGTTCAAATCCATAGATTTAGAATGTTTTCGATTTTTCCAATAAGCCAGGCGATGAATATGGTGTAAGCGACCGTGGCGATTAATTCCGGTGCATTCCACCAATTCACTACCCCAGCCCAAAGCGCCATCTGGCCAGCCATGCAAGTCATACAATCATACAGCGGCTTTTTTACATAGTCGCGAATCCGATAAGGTAGTATATTCGCCCACTTATCCACCAAAATAGGCCAGATATCCAATATTTCGCCAGGCCGGAACGCAAGATTGAGCGCAAAGGCAATGACTGAATAAGTGAGTGCGTGAGTTAGTATTTCGCCTAGTTCCATTTTCTGACATAAAGTTCAACCGGCGTGCCTTCTGGCGCGTAATCTTTTTTCACAATCAAAGCGGCCGGAGCGCTGGTTAAGGTGTATTGAAGCGGGTAAGAAAGGCGTCGCCCCCCGGCAAAGACCAAAAACATGCCATCGATATCTTCATCCGGCCGGTTCGATAGGTCTGGAATGTCAAAATCGGTGACTGTGAAAAACACGACATCGCTAAACCCACCCCCTTCTTCCACCCCGGGAGAAATCCATCTCTGGTATACATCGGTCGTGACACCAGGAAAGGCCATGTCCCAGGAGAATGACTGGCGGACATTACATATGTCGGAATTGCCCAGATGAAGCTCAGGAAGGCAGTGTCGGGTCGTGATGATGGTAATGGTGAAATCGGCTGCCAAAAAACCATTGGGGGGCTGAAAAAGCCAGTCGTGGGATTCGCGGTAAGAGTATCGGCCGAATATTTTCCTTTTTTCATCCACAATGCGGGTCAGGTCATATTCGACCTTAACCGCGGAAAGGCTTTTGGGGTTGTTAAGCGAAAGTCCGGCCAGATGTGTGAAAAGAGAATAAAACAATTTGTCGTCAACCCCTTCGGGACGATCAAACCCCAGAGCTGAAGCATTCCACCAAAGCACCAGCCGCGCATCAAATTCGACCTGGATCCCATCGCCCCCGGGAATGCGCTCGTAGGGGCTAATTCGGTAGTCGCTCATCAATTCCCAGTAGGCAAGGGATTTCCACCTTTCGTCTGGAACCAGGTAGTAAAGGTTCTTTTCGTCGCATTCCACCCCGGATGCAATGGTAGCCGCCGGAAATGTTTCGCTAATTGTCTTTCCCTCGCGGGTGGGGTAGGTCCTCACAACTGGGGAAGCCAGTAGGCCATACCTGTCAAGCCAGTCGAAGCTGGCGAACATATCGTTGAGCAACAGAATGGATTGCTTAATCATACTTATCGAACTCATTTTCAATTATCGAGGCGATCCGATCCTGATTGGCCGCATGAACCAGATCCAGTTCATCGTCATTCAGGAACATGATGTTGTGCTTATCTTGGTGCTTGAGCAAGACTTCAAGGTTGACCTGATCGCCTGATGTAACCCCCCACTCTGTCTCTCGCGGTCCGGTCTTAATGACGTCCACCTTCAGCGATTTCCACATTTCTTCTGTGAAAGTGAAGTTCTTGTATTCCACGGGCAAGCCGTGATGGTGTCGCCAGTTAGCATAATTGGTGTCTTTGCCGTATTTTTTGATGAAATCAAGGATGGTGGCCACCTGGTCGGTTTTCGTGGTGTTCTTCTTTTCCCCCGGGTGGGTGAAAAAAGCCCATGGCGACACGTTCTTAGTCGAATAAGGCGGGAATGGCCGGCCTTCATAGTTCATTCCCGTGTTGATCACCCGAGAGGTTGCGGCATCCAGGGCATTGCTCACAATGATGGCTGTTCTCCGCTCCCTTGTTGCTTCGATTTCAACTTCTATGTTGATAAGTGCCGTAATAAATTCATCAACAGTCATCAATCTAAGGTTTGTAATGATGTAAATATAATCAAAATGATTACATATATTAGATAAAATACCTATATTTGTTTGCAACGCATTACAGTGAAATGGCACAACACCGAAAACGATTGACGCTGGAAAAGAAATTCGACGTCAACCCCGCCTATTGCGATTCATTTCTGAAGCAAACGATGTGGGGGTTCATTACCGGATATGCGATGTCGGGCGGCACCTCAATAGCGGAGGCAGTTCGCGCCTATATGGATTTTTTCGGAGTTGAGGATGATATTTCCGTTGTCGGGGAGATATACAGACAAATGAACAGGAAAATGAGGACATTGATCCGCAACGAAAAGCACATAGAGATGGTGAAAAGCATTCTAGAGGTTGAAAACGAAAGCCATGGCTAAAGCAAATCAAAAAGCAGTACTTGAGGCAATAGAGGGAAGCGGCGGAGTGGTGAGCACGATTGCCCGACGGCTCGATGTGAGCTGGTACACCGCCGATAGGTATGTGAAAAAGTGGACGAAGACCCGGGAGGCATTCGAGGCCGAGCTTGAAAAAATCAAAGATATGGCCGAATCGGCCATTATGAGATCGATCAAGGAAGGCAACACCCAGGACGCGAAGTGGTTCCTGGCCCGAAAAGCAAAAGACAGGGGCTATGCTGACAAACTGGAGGTGGAGGGCAAAAACGAAACCGTCATCACGGTGTTTGAAATTCCGGATAATGGCCGGCTAACTGAAGAAGTGAAAAAGGATGGCAAAAGTTAGGCCTCTGAAAATATCGCCGACGCTTTTGGATTTTCCTTTCGTCCGGCTGAGTCATATTGAAGATCTTCAGGGCGGACTTAAAGACCTGTCAAAAACCGACTTCGACAAACTCAAAAGTAGGTTGGAAAAAGTTGGCTTTAAGTATCCGCTTTATTTGTGGAATCATGACGGCAAGTTTTTCAATCTGGATGGCAACCAACGCAAAAGGGTGATAATGTCCGTGTGGGGAGATATAGAACTCCCCTATATTGAGGTCGAAGCTGGAAGCGAAAAGGAGGCTCGAATGGAGATCATGGCCATTTCTAGTCAATACGGAAAAGTAACCAAAGAGGGATTCGACGAATTTACCTGGGACTTTGAGGAAGGAGACTTTTCTGACATAATCCAAGGTACTACTTTTGATGAGTGGCTGGACTTGGAAGAGAAAGAGGAAGACGATAACCCAATCGACGAAAAAAACGTATGGGTGCCGGACTGCCTTTACCCATCCAACAACATTTACGAGATCCCTACCTTGATCCCCGAAATGCAGGGCGAAGTCCTTCATCTACCCTTCGAAGCCTGGGGCGAAAAGTCCCGTCTCCGAAAAGATGTCGGAACATATCATTTCTATGTTGATGATTACCGATTTTCCGCCATATGGGATCATCCGGAAAAGATTATCCAGGCCAACGTCCAGGCTATTGTGGAGCCAAATTTGAGCCTATTTGACACGACTCCGGTGTCGTACGGCCTTCATTTGATATACAAAAAGCGATGGATCTCCCGCTTTCTTCAAGACCATCAGATACGGGTGTTCATGGATCTAAATGTGTCAGCCAAATTCTATGAATACAATACCTTGGGAGTGCCTGAAGGGTGGAATGCATTTTGCACGCGCGGCTACGCCCGACGGCTTCAGTACCTTGAAAAGGAGCTGGAAATTGCCCGTCAAATATCTGGCCTTGAAAATCCCAACATGGTAGTGTATGGCGGCGGCATGAAAATCAGATCTTTTTGCGCCGAT
>CAZVQI010000100.1:0-7514 GCA_964629155.1 uncultured Flavobacterium sp.
TTTTTTTGGGAGTAAGTGTGTGAATCAAACCGTTTTTTATAAAAGAATAGCATTCATTTTTATTTGAAATATCAACTTCCCTAATAAGGACAATATCATCATTTATCTTTATACTCAACAGTTTAGGGTTTGAGTAAAGTCGTATTAGGAAATAAACCTTAAAATAATCAAAAATTCCGGTCTTCTTTTTTGTTATTGATAGAATTAGGGCTAATTTTGCCCTGTAAAATCAGAATTATTTAATAGTATACTTTTCTTTCGGTCAAATCTGTTTCACATTATTTTTAGGGCTCATTATGATATTCAGGTTTTTAAACAGTTTAGGCGTACGTACATTAGTTTGGTCTTCTACCATTTTACTTTTGTTGATTGCCATCGCTCTGATTTTATTTAAATCGTGGTCTTACTACACGCTTATTATCCCGGTATTTTTGTTGGAATTAGTATTGTATGATACTATCCAAAACAAACACACATTGCGTAAGAATTATCCGCTATTGGCGCGTTTTCGTTATATGTTTGAATCGGTACGCCCGGAGTTTCGTCAGTACTTTTTTGAAGGTGAAACAGACGGAAAGCCTTTTAGCAGAAGACAACGCTCTATTGTGTACCAAAGAGCTAAAAACCAAAAAGAAACCGTGGCTTTCGGTATGCAAGACGAACCTACTCGAGTAGGGTATGAGTGGGCTGCTCATTCCATTTACCCGAAAAAAGCCAATCCGGAGACTTTCCGTACAATGGTCGGAGGTAAAGATTGTTTGCAACCGTACAGCCTGAGCTTGTATAACATCAGTGCGATGAGTTACGGGGCATTGAGCAAAACAGCTATTACTTCGCTCAACCGAGGGGCAAAAATGGGAGGTTTTGCACACAATACAGGAGAAGGAGGAATCAGTGAATTTCACTTACAGGGAGGAGATTTGATTTGGCAAATCGGAACCGGATATTTTGGGTGTAGAGATGCCAACGGCTTTTTTAACGAAGAATTATTTACCGAAAAAGCTCGTTATCCGCAAGTAAAAATGATTGAGTTAAAGCTCTCTCAAGGTGCAAAACCCGGACACGGAGGGTTACTTCCTGCCAAAAAGAACACTCCTGAAATTGCAAAAATCCGTAATATAGAGCCTTATACAGATGTACATTCTCCGTCTGCTCACACGGCTTTTACTAACGCTAAGGAACTTATTTATTTCATTAAAAAACTTCGTGATTTATCGGGCGGAAAACCTGTCGGATTCAAGCTTTGTATCGGAAGAAAAGACGAATTTGAAGACATTGTGGATGCAATGCTCAAAACCGGTATCAAACCTGACTTTATAACACTTGATGGAGCAGAAGGAGGAACCGGAGCAGCTCCAATGGAATTTATTGACTATATCGGGATGCCTGTAGCTGACGCTTTGGTATTTGTGACTACTTTGCTCAAAAAACACGGTTTGAGAGACGAAATAAAAATCTTGGCTTCAGGAAAAATCATTACGGCTTTTGATATTGCCAAAGCTATGGCTTTCGGAGCAGATGCTTGTTATAGTGCCAGAGGGATGATGTTTGCTTTGGGTTGTATTCAGGCTTTGCAGTGTGATAGCGGAAAATGTCCTGTTGGTATTGCCACTCAAGACAAATCGCTTTACAAAGGGCTTGATATTACCGATAAAAGCGTAAGGGTTGCTAACTTCCATAAAAATACGATGAAAGCTGTAGCCGAATTTATCGGAGCTTGTGGTTTTGAAAATCCGCATGATATTACCCCGGATGTGATTTTCAGAAAAACAGATAAATACAGAAACGAAAGCTTCCGAGAGATGTATTTTGAAAAAGACTCTAAAGCTATCTAACTTCCTGAAATAATCCCTTAGTAAACATACATTTGTTGTACGGAAACATTGTGGAGCAACTTAAAATTTGTTTCACAATGTTTGTTGGCACAATGATTGACTTTATTCTTATCATTGGTATTCAGAATAAAATAATTATTACTGAATACCAATAGGTTAAGAATAAGAGAGTAAGTATAAAAACTCTCAATTTATACTGTTTAATGACAAAATGACTTAAAAAAGGCTATGGCTAAACAAAAAATAATATCTCTTGACAGTTTGTCACTACAAGACTTTAATTCGGATGCTGAATTGATTCCTCTTTTAACTCCCGAAGACGAAGAAGAAATGAACAACGAATTATTGCCGGAAGATCTGCCGATTCTTCCTTTACGGAATATGGTGTTATTTCCGGGGGTAGTAATTCCGATTACTGCCGGAAGAGATAAATCTATCCGACTTATAAATGATGCCAACGCAAAAGGAAGAACCATAGGGGTAGTTTCACAAAAAGAAGAAAATATCGAAGTTCCTACGGCTGAAGATATCAATAAGGTAGGAACAGTTGCGAGAATCTTAAAGGTATTACGAATGCCGGACGGTAATATAACCGTTATCATTCAGGGTAAAAAACGCTTTGAGATAGAAAAAATTACTGCCGAAGAGCCCTATATCAGAGCTGTGGTAAAAGAATTTCCTGATATTCGACCTGATGAAGATGACAAGGAGTTTAAGGCCATTGCTGAAAACATTAAGGAGTTGGCAATTAAAATTATCCACGAAAACCCGAATATTCCTACCGAAGCAACTTTTGCGATTAAGAATATCGAAAGCAATTCGTTTCTGATTAACTTTGTTTCTTCTAACATGAATTTGGAGCTGAAAGACAAACAAGCTCTGTTGGAAATTCCTGATTTGAAAGAAAGAGCATTAGAGACATTGCGTTTTATGAATCTTGAGTTACAAAAACTTGAGCTTAAAAACGATATTCAATCTAAAGTTCGTTTTGATTTAGACCAGCAACAAAGAGAATATTTCCTGCATCAGCAAATGAAAACCATTCAGGAAGAATTGGGTGGTGTATCGTACGACCAGGAAATTGAAGAAATGCGCCAAAAAGCCCAAACCAAAAAATGGGACGAAAAAATTGCAAAACACTTCGAGAAAGAGTTGTCTAAATTACAGCGAACCAACCCGCAATCACCGGATTTCGGAATTTTACGGAACTATCTGGAATTGTATTTAGAACTTCCGTGGAATGAATATTCACAAGATAATTTTGACCTGAAAAGAGCTCAGAAAATTCTGGACAAACATCACTTTGGTTTAGAGGATGTAAAGAAAAGAATTATTGAGTATTTGGCCGTACTCAAGTTGCGTAAAGATATGAAATCTCCGATTTTGTGTCTGTACGGACCTCCGGGAGTCGGAAAAACTTCTATCGGAAAGTCTATTGCAGAGGCTTTGGGTAGAGAGTACGTAAGAATCTCACTCGGAGGAATGAGAGACGAAGCCGAAATCAGAGGACACAGAAAGACATATATCGGAGCGATGCCCGGTAGAATTATACAAAGCATCAAAAAAGCAGGAACGTCAAACCCGGTGTTTGTGTTAGACGAGATTGATAAACTTTCAAACTCGCATACCGGAGACCCTTCGTCTGCCATGCTCGAAGTGCTTGACCCGGAACAAAATTCTGAGTTTTATGATAACTTCCTTGAAATGGGTTATGACTTGTCAAAAGTGATGTTTATTGCTACATCAAACAATATGTCAAGCATTCAGCCTGCCCTTCGAGACAGAATGGAGGTTATTGAGATGACAGGTTATACCATTGAGGAAAAAATCGAAATAGCCAAACAACACTTACTTCCGAAACAACTCAAAGAACATGGGCTTTCGGAAAAAGACCTTATTATCGGAAAGAGTCAGTTAGAGAAGATTATTGAAGGTTATACACGAGAGTCTGGAGTAAGAAGTTTAGAAAAACAAATTGCAAAAATCATCAGAAGCATAGCTAAATCAATAGCTATAGGTGAGGAATATCCGAAGAAAATAACTGATGAAAAAATTGTTGAGATTCTTGGAACTCCAAAACTGGAACGAGATAAATATGAAAACAATGAAGTTGCCGGAGTGGTTACGGGACTTGCATGGACACAAGTAGGAGGAGATATTCTGTTTATAGAATCGATACTTTCAAAAGGAAAGGGGAACCTTACTCTAACCGGAAATTTAGGTCCTGTAATGAAAGAGTCTGCCACCTTAGCTTTAGAGTACATCAAAGCTAATGCAGAAAGCTTAGGAATTGATTCTGAATTTTTGTCAAATCACAATATTCATATTCACGTACCGGAAGGAGCTACTCCAAAAGACGGTCCCAGTGCCGGAATCGCAATGCTTACTTCGCTTGTATCTACCATAACACAAAAAAGAGTGAAGAAAAGTTTGGCTATGACAGGAGAAATTACTCTTCGAGGCAAAGTGCTTCCGGTAGGGGGGATTAAGGAAAAAATCTTGGCAGCCAAAAGAGCAAAAATCAAAGAAATTATTCTTTGTCAGGATAATAAACCTGATGTTGAAGAGATTAAACCGGAATACATCAAAGGACTTACTTTCCACTACGTGAAAGATATGAGTGAAGTGTTGAAAATTGCCATAACCAACCAAAAAGCAAAAAATCTAAAGAAAGTAGATTTCGGGAATTAACGAAAAAAAATCTTTAGAGAAACTTAGTAAAATCTGATTTTCAGTTTTTTACCAAAAAGTACCGAAGCAAGTATAAATGAAATAACGAAGATTATTTTGTTTATATTTGCTTTTCTTTATTAGCTGTTTTTTTTATGGAATTTATTTCGGTTTTCGATATGCTCAAAATAGGAGTGGGGCCTTCAAGTTCGCACACTCTGGGTCCTTGGAGGGCTGCCCAACAATTTTTGGCAGAACTACATAAAAAGGAACTTTTTGCAAAGACAAAATCGGTTTCGGTAGATTTATACGGCTCGCTTTCTCTTACCGGAAAAGGGCATGCAACCGATTTGGCTGTGGTGTTAGGCTTGAGCGGAACCGACCCTGAGTTTATTCCTATTGAAGATATTAACCGAGTAATCCTAAAAGTGAAAACCGAGCATCAACTCAATTTAGATGCTAAAAAAACAGTTCCTTTCGTATTTGATAAAGACATTGTTTTTCATAAAACATTTTTGCCTTTTCACGCGAACGGATTGACTTTTAATGCTCATTTAGAAGACGGTACACAGTATAATTCTACTTTTTATTCCATAGGCGGAGGATTTGTAGTAAAAGAAGAGCAAGAAAAAGCCATAGGAACAAAAGTTGATGAAAAACAAGTTCCGTATCCTATTGAAAATGCAGAAGATTTATTGAAACACGCTGTTTCCGAAAACAAGAAAATATCTGAAATAGTAACCGAAAACGAAAAAGTTTTCCGTACGGAAGAAGAAATCTCTAAAGAACTTCTTCGGATTTGGAATACCATGCTCGAATGTATGTACATTGGTTGCCATACTGAGGGGACACTTCCGGGAGGGTTAAATGTAAGGCGAAGAGCTTTTGATTTACACAAAAACCTGATGTCTGAAAGTAGTCAAACGTATTCTAACCCACAAGAATGGATACGAGCTATCCGAAAAACGGAGGTTAAGTTTCGTCAAATCCTTAAATGGGTAAGTTGCTATGCTTTGGCAGTAAATGAGGTTAATGCCTCGTTGGGTAGGGTGGTTACTGCTCCGACTAATGGAAGTGCCGGAGTAATCCCTGCTGTTCTGATGTATTACTTGACCATTGACAATCATCAGGCAGGAGATAAAGAAATTGTACAATTCTTGAAAGTAGCCGGAGAGATAGGAAGTATCTTTAAAAAAGGTGCGACTATTTCTGCAGCCATGGGAGGTTGTCAAGCTGAAATCGGAGTTTCTTCTGCTATGGCCGCAGGAGCTTTATGCGAATTATTAGGCGGAACACCCGAACAGGTAACCGTAGCAGCCGAAATTGCCATGGAACATCACCTCGGACTTACTTGTGACCCTATTGGAGGATTGGTTCAGATTCCGTGTATAGAACGAAATACCATGGGGGCTATTAAAGCTATCAATGCTGCTGAATTGGCTTTGGAAACCGATACTAAAAATGTAAAAGTTCCGCTTGATAAGGTGGTTAAGACTATGTGGCAAACAGCACAAGATATGAACCACAAGTACAAAGAAACCTCTGAAGGCGGTTTGGCAGTTGCAGTAAATATTGCGGATTGTTAGAAGATTTTATTTGTTGTTTATGAGCTGAAAAAGAATCTCGTCTTTATAATTTTCTCCGTCAAAAACCCAATCTTTTTTTATTCCGATTTGCTTAAAATTGTATTTGAGGAATAAGTTTATACTTTTTTGATTTTCAGACAATATATTGCAATATAACTGACGTAGTTGCAAAATATCAAAAGCATAATCAATTAAAGTTTCAAGAGCTTGCGAGCCATAACCGGAACTTCTGTATTTTGTGTCTGTAATCAAAATTCCGACACCGGCTCTTTTGTTTTTAGGATCAAAATCAAACAGGTCTATTAGTCCGATAGGTAAGTTGTTATCAGTTTTACAAATTACCAAACGGAGTTCTTTTAAGGCATAGACATCTTCCGATAAGGTTCGTTCAATGTATTGTTTGAGAGCAAATCTGCTGTAAGGAGTTTGATTATTGCTCAACTCCCAAATATTGGTATTGTTTTCTGTTTGGTACAGAAAATCTAAATCTTCAGGTTCCAGAGGTCTTAAATAGATATTTTTGTTTTTAAGTTTCAAGGATTATTTGATTTGTTGTATAAAGAAACAAGGCAAAGCTACTTTCACGCTTTGCCTTGTGATAACTTTAAAAGTTCGGGCTTAAGTTATATTTGCGATAGAAATTATTCAGCACTTCGATGACTTCATCAGCAGTATCTACAATGGTAAACAACTCCAAATCTTCGGCTTTTATGTTATTGTGTTCTTCTAAAAGCACTTTTTTAATCCACTCAACAAGGCCTGACCAAAACTCACTACCGACTAAAATAATCGGGAACTTACCAATTTTACGTGTCTGAATCAAGGTAATAGCTTCAAAAAGCTCGTCTAAAGTTCCGAATCCTCCGGGCATTACCACAAATCCTTGTGAATATTTTACAAACATTACTTTGCGAACAAAAAAGTAGTCAAACTGTAAGTTTTTGTCTCGGTCAATGTACGGGTTAAAGTGTTGTTCAAAAGGAAGTTCAATATTCAGTCCGGCAGAAACCCCTCCACCTAAGTGGGCACCTTTATTTCCGGCTTCCATAATTCCGGGGCCTCCTCCGGTAATAACTCCGTATCCTGCCTGAGTAATTTTGTAAGCGATTTTCTCGGCTAACTGATAATATTTGTTATCGGGTTTAGTACGTGCAGAACCGAAAATAGAAACACAAGGCCCGATTCTGGACATTGCCTCGTAGCCGTTTACAAACTCGGACATTATCTTGAAGATAGCCCAAGAGTCATTGGCTTTTATTTCGTTCCACGTTTTTTGAGTAAAAACTTCTTTTATTTTATCGTCTCCCATATTTCTGTCTAAAATTGAAAAATTAAGGCTTCAGGTTTGGTTTTTATAAATCAAACTTGATTCCTTGGGCTAGCGGTAACTGAGTACTGTAGTTAATCGTATTGGTTTGTCTTC
>CAZVQI010000101.1:0-3935 GCA_964629155.1 uncultured Flavobacterium sp.
GAGCTACGTTCGTGTGTTGCAGTCTATCACCTAGGCCAGCGTCAGCCAGCCGTCGCGGCCGCCCCAGATCCGGCACAGGTCCGTCGCCCAGCGTTCGTCGGGCGCTTGCGCAACCGACGGCAACGCCTGGATCCGTGGACGGCAGCCAACAGACCGCTTGCGCACCTGCCAGCCCATTAGCTGGAAGATCCGCTGCACCGTGTTCTTGTTCATGTCCAGAAGCCCCGCCACCGTGCGGTAACCGAAGGAAGGCTCCTCCTCGATCAGTGCCTTGATCGGCTCGGCCAGCTCTGGCCGGACTTTCGGCGGCGCCTTGGTCGGCTGGTAGTACACCGTCCGCCGGGCCACCCCGAACCAGCGGCACAGCTTCACCATCGAGACTTCAAAGCCATCGTCCCGCAGTCCCTGCTGGATCGAGACCATCAGGTCTCGTCCTTGCCCAACAGGGACGCCAATTTTTTTCGTGCGCGCAGCTCCAGCATCGCTTCGCCGTAGGCTTCCTGCAGCTCCTTGAGCTGCCGGTCGTACTGCTCGCGGACGTCCTCAGGCTTGGCCCGCAGGGCGTTCTCCATGCCGCGCTTGCCGTCGTCGACCCAGCTCTCGACCTCTGACGGGGTCAGGTCGAACTGCCGGCTGGCCTCGGCCACCGTCGTCTTGCCCTGGATGATCTCCAGCACCAGCGCCGACTTCCGCCGGGCCGTCCAACGCTTGATCTCTTCTTCCATTACTTGGCTCATCGTGCTCTCCGTCAAAAGGTAGCACCTGAGCAGGAAATCACTGGGTCATTACAGTTATGGAATCAGAAGCCATCCAATGTAAGCAATGACCAAGACTCCCAGAGCAAAAATAACCCAAAACGCACCTGGTTCTTTCGACCGACTGGCAGACATCCCACCGCCGGCTGCGTTGAACTCAATCTTCCCTGCAATCAATGCTCGAACAAGAGCAATGATAACGATCACCCCAAAGGCGCCGAGAATAATTTTTGCGATCATGGCATCCAGCTCACCAAATTTTGAATCTCATGGCCATTTAAACTTCTCGTCTGCAACAGCAGCCGCGGCGGCACCCGCCGTATCTTGAACTGTTTGCTGCACAGCCTCAGAGGTCACTGATGTCGTTGGCGTCGCACCTACGGTAAATGTTTGCCCCCTTAGCGAGGTAACCTGAAATCCTGGATTACCTGGAACTTGCGTGGTAGCCGCGGCTCTGCCCGCTGGTGCAGCCAAAGCACCTACACCAAGTCCAACGGCATTGGCAGCACCCGCTGAAATTGCTGCACCAGCATCAACCTGATCCCCCATCGCAACCTGAGCCGCAACTTCGCCAGCAGAACCGACAGCAACAGCATTACCCACACTCACCACGGCCTTTGTGGCAGTTCCGCCGAACGCCAATGTTGAACCCGGAAGTGCTGCTGTTAGCGCACCCACTGCAGCACCTTTAGTCGTCTGAACTCCGACGGCCTTCCAACTGGTCACTTTGCCATCAGCCTTGAGCTGTCGATATAGCTCCATCCCGCCGCCGAAGACCGCACCAACCCCACCACCTACAGCGACATGACCAAGCTGCCCGTCGGGATCGGTGAACTTGTATGGATTGCTGTTGGCATATCGATAGCGATTGAACGCTACTGTTGGCTGCTCATACGCCGTCACCGGATCCACGCTGAGGAACAGTCCGATCTGCGGATCGTAGTAGCGCTGCTGCATGTAGCTGAGACCAGTAGCCGCGTCCTCCACGTGGCCCGTGTAGGCGGGCCCATCACGCCAGGCACGATTGGACGGCTTGCCATACGGCTCATAATCCGTTCGCTCCAACTCCCCCCGGCTCTGGTCTGTGATCACCACGGGACTGCCCAGCGCATCAACATGGTGGTACTTCGTGGTATACACATTGGTCGCGACGTCCCGCTCGCGGATCGCTACCAGCCTGCTCTGCAGGTAGATATACTCGGCAACCTTTCCCTTACGCTCGTCACCGGTCATGGAGAGGCGGCCGTCCTGTAGATAGTGGGTGTACTTCTTGCCCGCACCTACCTGGTCCAGCACCCGCCGTCCGTGGCCGTCATAGGCATAATTCGATGTCGGATTGGTGGTGCTCCGAAGTCGGTTGCCGAAGTCGAAAACGTAATCCCGGTTGTTGCGCTTCTTGACGTTTCCCTGCAGGTCGTAGTCCAGTGTGACCAGCGCCGGGCTCGCAGTACCAGTGCACGCCGATCCGCTTCGCACGAAGTCCATACGCCACTGGTTGTTGTAGCAATAGTAGTGATTGCGGGCCTGGTTCCCCCCGGTTACGTTTACACGGGTCAGGTTGTCCAACAGATCGTAGGTGTAGGTTGCCGTACCGAACATCGGATTCGATGCGCCATTGCCCGACACCACCTTGGTCAGCCTGTCCAGGCCGTCATAGGTCATCGTCCTGTTGCCGTGGTTGCCGGGCAGCGCATCACTGATCGCCAGCACGTTTCCGTTCTGGTCGTAATCGTAGTAGTCGTCCAGGTACTTGAGGGACGATCCCCGGAAGTCGACGATCCGCTCAGGCAGCTGTCGGACGTTCTGGTCGGTACGGTGCGAAATTCCGTTGCCGTAGACGAGGGTCTTGATCGACCCGTTGGGATGGTAGGTCACTCCGGTGGCGTAGCTTCCCGCCTGCGTGGGCTGCCCCAGCGCGTTGGGTGCGTAGTTCACGGACAAGCCATGCCAGTTCAACGAGGCCAGGTGCCCGCTTCCGTTGTAGACATAGTCGACCGGCCATGTAAGGACGGTCCCGAACTTCAAGGTCTCGCGAGTGGGCAGGCGGCGGCGATTGTAGGTGTAGCTGTTGATCGTTTGTTGTGCACCTGCCGTGTCGTTGCGTGTGGTCACCGTGTTGGGCAGACCATCCGGCCAGTACGTCCATGTCTGGTTGCCCAGTCCATCCCCAGGGAACGTCAGTGTCTTCAGCCGGTTGCGGGCGTCGTAGCTCCGGACCGCCTTGCGCGCATTGATGACCGTGGTGTTGCCGGTTGCGTGGCAGGCGGTACTGGCCGGCAGGCCCGAGGCCGACCATGTCAGGTTGCCGGCGCCGTCATAACCCATGAGCGTGGCGCCCGTCTCTGGCTCCACAGCGCGACACAGCTCCTGGAATGCGTTGTAGCTGTAGGAGCGCGTCAGGCTGTAGGTGCCGTCGCCCTTGCGCCGTACAAGTGACGTCAGCTTGTCGTGGATGTTTCGATTGAGGTCGGTGTAGGCGTAGCCATTGTCGTGCTGAATCCGCCACGGCGTGTCGTAGCTGGGCTCGTTGAAAGCCCGATACCAGGTTCGCGTGATTCGACCGCGGGGATTTGTGAGCTGGTTGTAGGGCCCCTCAGCATTCCTCAGGTACGCGGTGGTCGTCGTAAGTTGCCCGGTACCTTCCCAGTCCTGCTTGACCTGAACAACTCGGCCCAGCGCATCGTAGGTCGTGAACGTACCCTGCAGGGTAGAGGCCGCGTAATTGCTCAAGCTCGCCATCGCATAAGACTTGAACACTGGGCGGTTCGCCGGGTCATACCGGGTGACCGTCACGCTGCGGGTGGCTGAGGTCGTCGCGGAGCTCGTGCTGTCGAAACTTTCCGACACTACCGGACGCCAGAGGGCATCGAGATACGTGATCTGACGGGCCGCGCCGGTCGCCACTGTCTGCTGCCAGTGGCCAGCGGGCAGCCCATACTTCGCCCCAGCGCTTTTTGCGAAGCTGATGGACGTGGCCGCCCAGGTCGATGTATTGCAGGTGTTGGCGGCGGCCTCGGAAGTGCGGGTAATGCGGGTGAGCCGTCCCATCGAGTCGTGGGTGTAGCACGTCCTGGAACCCACCTCATCGGTGATCCATGTGATCCAGCCGCTGTCGTTGACCTCGGCGAGCTGCGTTGCGCCCCCGGTCGCTTCCGGCGTCGCCGGATAACGGATGAGTCG
>CAZVQI010000101.1:4035-7505 GCA_964629155.1 uncultured Flavobacterium sp.
ACACAGGTCGTCTTGTGGACCTGCCCCAAAGTCCACGTCGCCGGATCATCGTGATACTGGATAACCTCAGTCCGACTCACGTTCTGCGCCTGTGCCATCGGAATGACCGATGCGACGACCAGACACGCGGTAACGGCACTTCTCGAGAATCTCGACACGACCATGACCATTCCTTAGCTCGTCTCAGTACTAGGCTCGGGGACGCCCCCGGTCCTTCCCGACTTCCACCTGGTGCGGGTCAGGAGCTCCTGCCTCGCGCGTTCAGGTCGCGCCCGTCCCGCCGACCACCATCGTTGCCCATGTCAGCGCGCCTCAAGGCGCCGCTGAGCTGCTTCTCTTGATTCGGGTTGGTCTGCCAAAGGTATCCAGGCACGGCACACCGGAGGCGTCGCACCCCTTTTCGACCTCCCACATGAACCGCGTGCCCTGCATGACCTTTGTGGTACTCAACTTCGGCCGCAGGAAAACCGCCGGCGTGCGGTCACGCGCATCCGGATGGAATCCGATGATCATCGGAAAGACCGGCGCCGGCGTGCCCGTGGCGTAGGTGTGGACTTCGCTCATCAGCGGCGCCTGGGTTCCGTTGGCGCGGGTATGCGACAGCAGCAGGCCCTCGTCCACGCCGTACGTGTTGCCGAAGGTGTAGGTATCCAGGGCGCCGTCCGGACCGAGGATTTTTGTCCGGGTGGTCCCGTTGGCCATCGGCGCGAAGCCGATGTTCGACTGATAGCTGTACTTCCAGATCGCGGGCGACAGGCCAGGACCAGTCACCTTCTTTCCAGTCAAGACATGCCTGTAGCCGCCGAGGAATCGTCGCGGCACGCGGTTGGGTGTCTGGCCCGCAGGCTGCACCCCGGGCGCATAGCAGCCGTCAGTCACTGCCGAGCGCCCGAGCATGGCGGTGCCAATGCGAAACACCGCGCGGGCCCCGGAGGGCGAATCGACTGTGAAACCGGTGAAGTCCGTATCGCCAACGGTCGTGGCGTCGGAGTTGACAGTCTGCGTCCACGACAGGTTGTCGCACGGTCGCGTCACGCGTGGCGCCGGGAATGGATGCGAGTCGCCGGCGTAGCGCCAGCTCGTGGAGTCCGGAAGCCGCACCTCGGCCAGTCGATTGGGCAGGAACGTGCCAATACCACTGCCCGCAGGCGCGGCGTAGATGTATGTCCACGTACGCCCATGCGCGGAGACAGATGTCAGCTCGCCGTTTGTGTACGCCAAGGTAATGATGCGCCCGTCGCTCGACTCGATCCGGTCAAGCTTTACCGCTTCGTTAGCTTTGTTCGAATACGTGTATGTCACCGAGTTGCCAAACCGGTCCTCGACCCGCGTCGGATAGAGAGCCAACGTAGCTTGATACATCTGTACTTCCATTGGCGGACCATACGAACTGAACGCGCTCGACACCGTGGGAATCTCGCTTTCGAGCGCCATCCAGTCGAACCAGTACCGTGTACCGTCCTGCCTCGTGACGAGGTACCCCTCCCCTTGGCTGTAAAGGCGCTCCTTCGCCGGGGCGGACGAGGACGACGGTCGATTCTTGATGGTCGCGATGCAGGACACCGCGTCGTTTGAAGTCGTCACCCAGTAGTACGGGCCGCCACTTGTGGGAACGGGGTAGGTGGATCTGTAGACCAGAAGACCGGACCCTCCATCGGGAAAAGTGATCGTCGGCGGATTCCAGAACATGTGGGCCCGGAATGCCTCCGGATACTGGCGGTGATCCGGTGGTTCCATGTACGACGGCTGCGCGAGCGAGCAGTTCTTCGTGCGCCTGCCTGGATCAGATGTGATCCAGCCTTCGGCGGCATCGTACGTCGCCTCTATTTTCGGCAGGCCGAACGCCCAGTCGCCAAGGCGCGTGCTTGGATACCCGTACGCATAGGCGTTGAGGTTCTTTTTCGGATCAGTGATCGTCAGGCTGCGTCGGAACTCGACGGCGAGCTTGTTGTTGCCTGGAATGTCGACGTCCACGATGTTGAACGTCAGCGAGCCGCTCTCGATCCCGTGCTGATCGCCGAACTCGTTTCCGGGAGTAGTCCTGTTCCGTTCCTGGCGTTTCAGCAGGGTGTCGTATCGGAGATCCAACCCTTGTGGACTCGATTGTGCAAGGCAAGGTGCTGCTACGGCCACCGCTGCTATGCCCGCGCAACACAGGAACAGTGCCCGCGCGAGCGATTTACGGCCTCTGTCTTGCGTCGTTTCCATGGCTCTCAACCCTCGCTCCATGCGGCTGGCAATCCAGCCCCGATTAAAATGCAGGACGTGGCACGGGGCGGATTAGCGGTTGGCATAGTCCGAAGCACGCCCGTCCCCTGTGCACCGACGAGAGTTCACTGCGTCGGAACTGCCCGTCACCGATCCGTCGCCCAACCTGGGCCGTCGCGCCCATCCTGGAGATCCGATCAGCCGTGCGTCCCCGCGACCGAAGTCTCCCCGGGGCCCAATTCCTCCATGGTTGAACGACGGTTGCAAGCCACCTCGCCCGTACTTCGCGCCGAGCTCGGCGCTGAAGCACGGTAAGGCCCCTTGTGCATCAGCGGCTTATGTCGCGTGCCACCAATAGACGACAAGCTGCGTCACTATTGGTGACATTGAGGTAGGCATGAAACATATGGCTCCTCTGGAGGAGATGTGGCGCGCAGGCGAACCTCGCCGGCAACTGTGCAGGGGTGTGTCTGTTAAACACCTGGTTCGGCACCAGCCCATACCTGTGAGGCGACGCCATGCCCCTGCGACAAGCCGCCTGCACCTGCGGCCAGCTCACCGCCACCACCGCGACCGAGCCCGGGCGCATCTCCATCTGCCATTGCCTGGCCTGCCAGTGGCGCACCGGCAGCGTATTCAGTGCGCAGGCCAGATTTCCGGCGGATTCGGTGACGATCTCCGGCCCGAGTACGACGTTCGTGCGGGTGGGCGACACCGGCGGACGGGCGCGGTTCCACTTCTGTCCGGTCTGCGGCGATACGGTGTACTACGTGATCGAGGCCCAGCCGGAGCTGGTGGCGATCCCGATCGGCGCCTTCGCTGATCCGGAATTTTCGCCGCCCTTCGTGTCGGTGTACGAGGAACGCATGCATCGCTGGCTGCAGCTGCCCGAGGGCATCGAACGCCACGATTGAAGGCGCTCCACCTGATGCCCGTGTACGAGGACCTGGACTGCTGCACGGGATCTCGCCCGGCTTGCGCAAGCGCATGCAGGGCAAGTCGTGCTTCAACTTCACGGCGCCGGACGCGGCCCTGTTCGCGGAACTGGACGCGCTGGCGGGCCGGTGCGCGGCAGCCGTGCGCTAGCGGCGCGCTGTCCCAGCTGCCCTCCCCACGCGGGAGAGGGCACTTGTTCCCCAAGGACTCCGACGCCGCGCGCTACCTGCGCACGTCCTGCGTATGCGACTGCAGCGCCTCGGCCAGGCCCGGGACGCCGTCGGCGCCGGTGGGGACGGTGATGCTCGAGCCGTTGAAGTCGTCGC
>CAZVQI010000102.1:0-7479 GCA_964629155.1 uncultured Flavobacterium sp.
ACGTTGTTGACCTCGCCGTCCACCACCACGGTGCTGGTGGCCAGGCCGCCGCCGTCCGGGTTGTCGGTGAGGCGCTCGGAGCGGAACAGCTTGATGTCTGCCATCGGTCAGACTTCCATGAGTCGAAGGGTGAATGCGTACAGGTCGGCGTCGTCGTGCGGCGCGATGTGCTTGACCGGGGTGGCTTCGAACGCGGGCGCGTCCTGGTGGCGGAAGCGCACGTCGAACGTGCGGCCGTCCTCGAGGGTGAGCAGCAGCGGCTCGGCCTGCACCGCGCCGGCCAGCGCGTGCAGCGCCTTGACCACGGCGCGCGTGGCGGTGGCGTAGCCGCGCCCGCCCTCGAACACGCCGCGCAGGGTGATCGGCCGGCCGGCCAGCTGCACGCTCTCCTCCACCAGCACCGATCCGCCGCACGTCACCTCCACCTGGGCGGCGGTGGGCAGCCAGCCGAACTCATCGGTCCATTCCACGTCGGCCGGAAGGGTGATCTCGCCCAGGGTCACGGCCATCAGCGGCGCCTCCTGAGCTGGCTGACCGCCTGGGCCCGCGCCAGCTCCTCGAGCATGCGCTGCACGGCAGCGGCGCCGTCGTCCGTGGTCTCGATCTCCTCGGCAACGCCGCCCGGCAGTTCGACGCGGAGCGTGCCCAGGCGCCGATCGCGACCATCGCCGCCGGCACTGGCGCGCGTGGGCCCCGGTGCCGCGCGGTCGGACTCGGCCTCTGCCTCGTCGATGATGCGCTGGCGCTCGCGGCGGGCCTCCTCGCGGCGGCGCTCGATCTGCTCTTCCACGCGCCGCTGCTTCTCGGCCAGGCCGCGCAGGGTGGCCTCGTCCACCATCTCGTACTGCTGGCGCAGCTGCTGCAGCTTGTCGGCCAGCGGGTCCATCTTGGCCAGCTGCGCATCCAGCTCGGCGCTGATGCCCTGCAGCGCGGCGTACTGCGCGTCGATCTGCGCCATCTGCCTGTTCCACAGGTCATTCCACAGCGGCGAGCCGGCGTAGCGGTTGAGGTCCATCAGCGCCTGCACGGCAGCCTCCGACATCTGCCGCAGGCTGAAGCGGAACTCCTCCGTGCCCTTCGCCCCCTCGCGGGACTTTTCGCCGGCGGTCACCGCCGCGTCGCCCTGCTTGTCAAGATCGCCCGCCGCGCTGGCGGCCGCATCGCCCAGCCCGCCCAGCGCCTGGCCGCCGCGTGCGGCGCCCTCCTCGATCGCCTGTCCGATCGATGCGCCCGTGCCCTTGAGCGCCTCCAGCGCGGCATCGGTCTGCGCGATGCGCTGCTGGAACTCCTGGAACCCGATGTCGCCCGACGACAGCGCGTCCTGCAGGGCCTGCTTGAGTGCGGCCAGCTCCTGCTTCGTGCTGGCCTGCCGAAAGGCGTTGTCGAACGCCTGTGCGATTGCCGCGGACTTCTGCTCCGCGGTCAGGCCCAGGTCGTCGATCTCGGCGACCATGTCCTCGAACGCGTTCACCACCTCGCGGCCGGCCTTGGTGAAGCCGGTACGGATGGCGTCCAGGTCCAGGCCGAGCTTGTCGAAGCGGGCCCGGTCCACTGCCTCGGCCATCGCCTTCGCGGCGGCGCTTCCCGCGCCGAACGCCTTGACCGCGGCCGCCTCGACGCCCGGCAGATCCTCAGCGGACAGCTTCTTCAGCTCGCCGGCCAGCTCCTCGCGCACGGCCTTGGCCACCGCCTGGCCGCGCACCTCCATCTGCGAGAGGATCTCGGCCGCCTTGGCCAAGCCATCCTGGTCCGTCCAGTCGATGCCCTTGAACAGGCCATCGACGGCCTTGCGCACGGTCTCGCCCTTGGCGATCAGGCCGTCGAACGCCTCGACGGCCTCGATCGCCAGCAGCTTGATCCGGTTCTCCTTGGCCGCGGCGTTGCCGATGTCGGTGATGCGGGCCTGCACCGTCTGCAGCGCCTGGCCCAGAGCCTGGAACTGCTCCTGTCCCATCGCCTCGCGTGCCGCATCGCCGGTTGCCCGCGCCTCGCGAATGACGCCGGCGTAGTACTGCCGGGCCTGCTCCAGCGCGAACTTGTACGACTCGGCCTGGTCGCGGTTGAGCCGGCTGACATCGGCGGCGGACTTGATCGCCGTGTCGGCACTGCGCTGATACAGCTGCTGCAGCTGTCGGCCGAGCAGCAGCAATTCCTGCTGGGACTGCCGCTGCGCAACGTCGAACCGCTCCTGCGCTTGCTGGGCCAGCTGCTTGTCATGGATCGCTTGCTCAAGTTCGCGGAACTGCTGGATGGCCCAGTCCACGCCGATGAGGGCCACGCTCAGTCGCAGCACCGTCGGAATCCTGCCAACGGCGGCGCCCAGCAGGCCGAACTTTCCAGCAGCTCCGGCCGCGGCATTGCCAGCCGCGGTCGACGCAGCGGCGTTGGCCAGGGTGGCGCGCGTCAGCGCCGAAAACTGCGTGGCCAGCTGCGTCAGCTTCAGCAGCGCATAGACCTTCGCGAGGAATACCACCTGCCGCGCATGCTCGGCCAGCGCCAGCGCACTGTCGCGCACGAGGGCGCCCACGGGCGCCAGCGAGGCGCCGAGCCGACGCAGCGCCTCCAGCGAGCTGATCACGCCATCGCTGATCCTCTTGGCCAGCGCGTCCATGCCCCCAGTGCTGTCGAGGATCGACTGCAACTGCTGCTTCAGATAGTCGCCCACGCCGGCGTCGACGATCTTCTGCCGGAACTCCAGCCACCTGGCCGACGCTTGGGCGATCAGCCCAGACAGTGCGCCGAGCGACCGCTGCGCCGCGCCCGCGTTCTCCGAGCCAATGGTCCGGTACAGCTGGGCGATGACGTCGCGGCCCAGCTTGCCCTGCTCGCTGAGCTTCTGCAGCTCCTGGACGTTCTTGCCCGTGGCCTTCTGCAGCAGGTCCCACACCGGCACGCCACGCTCGACGAGCTGCAGGATCTCCTCGCCCTGCAGCTTCTGCTTGGCCCAGGCCTGGCCGAGCGCGAGGATCTTGCCCTCCAGGTCCTGCTGGCTGCCGCCAACCGCGGCGTTCTGGTCGATCAGCGCCTGCAGGCTGCCGGCCAGCGGATCCAGCCCGAAGTTCTTCAGCTTCTGGGCGGCGGCGACGGTAGCGTCGAGTGCGAGGCCATTGCGCAGCGCCAGGCGCTCGAGCTCGGCATAGACACGGTTGCCCAGCTGAACGTCCTTGTACATCTCCCCCAGCGAGCGCCGGGCGTCCTCGGCTTTCTGCGCCACCTGCGTGAGGTTGGCGATGCCGCGCCGCGCGCCCTCGAACGACAGGAACGCCAGCACCGGCGCGGCCAGGCTGCGCAGGCGGTTGAGTGCGCCACCGATCTTGCCGTAGCTCTGGGCGATGCGCTCATTGGTGGCGGGGATGTCGCGCGCGGCCTGCTGGCTTTCCTTGCGGTACTGCTGCAGGCTGGTGACGGTGCGGCGCAGGTTGCCCTGCGCCTCTTCCATGCGCCGCCGCAGCTCGCCCTGGGCGGTGCCCAGGTTGCGAGTGCTCAGCCCGGACGACTCCAGCTCGCGCCGAACGCGCTGCAGCTGGTCGCGCTGGCGCACGGCGGCATCGGACAGGCTGTTGACCGCCTTGCGCGCCTCGTCCTGCAGCTTCTTGATGCGGCTGCTGCTGGCGTCGTCGGCGCTGAACGTGCGGAACAGCTCCTGCGCGCCCTGCTGCGCCTTCTCCAGCTGGGACTCCGTCTCCACCAGCTGCTGCTTGAGCTTGACGAACGCGTTGACGCGCTCCAGGTCTTCGCTGTTGCGGGTGATGCGGTCGATGGCCTCGGCCACGTCGTTGCCGGCATCGGTGCCCTCCACGCCCAGGCGCTCCAGGGCGGCGCGCAGGGCGTCCACGCCCTGCTGTCCGGAGGTTTCGAAGACGAGGCGGAAGGCCTCTTCCAGGCGGTCAGCCACGGCGGTTCCTCTGCAGCGCCCACTGCCGGCGCAGCTCGCTGCGGTAGAAGGTGGTCAGCTCCTCAAGCGTGGCGTCGCGCGAGCGGCGCGCGGGCTCGTAGTCGACGCCCGAGAGCATTTCGAATGGCGACGGGCCCCGCAGCATCTGCAGCGGGCCGCGGCCGTGCCGCTTGTTCGTGCCGCGGTCGAGCTGGCGCACGCGGATGGCACGCAATCCCTGCACGGTGGCGATGAACGCGCTCGTGTAGACCTTGCTGCTGCCGCGCACCACCTGCGCGCGCGCGCCCTTCGTGCGGCGCCCACCCCAGCGCCCGCTGAACTCCAGCAGCGACAGCCGGCGCGTGCTGGCCCAGATGCTGATGAACTCGCTGCGATCGCGGCGCCTGGGGCGGCGCGTGCCGCCCTCCAGGCGTACGCGCGAGCGCACCGTGGAGGCCTTGACGTTGTAGTTGGCGCGCACCGCGCGCACAGCTGCCGGCACTGCGCGGCGACGCAGGCCGGACACGGCGCGCAGCGTGGCGGTATCCCACGCGTTGAGCACGCCGTCGACGGTGTTGGTGATGCCGTGCAGGTTCTTGGCGGCCCTGCCGCTGGTGTAGAACTTGACGGCGGTGTTGCGGTCCCTAGCCATCACCACGCCCCCCGCACGGCCGAACGCGGCGGCTGCGGGTGGGCAGCCGCCGCGTCAGGGCGCAGCGTGGCAGGGGCCGGGCGCACCGGTTACGCCGAGGCCTTGTAGCTTTCGAACGTGTACGGGGCGCTCTCGCCGGCAGCGACGATCACCGGGCCGGTGAGGGTGACCTGGATCGGCTCGGCCGACAGCCAGTCGACATCGCCGTCGACGGACAGGTTGGCCTGCGGAATGCGCAGCTCGCCGTTCTCGCCGCTGATGCGGTCCTGCATGTCGCCATCGATGTAGAACGACTTGGTGGGCACGGCACCGCCCTGGATCTTGGTGGAGACGTGCGCGCCGTAGCTGTAGCTCACCAGCAGATCGTCGCCGTCCTCGATGTCGCCGCCGGCGATTGCCATCAGCAGGCCACGGCGCAGGTCGATGGTGTAGTCCGTGCCGGCGACCAGGGTCGCCGCGCCCTTCTTCACCACCGGCGCCGGCGAGCTGGCCAGCAGACGGTGCGGCAGCTGGTAGGGCAGGTTGGCGTTGGCGATGGTGTGCTCGGCGTCGGACACCGCACCGGACGACACGATGGCGCTGGTGCCCTCGCCGAACAGCATGCGCGCCAGGATCAGCGGCGGCACCTCCAGCAGGGTGGCGGTGACGTTGGTGGTGCCGGGCTGCGTCTCGGCATGGATCGGCTGGTTGTAGCGGGCGTCGCGGCGCTTGCTGACCACGCTGATCTCGTCGCCGGCCTCGTAGCCGAATACCAGCGAGTTGGTTTCGATCGGCTGGTTGCCGAACGGATCGGTGGGCTCGGGGATGACGGGCACGCGGGCGCCGTCGGCGCCGTGCTCCCAGAACCGGATGTCTCCGGCAAATTGACGAACTGCAGGTGCGGGCATGGGTTTTCTCCGGGGTCAGGGAGTGGCTCGGGGCCTGGTTTCGGTCACGTCGATGCGGCCCGTGACCTGGGTGATGACGACGCTCGCGCCGCGGGCGTCCGTGTCGCCGGTGATCTCGCATCCGTCGATGCGCAGGTTGCTCAGCCGCACCGCCTCGCCACGCAGGTCGCCCTTGAGGGCGCGGATCACGTCGGCGCGGCCGCGGTGGGCGAGCAGGTCGGGGCCGGGGTCGCCGTCGCCGTCCAGCGGCAGCACGTACTCGATCGACCAGCTGATCGTGCTGACCTCGACGTACGTGCCGCTGGCATCTGGCACCGGGTCCACGGCGGTGGCCACCACCAGGGTGAACGGGGCGTCGCCCTCCCGCGCCTGCACGCGCTCCAGGTGGATGGCGCCGGCGCCCAGGTCGGTGTGGTAGCCGGTGGCGATGCGGATGTCATGCAGGCGCGTGCGCAGCAGCTGCAGGGCCTGCCAAGTGGCCGGCTCAGCCATGGCGCACCTCCCAGCGGCTGAGCGAGCCGTCGTTGTCGATCTCGCGCTGGTTGATGTAGGTGTCGCCGTCCACCACCAGCCGGCCGCGCACGTCGAGCTCGCCCGGCGCCAGGTCCGCCAGCAGGTAGGCCACGGTGACCATCGGCGCATTGACCGTGCCGAACTCGCCCACCTGCTGGGTGGTGCGGTCCACCATCACGCGCACGGGCACGGGCGCGCCGCCGCCCGGCGCGGTGTACTGGCCCTCGTCGGCCAGCCCCGCGGCGGCGAACGCGGCGTGCGCCTGTGCGTCGAAGGCAGCAAGGAAGGCGCGCTGGCTCATGCGCTCACCACCTGGGCGTCGGGCGCCAGCCGGGCGACGGTGAGCGCGGCGCGTCGCGCGTCGCGCTCGCGGGTGTGCGCTTCGCCCACGGCGACGATGCGGCCGTTGGCGGCCACCAGGCGCCAACGCCAGGCGCCGGCCCGGTCGGCGAAGGTCTCGAAGTAGGGGCGCTTCACGGCTCCACCTCCGTGCCCTGCACCGCGGCGCACTGGGCGAGTTTTGCGTTCGCGCGCTCGAGGGCGGCGCGGCGCTTGGCGGCCACTTCGAAACATTGGGCGATGGGCCCCTCGGCGATGGGCTCGGGCCGGGTGATGGCGGCCGGGATGGGCACGTAGACGATGCGCTCCACCACCACCACCTCCGGCGCGACGGCGGTGCCGGGGTCGGGCAGGTCGGCGCGCACGCGGCCGCGGTCGCCGCAGGCCGCGAGCGTGAGGGTCAGGCAGAGGGCGAGCAGCGTCGTGCGCACGTCAGTACCCCTGGAATGCCGGGCAGGCGTCCTGCACGGCGTTGAGCGCGGCCGCGCAATCGCCGGCGCGCACCTGGTCGGCGTAGCGGGCCATCCAGGCATCGAGCGTGCGGTTCGCGTCCGCCTCGCGCGCCTGGGCGGCGGCGATGGCGGCGCGGCCGGCCTCCTGCAGCCGTACCGCCTCGCCCTGCGCCTCGTCGAGCAGACGGCGCAGGGTGTCGTTGACGGACTGGTGGGCGAAGTTGGCGGCCTCGAGCTCCTGCGTGCGCAGGTGCCAGGCATCAACGGAGGCCTGGGCGCTGTCGCGCTGGGCACGCATGTCGGCCACGCGACCCTCATGCCAGACGTCCTGCGCCCACAGCACCCCGCCAAGCAAGGCGAGCGCCACCGTCTGCAGGCCGCAGGCCCACAGCAGTGGCTTCACCGTCAGCCTGGCGAGGATGCCCATGGGTCAGGCGCCTGCCTGGTCCGTGGGGTCCGGGATGGCGGGAAACCGGAAACCCGGGAACCCCTGCCCCTTCATGCGCAGCAGGAAGAAGATGCCGCTGATGATCTGCAGCGCCATGCCCGCCGACTCCACCGCCAGGAGGCTGCCGAACTGCGCCTGCAGCGGCTCCCAGATGCCGGCCAGCCAGGCCAGGAAGTCGACGATGAACTGGCCGAAGGCGGCACCCAGCAGCGACAGCCAGACGGTGAAGCTGCGGAACGCGCTATCCAGCGGCACCGCGCCCTTGCGGGTGAACTTGTCGTAGAACACCCAGGCGAGCGCGAGGGTGGCCAGCA
>CAZVQI010000103.1:0-7369 GCA_964629155.1 uncultured Flavobacterium sp.
TGTAAAGGCAGTAATGTCAAAGTCGAGTAGTACTAATAACCCGTAAGCTTATTATCGTGTTCCCTCCTTCGGGAGGGACAGCTTTCTTAAAGTATTGTTTTTATCTCAATATGTTAAAATATTGGCAACATTAAGTTGCAGTTTAAAAGCACTAAAAGTGTTTTAAACTAAAAACTTAAGGTGATTATTGCGTCGGGGCTCACCTCTTCCCATTCCGAACAGAGAAGTTAAGCCCGACAGCGCAGATGGTACTGCTTTTTGCGGGAGAGTATGTCATCGCCTTGCTTTTAAAAACCCTTATCTTAATAGATGAGGGTTTTTTTATTGGTATAAGGGATGATTTTGAGATGAATTTTAGCATTACTTGAGAAAAAATCGCACTATTTATAGTCAAAAAAAGCTATCTTTGCTCACTTATTTTTATGACGATGAAGAATATCCGAAATTTTTGTATTATCGCCCATATTGATCATGGAAAAAGCACTTTAGCCGACAGATTACTTGATTTTACTCAAACTGTAAGTGATCGCGAAAAGCAAAATCAGCTTTTGGATAATATGGATTTGGAAAGAGAGCGTGGAATAACGATTAAATCGCATGCTATCCAAATGGAGTATGAATACAAAGGCGAAAAATATATATTGAATCTGATAGATACTCCCGGACACGTGGATTTTTCGTATGAGGTTTCTCGTTCGATTGCTGCTTGTGAAGGAGCCCTTTTGGTTGTAGATGCTGCCCAAAGTATTCAGGCTCAAACTATTTCAAATCTTTATTTGGCTTTAGAAAACGATTTGGAAATTATTCCGGTTCTTAATAAAGTGGATTTACCGAGTGCTAATCCGGAAGAAGTGAGTGATGATATTGTGGATTTGTTAGGCTGTAAGTTAGAGGATATTATTCATGCTTCAGGAAAAACAGGTTTTGGAGTAGATAAAATTCTGGAAGCTGTTATTGAAAGGATTCCTCCTCCGAAAGGAAATCCTGATGAGCCTTTACAAGCTTTGATTTTTGATTCGGTTTATAACCCGTTCAGAGGTATTGAGGTAATCTTTAGAATTGTAAACGGTTCTATATCTAAAGGTCAAAAAATCAAGTTTATGGCAACCGGAAAAGAGTATTATGCGGAGGAAGTAGGTACGTTGAAGCTCAATCAGGTGCCGAAAAGTTTCATCGGGACAGGTGATGTAGGATACCTTATTTCGGGAATTAAAGAAGCAAAAGAAGTAAAAGTAGGAGATACTATTACTGATGCTAAAAATCCGACTCAAAGCATGATTGAAGGTTTTGAGAACGTAAAACCAATGGTATTTGCTGGAATTTATCCTGTAGATACTGAAGATTATGAGGAGCTTAGAGCTTCGATGGAAAAATTACAACTTAACGATGCTTCGTTAGTATTTACGGCTGAGAGTTCGGCTGCGTTAGGGTTTGGTTTCCGTTGCGGATTTTTAGGAATGCTACACATGGAAATTGTTCAGGAGCGTTTGGAAAGAGAGTTTAATATGACTGTTATTACTACTGTTCCGAACGTGTCTTATATGGCTTATACGAAGAAAGACCCTGAAATCCCCATTATTGTAAATAACCCGTCTGATTTACCTGATCCGTCAAAATTGGATAGGGTAGAAGAACCATATATCAAAGCAACTGTTATAACTAAGTCTGATTTTGTCGGAAACGTAATGAGTTTGTGTATTGAGAAAAGAGGACAAGTTACGAATCAGACTTATTTAACTCCTGAAAGAGTTGAGCTTAACTTTGATATGCCTTTGGCTGAAATTGTATTTGATTTTTATGACCGATTAAAAACGGTTTCTAAAGGCTATGCTTCGTTTGACTATCACCCGATAGGAATGAGAGCTTCAAAACTTGTTAAGCTTGATATATTACTCAACGGACAAAGCGTAGATGCTCTTTCGGCACTTATTCATCAGGATAATGCTTATAATATCGGGAAGAAAATGTGCGAAAAGCTTAAAGAACTCATCCCGAGACAACAGTTTGATATTCCGATTCAGGCAGCTGTCGGGGCTAAGATAATTGCTCGTGAAACTATTAAAGCTCTTCGGAAAGACGTTACGGCTAAATGTTACGGAGGAGATATTTCGCGTAAACGTAAACTTCTCGAAAAACAAAAAGCAGGTAAAAAACGCATGCGACAAGTGGGGAATGTAGAGATTCCGCAATCGGCTTTTATGGCTGTGTTGAAGCTGAATGATTAACCCTTAATTTGTTTTAAAACTTCGTTTACATCCCATTGTTGAGTGTTATCATAACACAACTCTCCCTTTTTAACTACCAAAGGGCAAGGAAAATTATTGGTGTATAAACCGCCTGTTCCAAGCCCTTGAGGCATAGGGTTATTGAGCAGAAAAGTAAATTGTGCGATGGCATTCAGACCGATGTTAGATTCTAAAGCAGAAGTTATCCACCAACCGATGTTATATTTTTCGGCTACGGAAATCCACTCTTTTGTACCTCGAATTCCACCTACCAAACTTGGTTTTAGGATGATGTATTGAGGTCTGATTTTTTGCAAAAGCTCGTCTTTTTCTTCTGCAGAAAAAATACCTATCAGTTCTTCGTCTAAAGCAATAGGAAAAGGAGTGGTTTTACATAGGGCTGACATACTGTCAGTTTGATTTTTTTTAATAGGTTGCTCTATACTATGTATTTTAAAACCAGATAATTGGTTTAATTTACTTAAAGCTTCTGTTTTATTAAAAGCACCGTTAGCATCTACTCTGATTTCGATTTGATTTTCGTTAAAATTAGCTCGGATAAAGCGCAATAAATCGAGTTCTTTGTCGAAATCTATAGCTCCTATTTTGAGTTTGATACATGCAAAGCCCTGTTTGATTTTTTCTTCAATTTGAGCTTTCATAAATTCTTTTTCACCCATCCAAACCAGACCATTAATTGGGATGTTTTTTTTGCCTTGAGTAAAACCCGATTCAAAAATCTCAAAAGGATTTTTTGCTTCCAGCGAATAAAAAGCAGTTTCTACCCCAAATTGGATTGACGGAAATTCAAGCAGATTTTCCCATAGCTTTTCTCTGCCTAAATGAATGTTTTGGCAAACCCATTTGAGCTTGTCTTCATAATCAGGTTTGTCATCTGTGCTCAAACCTCTGAGTATCCCGCATTCTCCGATTCCGATTTTACCGTTTTGTTCTAAAACAATAAACCAGGTCTCTTTTTGAGTAAGAACACCTCTTGAAGTTCCGCTTGGTCGTTTAAAATTTAATATATATTGATGATAGGATGCTTTCATTTTCTTGTAAGGTTTGTGGGTTTAAATATAGGGATTATTGAGTGGTTATTAATCGAAAGAAGAAGATTTTACTTAATTGTTTTAATGTTTGAGTAAAAATCAATATTTTTAGCTGTTTTTTATTTATTTGATTTAAAAATTAAAAAAACAGATGTTTTTAAATAAAACATTAAAAGAATAATTAATTTGAAAAACTTTTGATTATGGAAAATCAAACTACTTCACAGTTAAATCTTCAGTATAGTTTAGAGAATACTCCATGGTATTTTGGAGCATATCTCAATATGGCTCGACATAATTTGTTTTTGATAGTAAATCATCTTACAGAAAAGTTTTTGTATTTAAAATTCGAACGGTTACGTAAAGATGAAGAACTGAATAAGAGCCATATACTTAGTGAAATCTTTGACACTAAAAAAGAGAAATATAGTGAAGAGCGGTTTAAGGTTTATAAGTATCTGGTAAAAAAACATTATTTACCGTTTATTCAGATTTTTCATGAAAATAAAGGACATAAGTTGGATAGTAACCCTATAGTTTACTATGATGAATTACACAATTGCTTACAGAGTATTTTTGAAATCATTACAAGTTTTAGAAACTCATATACTCATTACTTAGCTATTGATGATAACAAAATAAAAGTTGAGAACAGAAAAAAGGAAGTGCCTGAAAATATTAAAAATTTACTTGTTGAACTATTTAAACACGCACCTGAATTTTCATTACAAAGATTTGAAGTAACTCAAAATAAGGAGCACTTTAATCATCTAAAACTTTACAGGTTATTTGAAGATAACTCTCAGAATCTTTCGGAACACGGTTTTTATTTCTTTATCAATTTATTTCTTGAAAGAAGTTATGCCTACAAGTTTTTAAAACGCTTAAAAGGTTTTAAAAATGAAACTTTACCAACATTTAGAGCTACTCTTCAAACCTTTACAGCTTATTCTTTAAGGTTACCTGATGAACGCTTAGATAGTGAAGATACTCGTTATGAATTGTTAATGGATATGCTCAATGAACTACAACGTTGTCCAAAAGAATTATTTAACCATTTAAGCGAGGAAGACAAATCTAAGTTTAAGCCATTATTAGATGAAGAAAAGAGAAATAACATACTGAACAATACAAATTATGAGAGTATCTCTGATGAAGCCATTGATGAATTATTGGCAGAGACTACATCATTAAGACGGGTTCAAAACCGTTTTCCATATTTTGCTTTGCGTTTTATTGATGAATTTGAATTACTGCCAAATATTCGTTTTCAAATCAATGTAGGCAAACTACATCTTAAGCAGTATGAAAAAAGGATAATTGGGGTTGCAACAGACAGAAGGATTCTAAAATCAATAAAAAGATTTGGTAAACTATCGGACTTTGAGAACAAAGAAGAAAGTATTTTGACACAAATTAAAAGAGAATACGGAGAAGGAGTTTATTTTGAGCAATACAGCCCACATTATAATTTGGAGACCAATAAAATTCCGTTTATTTTATTAAAATCTGACGGTTCAGAAGAAATTTCACCAACCAAAACTCCTATCGGATTTATTAGTGTAAATGATTTGCCTAAAATATTAGCGTTGATTTATTTTGATGCTATATCAGGTCAGAAACAGAATACAGTTGAGAAGAGAATAGAAGAGTTCTTAAAAATAAATAATGAATTTATTTTCAATCAAGGAGAATTAGATAAAATAAAGGAACAACTTGAATTAAATCCCGAAACTTTCACAAGACGGATAGAAAAATTAAATAACTTAAAGCAAAAGGGTAAGATTGCCTATTTGAATTCAGACGAAGAAAGCAAACTTCTCAAAAACTGGCATATAACTAAATCTGAGTTATTACGGTTAGACCAAACTGAAATGAGAAAAAAAGCAGGAAAAAACAAAAAGAATTTGGAGTATGCTCATCAAATTCGGTATAGAGAATTTTTGTTGCAAAGAAGAAGTGAATTACAGAAACATTTACCTAAGGATTTGTTATCAGATCAATTGCCAACAAAAGTTTATGACTATTTATTAGAGATTTCAAAAGCTTTATTGTCTAAGAGAATTCACAAAAAAATAAGAGCCATAAAAGAGGACTGTAAGATTAGGAGAAAGCGACTAAAAAAAGAATTAGAAAAATCAAAAGAAGAACAAAATATAAAACTTGGAGAAATAGCTACCTTTTTGGCTCGTGATATCATCAATATGGTAGTCAGTAAAGCGGTGAAGGATAAGATAACTACTCCATATTATAGTAAATTGCAGAATAAGTTTGCTTATTTCAGTATTTCTAAACACGAAATAATTGAGTTATGCGATGAGTTAAAACTCTTTGACCAAAAAGAGGGACACGTCTTTTTACAGAAAGAAGACATTCGTCAGGCAAAAGGTATACTTGAATTTTATGACAGATACCTCGAAAGGAAAATAATGTGGATTGAAGATAATCTGTTTAAAAAAGGAAAAGATGGTGGATATTTTATTCCAAAAGAAATTGAGAAACAAAAAAGGTTGCCTTATTCTATTTTAAGACTAAAAAATGATATTGAGGATTCTGATTTTATATTATGGTTAAAGAATAAGGCTTCAATGCCGGTAAATGTACCTAATTCGCTTTTTGATAACGAATTAACTCAAAAATTACATGTTGAATTACACAAAAAGAAAATACAGTTTAATCACACAGATAAATTTTCCGTCTTGTTGGCAAAGTTGTTAAACGGAGATACTCAACCTTTCTATAATTACCATCGGGTTTATAAAATAAATGAGAAAGAGAGGAAAATAAAGGTACAAGGGAAAGACAGCAAAACCTTAAAAGAAAGATACGGAAAGTATGTGTCAGAAAACGAAAAGAAAATTCGGTATGTTCAAATGCAAGACCGTGTGATAAAACTAATGTGTGATAGGATAATTTCAGAAATAGGTAATGACTATAAGAAAAAAATTCAATTAAGTAGTGTGGAGCCTTTTTCAGAGAAGAGTTCTCTTAATAGACCATTTGAATTTAGCCAAAGAATTGTCAGAAAAGGAAGTAAGAATTATTTTGTAGTGATAGGTGAAGATACAGAGCGACAAAAACAAGAAGTAGAAACTTTTTTGAAACTGACCTCAGAAAAAGAAAGAAATGAGTATCGAGGGCAGAAATGGTACGCATGGACGATAAAAGACTTTGGTAGATTTAAACGATTGGTACATGACCGAAGAATTCCCAACTTATCTGCGTATTTTGAAAATAATAAGGTGAGTTTTGATTTTATTAAATACCAGCTTGATGAATATGATAAATACAGGGAAAAAATATTTCAGGAAACATTCGATTTTGAAAAAAAGATTAGTGAAAAGTTCTTTAATGATATTGCTTCTATTGAAATGATGAAAAGAGAAAATAGAGAAGATACTTTTTTTGAAATTCAATTCAATGTTTATGAAGAATTTTTAAGAAACAACAGAATCCTGAATGATGAAGAAATTACATCTTTGACAGAGATTCGTAACAAATTCTCACATTCTCAATTCCCTGAAAATGTATTCAAGTTAAATCAAATTACACAAGCGAATGTTGAAGTATTTGACAAGCTAAAATTAGAAAAAGGTAAAGTTAAAGAACTGAATTTATCCATTTGCCAAAAGATATACGAGAAGTATAAGACAATATGCAATAAAATTTAAAAATAAAAAGGATTTTTAGGCTCTTTGACATAATTTAACGATATTTGATAAACTTTTTATTCAACGAAATATATTTTACTCTTTTGAATTTGAGAGTGTTACAATCAGGTGTTGTAACTGCTCTTATTTTGAAGGGTAAACACAACCTTAATCTTGAATTGCCTAACAATACACAAGTTGTAACTGCTCTTATTTTGAAGGGTAAACACAACATAAATCGATTTTACCGTTAATTACTTGAAGTTGTAACTGCTCTTATTTTGAAGGGTAAACACAACATAGCTATTAATCTTTAACACTACACATAAGTTGTAACTGCTCTTATTTTGAAGGGTAAACACAACATAAGCCCCGTTTTCAATAGACTTAATCATGTTGTAACTGCTCTTATTTTGAAGGGTAAACACAACTTTAGCAAAAA
>CAZVQI010000104.1:0-7027 GCA_964629155.1 uncultured Flavobacterium sp.
CCGAAGAAGCTCAACCTGCTGTTGAATTATTAAAAAGCTGGGAATTAAATGTCAGACTTGGAAAAACAATCGGATTAGACATTTTTCAACTGGGAGGCTCAGATACGGAAAGAGCAGAAGATTTTCAAACAATGCTGGATAATGATTCGGTTAAAGCCATTTGGTGTGCCAGAGGAGGTTATGGAACAGTTCGAATTATTGACCAAATTAATTTTTCCGGTTTCTTGCAAAAACCTAAATGGATAATGGGTTTTAGTGATGTTACGGTATTGCATTCGCATATTCACAATTTAGGAGTAGCAACCATACATTCAATTATGCCTTTTAGTGTTCCTAAAGCTGAGCCTACTGCCAAAGAATCTCTCAAAAAGGCTCTTTTCGGAGAAAAAATTTCGTATGAAATTCCTAATTCACCCTATAACAAACAAGGATTTGCAAAAGGTATTTTAGTTGGAGGAAATCTTTCTATCTTATACAGTTTATTGGGCTCAAAATCATCTATTTCAACCGAAAATAAAATTCTCTATATAGAAGATTTAGATGAGTATTTATACCATATAGACCGAATGATGATGAATCTGAAACGAAACGGCTATTTGGATAAAGTAAAAGGAATAATAGTTGGCGGAATGACTGATATGCATGACAACCAAATTCCTTTCGGGATGAATGCCAATGAAATAATTCTTGATGTAACTCAAGAATATGACATCCCCATTTGCTTTGATTTTCCTGCCGGTCATTTAGCTGACAATCGTGCTTTGATTTTAGGAAAAGAAATAAAATTAGACGTAAGAAATACACAAACCTCAGTGGAGTTTTCAGATTAAAAATCTTTAAAATGGCTCAGCACAATGATTTAGGAAAAATAGGAGAAGAAAAAGCTGTAGAATATTTAACCTCAAAAGGATTTGTGATTGTGGACAGAAACTGGAGGTTCGGGAAGGCTGAAATTGATATAATTGCTCAAAAAGACAATTTACTTACGGCTGTAGAAGTAAAAACCCGAAGCTCTATCGAATTCGGTAACCCACAAGATTTTGTCAATCAGAAGAAAATTAAACTTCTGGTTCAGGCTCTTGACCAATATATTACCTCAAAAGGTCTGGATGTAAATGCTCGTTTTGATATTATTGCTGTGCTTATAAAAGGTTCTGAGTATAAAATTGAACATTTAGAAGATGCTTTTTTGTACTTTTGACCAATGAAATTCACTTATCCTAAAAACGAAAAATTAAAAAGCAGAAAACAAATCGAAAAGCTTTTTAGTAACGGAAAATCCGTTTCTAAATACCCGTTGCGATTGGTGTATTTAAAACATGATAATTCCGATATTCCGTTTCAAATAAGTGTTTCGGTTTCTAAAAAATACTTTTCAAAAGCGGTTGACAGGAACTACTTTAAGCGCATACTTCGAGAAGTGTACAGGCTCAATCAGCATTTACTCAAAAAGGATCTTAACGAACCTCACTCGTTTATGCTGTTATATCAGTCTAAAGATCGTTTGTCTTTTGAAGAAATCAATCGGAAGGCCATTGAGCTTTTTGAAAAATTTCAACAAAACAGAAACCGTTAAAAAAGCAAAAACAATAAGAATGACTAAAAAAGTCCTAATCATAACTTATTATTGGATTCCTGCCGGAGGGCCGGGTGTTCAGCGTTGGCTTAAGTTTGTCAAATACCTCCCCGATTTCGGAATTGAACCCGTAGTTTATATTCCCGAAAACCCGACTTATCCGATAATTGACCCACTACTTCAAGAGGACTTCAAACAAATTACCATTCTAAAAAACCCAATCAAAGAGCCTTATCGTTTAGCAGGGTTTCTGTCTAAAAACAAAACTCAAAAAATCAGTTCAGGAATTATTCCGAATAAACGAAAGCAAACTTTTTTAGATAAGTTACTGCTTTACATCAGGGGTAATTTTTTTATTCCCGACGCTCGGATTTCATGGGTTAAACCTTCGATTTCCTATCTTGAAAAATACATTCAAGAAAATCAAATCGAAACGGTAATTACAACCGGACCTCCCCATAGTTTGCATCTTATTGGTTTGGGTCTGAAAGAAAAACTAAACCTTAAGTGGATTGCCGATTTTCGTGATCCTTGGACAAGCATCGTTTACCACAAAGAACTGAAGCTTACAAAGAAGTCTCAACAAAAACATAAAGAGTTAGAGAAAAAGGTGCTCAACTCTGCCGATCAAATCATAGTAACCAGTCCATCAACCAAAGTCGAATTTTCGGCACTTACTTCTAAACCTATAGAAGTTATTACCAACGGATATGATGTGGAGCAATTCGAAAAGCAACCTTTGGATAATAAATTTTCTTTAGCCCACATAGGTTCTTTTTTATCGGAAAGAAATCCGAGAATTTTGTGGAAAGCACTCAAAGAACTCATCAAAGAAAATTCTGAGTTTAAAAAAGATTTTGAACTGAAACTTATCGGAGTAGTTTCGCAAGAAGTATTAGATACTATTTCTGAATTCAAATTAGATGCTTTTGTGAGAAATTTAGGCTATTTATCTCATAAAGAATCCGTTATTGAACAAAGAAAATCGCAAGTTTTACTGCTTATTGAATCCGACAGTGAAGAAACCAAAATGATTTTACCCGGAAAACTCTACGAATATATGGCTTCTCACAGACCCATTTTAGCCATTGCTAACGAAAACTCAGATATCAAAAACATCATTGTACCTACCAATACAGGAGTTTTCTGTGATTATTCCGAGTTAGAAAAAGTAAAACAAACTATTCTGAATTATTACAACCTATACAAAGAAAACAACCTGAAAACCTTCCCTATCGGACTACAAAATTTTAGCAGAAAAAAGCTTACTGAAAAGCTTGTTAAATCAATTTGAGTTGTATTTAAGTGTTCAAAGCTTTATAAAATCCATTAACATTTAAGAGTAAATAATTCATTATCTTTGAAAGAAAACACACACTATGGATTTTTCTGTCAACACCGAAAAAAAACGCTTTGAACTTCATATTGAAGGGCATATTGCTTTTATAGATTATATTTTGAACAACGAGAACATAATGTTTTTAACCCATACGGAAGTTCCGAAAGAACTTGGAGGCAAAGGCATCGGTAAAATTTTGGTTCAAAACGCTTTAGAATACCTTAAAGCTAACGGATACAAACTTGCTCCTCTTTGTCCGTTTGTAGCTGCTTATGTCAAAAGAAATCCCGAATGGAAAGAAATTTTAGCACAGGGATACTAATTAATCGTATTTAAAAAAACGCCCTAAGCTGCACACTTCCGGTGTGAATTGTTTTTGAGTTTTCGCTTTTTCGACCTTCATAATTAAGATTAAGATCGAGATATTGGGTTAGGTTTTTCTGCAAAAGCAATCGCCAAGTTAGGTTTTGTCCGGCTTGTAATCCTTCGAGCATTTGATACGCTACCGGAGAAAGCGGATTTCCGGTAAAATCGTTTTCGTATAACGAAAATTCTCCTGTAGAAGTAAATCCTTTTTTTCCTGAAAAACTAAAAGACATCCCTACCCTATGTTGCTCTAATTTTTCCAAACTTCCTATGGTGTTCTTTTTATTTTGGAATTCGTAAAACACATCTAAACTTGTGTTTTTAGTAAATAAATACGATAGTTTTGGATGTAGATTATAGGTTTCTATTCGGAAGTTTCGGGTGTCATAATTTTCAGAAGAGGTTTCGTTCAAAACCGTTTTAGTGCTAAAATTCACAAGCCAAATATCCGAAAACAAATGGTTGTATTGCAATTGATGCGAACCTGTTTTGTTACTCACCGAACCTACCGAAAGCAAGCTTTTTGCCTCACTCAACAAATAAGTATAAGTTACGGAATGATTTTGTTTACCTCGATTGTAAAACAAACTGTTTCGCACGTTGGTATTCAAAGCCAAAACATTGTTACCGTCTCCCCCGAACGGATTCAAATCAAAATTACCTTCATCTCGTTCAACTTTTCTATCTACTAAAAATGAAGTTTGATTATAAAAATACGAAAGTACTTTTTTCATTCCGCTCTCGTTTTGCCACCCGGCAGGATTTAAAGTAAGCGAATTTGAAAAACGATTTTGGTGTGTTTTGACAAACACCTGATTCGGCAAAAAAACCCGAATATATTTGGCTTGGTCAGAAAAAACAGCAACTTCAAATTCCTCAAGTTCCTGAATCCCGTTTCCGTTGTAATCATTCCACATATAAACCCCTTGTCCGAGTTCGACTTCAAGGTATGTAAACTCTTGTTGAGCCAAATTTCCGGACATCGTTTCAAACGAAGCATTGAGTTGCACAAATTGATTAAAAAAGCGGTTGTTATATACAATTCTTGAGTTCAAAGATGGTTCTTTCGGGAGTTTATTGTCTGTATATTTCAGAATTCGGTAATTCACAAAAACCGATAAGTCCGCTGTTTGATTTTGTATTAATCTTGATTTTAGGTAAAACGAATTGGATTGATTTACTCGCTCGATTGACGTACCCACCAAACTATCATTTTTTCGGTGTAAATAACCTAATTGCATATAAACTTTTGTGGAATCTCCTCTCCCGACAAAACCTCCGTATTCAATAAATCTTTGGCTTAAATTGGAAAGCGAATTAGTCTCTTTTAATCGCTCGGAATTGTCTTCTAATCGCAAAGAACCTCCTATCCAATTTTTGTCGAAATGGTAACGAGCCTCATTTTCGGTTCTGATAAATCGTGTTTCGGAATAATTTCCGTTGCTGTTTAAGACTGAATTGTCGGATTGAATACTTATCGGATTGAATTTCAAATGCATATTTAGTACATTTCGATTTGCATTAAATGCATCCGAAAAGTCTAATTTTTCGAACTGATAGTTTACAAATCCGTTATTTCTAAGCTTAGCTTTAGTTCCTGTAATCAACAAGCTTTGATTGGAGTTGATAACCGAATTGATATTCCAATCTCGGTCAAACTCTATGGTGAAAAGTCGTTCAATGGTTCTGAAGTTTTTGTCCACAAACTGGTAATCTGCAAAAACATCTACTTCATAATCTCCCGAAAAAACTCTTTGATTAAGCTTAACTCTACCTGCAAACCCCTGATTGTTTTGATCATCAATATCCGAAAACAAGTTTTTGTCATTATTGCTCATTCCTACTTCAAAATCCGCTTGGGTTTTCTCGGTATGATATCCTCCTAAAATTGTAGCCATTTGAATCTTTTCGGGAGCTGCTAAACGAATAATCGGCTCATAACTGCCTTGTGGTAAACCTCCGACAGGCTCTACGTACTGATAAATTTTACCAACAGCTTGATTATTGGCCAGAATGTAATCTCCATTACCTTGCCCGACAAACGTAAAGCGCACATTATACAATTCGTCTTCCGGATTATTCGAAAACTCAAACACTTCCACCCCATTTACCAATGTCTTTTTGTACAAAATTCGATTTTCGGAATACGAATCTTGATAAGCACTCGGAGCAATCATTTTATTGGGGTCGTTTCCTGCATTTTTAAGAATTTCAACCTGCTCAGAAGATAAATTTTGCTGTAACGGCTGGTTTTTCATATCGTTTTCCGAATAAACAAAACCTCCGATATTCCATTTTTCACGCTCGTGCATTACGCCTCCGTAAGCCACAAATCGGGTGTAATTTCGTTCCGAAAATTGATATTCGATATTGATTCTCATTTCGGAGGTTATCGGGAAAAGTGAAGTAAACATTACCTCTCCCGCATTGTAATCAATTACATAATGTTTGTCTTCTCCTCTTTCTAAAAGAATTCCGTTTACATAAACTCGTTCCGACCCTGAAACTACGAGCACATACAACTCTCCGTTGTTTCCACGAAGTTTATAGGGTCCTTGATTTCCTTCCTGACCTGTAAAAGTGCTTCGTGCATACTGACCACGAACCAAGCCGAGGCTTGAAAAAACAGTAGTCTTGTTTTCGTTCCCGAATGAAAATTGAGTGGAAATTCCCTGAACTTTTTTGTTGAAATTCAAAAAATGAGATTGCCCGTTTTCTAAAAACAAATCCCCTGCTCGGATATTCCATCTGTCAGAAAACAATTCAATAAAAATTTGGTCAAATTCATCTAATTTTTGTGAATAACCTCCTTCCTGAATCGGAATATTGCTGTCTTGAATAGATGCTCGAATACTTACTTTATCAGACAATTTTCCGGTAATCTGTAAATCTAAAGACGAATTAGTAACTGCATTTTGATTGTTACCAACGGTTACTCCACGAGAAATGCTCCCCGAAGTATTTAAACCCTCAAACGGCACAAACCTCTTTGGGCTTCCGACATCAAGCGAGTATAACATTCCATCATATTCATCATTAGAAACCACTCGTTTCGGGTCATATATAGAATATTCTCGAGTCAAAAAATCAGGGATTTTCAGATACGAAACCTCAACTTCCGTCTGTGATTCCATATCCGTAAAAATCAATTTTCCGTTCTCAAAATCAATATGATATTTTTCTTTAGGAATAACAGCACCTTCGTGGTCTTTTATCTCAAAAAAAGCCGGGTTAAGGTTTTTATTTTGTAGAGAAATGGTGTCTGTAACCACCGGAATTCTCTCTGATACATAAAGCGAGTTTACTTCTTGTGCAAAGGCAAAAGAAAAACAAAAAAACACTATTATCAGAATTATTTTTTTGACCACAAGTACAAGATTTCACAGATTTATTCTGTAAAAGAATATAACTGAAAAACCTCAAAAGTAGTATAAATTTGATTTAGAGCTCACAGAAAACAGTTCAACTTTATATGATAAAAGATTAAACACTTAAAAGTTGTTTTGAAATAAAATCAACAACTGTGGATGCGAAGGTTTTATGTTTTGTCATACTCTAAAAATAAAACACCTGATAAAAATTCTATCAGGTGCTCATTACTCTATTTTATTATTCTTCCATCAAAACTTCAAGAATCTTAATCGCTGCTTCTGCAATTTTCGTTCCCGGACCGAATACGGCAACCGCTCCGGCATCAAACAAATACTGATAATCCTGAGGCGGAATTACTCCTCCCACAATCACCA
>CAZVQI010000105.1:0-6980 GCA_964629155.1 uncultured Flavobacterium sp.
AGATGTTAAAAATAAAAAAACCGTCTCAAATTTTAGTATTGAGACGGCTTCTTTTGTTGAGAAGTATTTTGGTAAGTATTATAGACAATCCATTCCTGCAGCTTCAGCTATAGCAAAAGCTTGTTGTTCAGTCAGACAGTCTTCTTCTACAGCATTATATAATGCATCGTATGCAATATTACAGTTGTCATCAGTCGGATTTGCTACATAAGCAGCAACTGCTTCTTCATAGTTGCAAGCTTCTTCCTCTTCTTCATTATTTCCGTTATTTCCTCCTAAATCTTCACTGTTGTAACAAGGTAAACCTGCTCCATAAGTGTCAGCCTCTTGTTTGCTGATACATTTGTTATTAAATGCTTTTTTAATGACATTAACAACAGCAAGGCAATCTTCATTACTTTGTGTGTCTTGATACTTTTCTAATGCTGCTTCGTATTCGTTTTCAAGAGCAGCTAAATTACATCCTGAGTTTGAGTCGTCACTACCGCATCCTACAAATACAAATGCAGCTAACATTGTAGTCAATAAAATTTTTTTCATTTTTTAAGATTAAAAGTTAAACAGTTACAAATGTATATGATATTTCTAATCAAAAAAGTGTTTTGTGGTTTTTTACGGTTAATTTACGAATAATGAAATATTAATTAACTTAAAAAAATTAATTAATTTACTTTTTATCAGAAAGTTAATCTTGAATTAAAGAAAAATAGCAATTATTGATTTCTTACTAAAAACGGGGTTTCCGTGCATTTTTTGTTCTTTTCCGTCGATATGTTTTTAAAAATCACACCTGACTAATTACTAAAAATTATTAATTTTTTGTTAAAGTTGTTGATTTTACTCGATATCCCGACGCTTTTCGTAGTCTGAACACTTATAAAAAAGACAAAAAGCTGTCTTAATTTTTAAGACAGCTTTTTGCAATTAAATCTTTCTTCGAGGATGGATTTGAAGAATATATTGAGTTTAAAAATTACTTGCTTTTTAGCTTTAAAAAAAGCTTAGAGGTTTAAACTTTCCTTTGTTTCAAAGAAAAGAAAAACTATTCTAACTCCATTTGAATACTTTCCCACTCATTGAGTAACTCTTCAAGCTCTTTTTTATTTTTTTCGTACAGCGAAAAAAACGAAGAGTCTTTCACCAACTTTTCGTAATTTTCAGCCAATTGTAAGTCGTCTTTGGCAATTTGCCCTTCGAGTTCCTGAATGCGACTTTCAATCTTACTCAATTTGTTTTGCAAGGATTTTCGTTGCTTTTGCTCTTCAAACGAAAGACTTTTTTCCGGTTTCGGTGCTATCGGTTTCGGTGCTGCGTCTTTCCTTTCTATATCTCGCATATTATCCACCTTGCGCTGTTCGAGGTAGAAATTAATATCTCCTAAATATTCTTTGATTTTTTGGTCTTTAAATTCATAGACTACATTAGACAATCCTTGAAGAAATTCCCTATCGTGCGAAACAACCAACAATGTTCCTTCAAACTTTTGCAAAGCAGCTTTCAGTACGTTTTTAGACTTAATATCCAAATGGTTGGTCGGCTCGTCCATCACCAACACATTAATAGGTTGTAATAACATCTTACACAAAGCCAAACGGTTGCGTTCACCTCCCGAAAGCACTTTTACTTTTTTGAATACATCATCCCCCCGAAACAAAAATGCTCCTAACATATCGCGAACTTTAGAGCGGTTACTGTCATTAGCTGCATTTTCCATTGTTTCCAAAAGCGTAAGCTCTCCGTCTAAATAATCCGCTTGATTTTGTGCAAAATATCCGAGTTGTACATTATGTCCGAGTTTAATGCTTCCCTCATATTCGATTTCGTTAACAATAGCCTTTATAAAAGTAGATTTTCCTTGTCCGTTTTGTCCGACAAAAGCTATTTTGCTGCCTCTTTCTACTAAAAGTGAGATATTACTCAATATTTTTTTATTACCATAGCTCTTCGAAACATTCTCTGCTTCAATAACCACTTTACCCGGAGTAATCGACACCGGAAAAGAAACAGTCATAACCGAGTTGTCATCTTCATCTACTTCAATTCTTTCTACCTTGTCTAACTTTTTGATAAGCGATTGAGCCATCGATGCTTTTGAGGCTTTAGCACGAAACTTTTCGATAAGCTTTTCAGTATGCTCAATCATTTTTTCTTGATTTTTCTGAGCAGCCAACTGCTTTTCTCTGATTTCCTGACGAAGCTCTAAATACTGAGAATAAGGTTTCGGAAAGTCATACGCTTTACCTAAAGAAATTTCGATAGTTCGGTTGGTTACATTATCCAAAAACATCTTATCGTGCGAAATAATTACCACAACTCCCGCATAATTCCGCAAAAAATTCTCTAACCAAATGATACTCTCAATATCCAAATGGTTAGTAGGCTCATCCAACAACAAAACATCATTGTTTTGGAGTAAAAGTTTTGCCAGCTCAATCCGCATTCTCCATCCTCCCGAAAAAGTATCGGTCGGTTTATCAAAATCTTCTCTTTTGAACCCTAAACCAAGGAGTATTTTTTCGGTATTTCCTACATAATTATAACCTCCGATTATCTCAAAATGATGAGTAATATCACTCAATTCTTCTATCAGCTTTAAGTAGCTTTCGCTCTCATAATCTGTTCGGGTAGTCAGCTGATTATTGATTTCTTCAATCTTTTTTTCTGCTTTTTTGATCTCCTCAAAAGCTTGATAAGCCTCTTCTAAAACCGTTCTTCCTTTTACGAAATCAATATCTTGTTTCAGAAAACCTATTTTTATTTCTTTTTCTGAAGCAATAGTTCCGGTATCGGGTTGCAGTTCTCCGGCTAACAGTTTGAGCATGGTTGATTTTCCTGCTCCGTTTTTTCCAACAAGCCCTACTCGGTCTCCTGCTCCAAGCCTAAAGGTAATTTCTTCAAACAAATATTCTCCTCCAAAAGCAACCGATAAATTATATACGTTAAGCATCTTTTATGTAATGAAAGTTACCAAAGGAGCAAAGATAATGCTTACCTTTGTAAAAAAATATTCACAGTCTGTTTTAATATTTATACAGGCTAAGTTCTAAAAATGAAACACGCTTAAAAATGTGTAAAAAAGGTTCTAAACTCAACAGCATCATTAAGGGAAACTGCCCAAGATGCCAAGAAGACAGTATGTACGAAAGTAAAAATGCCTTCAACATTATCACTGCTACTAAAATGAAAGAAAATTGCTCCAATTGCGGACTCAGATATATGATTGAGCCTGCTTTTTTCTACGGTGCCATGTATGTAAGCTATGCTGTAGGAATTGCTTTTGGAGTAGCTGCTTTTGTTATTTCTAAAGTATTTTTAGGAACTTCGCTAATGACAGCATTTATTGCTATTGTAGCTACACTTATCGTTTTTTACGGAGTTATTATGCGAATTTCCCGAAATATCTGGATTAACATTTTTGTTTCGTATAATCCGACAGAAAGAGGAGCAGAAGTAAAAGACTAAACTTTCGGTTTTAAAAATTACGTAAAATTAAAAATCCCAAACTTTAAGAGTTTGGGATTTTCTTTTTTATTTCTTTTCCTCTCTCGGAGGTCTTGGTAACAAAGCTTTTCGGGAAACTTTAGGTTTTTTGGTTTTAGGGTCAATCCCCAAATATTTTACTTCTAAAGCATCTCCTACATTTACTATATCAGTTACTTTTTCTACACGTTTCCAATCAAGTTCTGATACGTGAAGCAAAGTTTCTTTACCCGGAACAAATTCTACTACTGCTCCGAAATCAAGCATTTTTACTACTCTTACTACGTAAGTTTCTCCCTCAACAGGTGCAAAAACCGTATTCTGAATAGAGGCTACTGCTCTGTCCATTCCTTCCGGAGAAACCCCAAGAATTTCGATAACTCCTAAATCTCCTTCTTCGTTAATCACAATCGTAGTTCCTGTTTCTGCTTGTAGAGCTTGGATATTTTTACCTCCAGGTCCGATAACTGCTCCAATATAATCTTTAGCAATTGTCATTTTAACAATCTTAGGAGCATGGCGTTTCACGGTTTCTTTTGGTTTAGCAATAGTTTCGGTTAGTTTGTCTAAAATGTGCAAACGACCTACTCTTGCTTGTTCCAAAGCTTGTTCCATAATATCATAACGAAGTCCGTCAATTTTGATATCCATCTGACAAGCCGTGATTCCGTCTTTGGTTCCGGTTACTTTAAAGTCCATATCACCTAAGTGATCTTCATCTCCTAAAATATCCGAAAGTACCGCAAAACGATTACCGTCTGTAATAAGCCCCATAGCAATTCCGGAAACCGGTTTTTTGATTTGTATTCCGGCATCCATAAGTGCTAATGTTCCTGCACAAACCGTAGCCATAGATGACGAACCGTTTGACTCCAAAATTTCAGAAACCAATCGGATTGTGTACGGATTTTCGGCAGGAATCATATTTTTTAAAGCTCTTTGAGCTAAGTTTCCGTGTCCTACCTCTCTACGAGAAGTTCCACGAAGCGGTCTTGCCTCTCCTGTTGAAAACGGAGGGAAATTATAATGCAAATAGAATTTTTCTTCTCCTTGGTCACTTGGCAAATCAATTACATTAGCCTCTTTAGAAGTTCCTAAAGTAACTGTAGCCAAAGCCTGCGTTTCTCCTCTTGTAAAAATAGCCGACCCGTGAGTGGACGGCAAATAATCTATCTCACACCAAATAGGTCGGATTTCAGTTGTTTTTCTTCCGTCAAGGCGAATTCCTTTTTCAAGAATTACGTTTCTTACAGCTTCTTTTTGTATGTCGTGGAAGTATTTAGCTACTAAATCTCCGTTTTCTTCTAATTCTTCTTCGGTGAAAAGTGCTTTAACCTCTTCTTCCAAAAGAGCGAATTTTTCACCTCTTTCGTGTTTAGCACTCGGCTCTGATGCAATAGCAAAAATTTTATCATAAGCCGCTTCACGTACTTTTGCTTTTATTTGCTCATCATTTTTTTCAGGCTCATATTCTCTGTAAGAAAGCCCGAGTTTTGCTCTAAGTCTTTCTTGTGCCTCTATTTGAGCAATAATGGCTTGGTGAGCAAACTTAATGGCTTCTACCATTTCTTTCTCGGAGATTTCTTTCATCTCTCCCTCTACCATAGCCACAGAGTCTTTAGAAGCTCCGATTATCATATCGATATCAGACTCTTCTAACTGTGCCTTAGTCGGGTTGATGATAAACTGTCCGTTAATACGCCCTACTCTTACTTCAGAAATATAACTATAAAACGGAATATCTGAAACAGCCAAAGCAGCCGAAGCAGCTAACCCTGCCAAGGCATCAGGCATTACATTTTCATCATAAGACATCAACTGAATCATCACCTGAACCTCACAGTGATAATCATCAGGGAAAAGCGGACGAAGCACTCTGTCCACCAAGCGCATAGTTAATATTTCACTATCACTGGGGCGAGCTTCTCTTTTGAAAAAACCTCCCGGAAAACGACCTGCTGCTGAAAATTTTTCTCGATAATCAACCGTAAGCGGAAGAAAGTCAACACCCGGATTTGCAGTTTTGTTTGCGACAGCTGTAGCAAGGAGCATACAATCTCCCATTCTTACAACAACCGAACCGTCAGCTTGTTTGGCTAACTTTCCTGTTTCGATAGTAATAACACGGCCATCTTGTAATTGGATTTTTTCTTGGGTTACATTCGGAACCATAAATTTTTTAAAGTAATAAAGTTAAACATTTAGGTTGTTGTGTTGTTGTTGTGTTGTTGTTAGTTGTTTGAACCCAATGAAAAACCAAAACTTTTTTAAGCAGGAACTTAGAAAACAAAAAGGGGCACAAAGCCCCCTTTCACGATTATTTTCTGATATTTAATTCCTTAATAATCTCGCGATACCTATTGATATCCTTGTTCTTTAAATAGTCCAGAAGACTTCTTCTTTTACCTACCAGCTTCACAAGCGAGCGTTCAGTGTTAAAATCTTTGCGATTTCTTTTCAAGTGCTCAGTAAGGTGATTGATTCTGTGAGTAAACAACGCAATCTGTCCTTCTGTTGAGCCTGTGTTTGTTGCAGAACCTCCGTACTTAGCGAAAATTTCTGCTTTTACTTCTTTTGTTAAATACATGCCAATATTTATTTAAATAATTTTTATGTATTCAGGTCTCTCCCAAATATGGGTGCAAATGTACATTTATTTTTCTATTCTGCAAACAAGAATTTTATATTTCTTTCGTGTCTTTTATTTTTTAAAACTTGTTTGTTGTATTTTCTGATTTTTTACTTTTGCGAAATGTTACTATCCAGATTTTCAGATTTTTTGCTCGAAGCCGGAACCGACGAAGCAGGCAGGGGTTGTCTTTCCGGACCTGTTACAGCCGCAGCTGTTATTTTGCCTGACAACTTTAAGTCTGACCTGCTTAATGACTCCAAACAATTATCCGAAAAACAACGGTATTATCTTCGTTCGTTTATCGAAGATAAAGCTGTTTCGTTTAAGGTTATACACCTGAGTCCGGAGGTGATTGACGAAATAAATATTTTGAATGCCTCTATCAAAGCCATGCAAGAATGTGTTTTGGCACTAAACCCTCGACCCGAATACCTGATTGTTGACGGGAATCGATTTAAACCGATTTCGGATATTCCGTACAGTACTATTGTAAAAGGAGACAGCAAATATCTGAGTATTGCGGCTGCTTCTGTATTGGCTAAAACTTATCGGGATGATTTTATGAATAGCATTCACGAAGAATTCCCTATGTATAACTGGAAAAAAAACAAAGGTTATCCGACAGCAGAACACCGAAAAGCCATTCAGGAATTCGGCTCCTCCATTTATCACCGAAAAAGCTTTCGATTACTCCCCGAACAATTAAAACTTGAATTTTAATAGAAACTAAGAATTATGTTTTGCAACTAAATTTAAAATTCGATTTATATGTCTTAAGCATATCCGTATTTTTGTTTTCTAATCTTTTTATTGCTTGAAACGATTTTTATCCCTTTATTTAGATTCTTATCGAGGTTTATCTAAGCCG
>CAZVQI010000106.1:0-6896 GCA_964629155.1 uncultured Flavobacterium sp.
TTTTTTATGATGCAAAGCATTAGATTATCCTAAAACTTCTTTTACTTTATCTGCTGCTTCTTGGAATTGAACAGCTGCATGCACAGCTAATCCTGAGTTGTCAATCATTTCTTTTGCCAATTCAGCATTTGTCCCTTGTAGGCGAACAATGATAGGAACTTTAATTGCATCACCCATGTTTTTATAAGCATCAATCACTCCTTGAGCTACACGGTCACAACGCACAATTCCACCGAAAATGTTGATAAGGATAGCTTTTACGTTAGGGTCTTTCAAGATGATTTTGAAAGCTGTTTCTACACGTTTAGCATCTGCCGTTCCTCCTACATCAAGGAAATTAGCCGGCTCATATCCTGCATGTTTAATCAAGTCCATAGTTGCCATAGCAAGCCCGGCTCCGTTTACCATACATCCTACGTTTCCGTCCAAATCCACATAATTTAGTCCGACAGCTTTTGCTTCTACTTCGATAGGATTTTCTTCCAAAATATCTCTCATATCCGCATAGTTCGGATGTCTGTAAAGAGCATTATCGTCTAAAACAACTTTAGCATCAACAGCTAAAATTTTGTTGTCAGAAGTCTTAAGTACCGGATTGATTTCGAACAAAGAAGCATCACTTCCAATGTATGCCGCATACAGAGCTTCAACAAATTTTACCATTTCTTTGAAGGCATTTCCCGAAAGACCAAGGTTAAAAGCAATTCTTCTCGCCTGAAACCCTTGTAATCCTACGGCCGGATCAATTTCTTCCGTAAAAATAAGATGAGGAGTTTTTTCAGCTACTTCTTCAATATCCATACCTCCTTCGGTAGAATACATAATCATATTACGTCCTTTTCCTCTGTTCAGAAGTACAGACATATAGAATTCAGCTGTTTCGCTTTCTCCGGGATAATATACATCTTCTGCTACAAGTACCTTATGAACTTTTTTACCGGTAGGAGGTGTCTGAGGGGTAACCAGCTGCATTCCGATGATTTGTTCTGCAAGTTCTTCTACTTGCTGTAGATTTTTAGCAAGTTTTACTCCTCCTCCTTTTCCTCTACCTCCTGCATGGATTTGAGCTTTGATTACGTGCCAACCCGTACCGGTTTCAGCAGTTAATTGTTTGGCTTTAGCTACTGCTTCTTCAGCATTGTGAGCTACATAACCTCTCTGAACTCTAACTCCATGAGAAGCTAAGATTTCTTTTCCTTGGTATTCGTGTAAATTCATAAGTTGAAAATTGTCGTAATTATTAAAAAGCGGAACAAAAGTACGAAAACAACAATAAAAACCCTAATGTTTTTGTTTGTGAATTTTAAACAAGTGATAAGATAAGTTTTAATGAAACACAAATTTTTTGAAGATTATTCAAAAAAATACTCGGTCACTTTTTGTAAAACACTTGTTATTGTAGGCTTTTTTGCAAGGATAATGTTTGGGGTATAGGCTTCTAAGGCTTGTGAAGTTGTAGTGCCAATACAAAAACAAATTTGATGAGTAATGGTGTTTTTTTTTAAAAAACTGTGTACTCCTGACGGACTGAAAAACAAGACTGCATCAAAATCTCCTTCTATTTTTTCAGGAGTAAATTCGTTTTTATATACTCTGATTTCCGAAAATTTAATTTGGTTTGCTTTTAGAAAATCAGGAAGAACATCACGTCTTAAATCTCCACAGAAAAAGGCGATGAATTTATTGGAATATTTTTGAGCTATTATGGAAGTCAGATCTTCTGCATAATGTGTAAAATCGGCAACATTAAAGCCGTTATTTTCTAAAAGTTCTTTGGTTTTTTCTCCGACACAAATGCATTGAATTTGTTTCAGAGAGCTACATTTTTTGTTTTTCAACATACTCCGAACGGCATTTTTGCTGGTAAAAAGCAAAATATCAAAATTGATATCTATATCGAATTCCATAAATTTAATTCGTATAAAATCTTTTTCTACCAAACTAAACTTAGAGTCAGAAAGTACAGAACGTTCTGACGTACTGAGTTTTTTGGTAGAAAGTATTCTGATAGCAGACATGTCGGAATATTGTTTTATTACACACCCCTAAAGCATTAGACAAATACTTTAGGGGTGTGGTTATGTGATTTAAGTTTTAGGCTACAAAACTTGTTTAATTCCCATATTAAACAAAGTGAAAGCTTGAATATCAGCTGTTTCTTCAATAGTTTTTGAAAGTGGTTTTCCTGCTCCGTGTCCTGCGTTTACATCAATTCGGATAAGGACAGGGTTATTTCCGCTTTGTTTTGCTTGTAATTCTGCAGCAAACTTAAAGCTGTGTGCCGGTACAACTCTATCGTCATGGTCAGCCGTTGTAATAAGTGTTGCCGGATATTCAACTCCTTCTTTCACATTATGAACAGGAGAGTATTTAAGCAAATATTCAAACATTTCTTTACTTTGTTCAGAGGTTCCGTAATCATATGCCCAACCGGCTCCGGCTGTAAAGGTATGATAACGCAACATATCCAAAACTCCTACTGCCGGAAGTGCTACTTTGAACAAGTCAGGACGTTGAGTCATACAAGCTCCAACCAGTAATCCTCCATTTGACCCTCCTCTGATAGCTAAATAGTCAGACGAAGTATAGCCTTCTTTAATCAAATATTCTGCAGCAGCAATAAAGTCGTCAAATACATTTTGTTTTTGCATTTGAGTTCCTGCTATATGCCATTTTTTACCGTACTCGCCTCCACCTCTAAGGTTAGCCACAGCATAAATACCTCCGTTTTCCATCCAAACAGCATTAGCAACCGAAAAGCTTGGAGTGAGGCTTATATTAAAACCTCCGTATCCATAAAGAATAGTAGGATTTTTTCCATCTAATTTAGTTCCTTTTTTATAAGAAATAATCATAGGAATTTTTGTGCCGTCTTTTGAGGTGTAGAATACTTGTTTAGATTCATAATCGTCAGAATTGAACTTAGCTTTTGACTTTTCATAAACTTCTGTAATGCCTTGCTTTGGTTCATAGGAATAAATAGTTCCGGCAGTGATGTAATTTGTAAAGGTAAAATATAGCTTTTCATCATCTTTTTTACCTGAAAATCCGCTTACTGTTCCTACTCCCGGAAGTTTTACTTCACGCACTAAATTTCCTTGATAATCATATTGTTTAACGTGTGAAATAGCATCTTTCATATAATGAGCAAAGAAATAACCTGATCCTGTTGAAGGAGTAAGAACATTTTCTGTTTCAGGAATAAAATCAACCCATGGAGCAGAAAGATTTTTAGCATCAGCAATTACAATTTTGCTGTTTGGAGCATCTTTGTCTGTTACGATAAATAATTTGTCTCCGTCATTTTCAATAACCGTATATTCGTTATCAAAATTGTCAACAACAGGAATAATTTTGCTGTCAGGTTTGGTTAAATCTTTGATATACAATTCATTTCCGTAAGTAGAGTTAGCTGCTGTAATTATCAAATATCTGTCATCCTCAGTTACTGAACCTCCTACATAACGTCTTTTTTGTTCAAGACCAAAAACCACTTTATCTTCTGATTGCGGAGTACCGATTTTGTGGAAGTACAATTTGTGTTGGTCTGTCATAGCTGATAGCTCGCTTCCTTTCGGCTTGTCATAGCTTGAATAATAGAAACCTTCATTACCCTTCCATGAAAGGCCGCTAAATTTAACGTCAATCAGAGTGTCTTCAATGATTTTTTTAGAAGCCACATCCATAACAATAACTTTTCTCCAGTCGCTTCCTCCTTCAGAAATTTGATAAGCAACGGTTTTGCTGTCTTTAGAGAATTCTAATCCGGCTAATGAAGTTGTTCCGTCATCAGAAAAAGTATTAGGGTCTAAAAACACTTCTTCATTGCCGTCTTTATCTTTTCGGTATAATACCGATTGATTTTGTAATCCGTCATTTTTAAAATAAAAAGTATAATCTCCTTCTGTAAACGGAGCACTGATTTTTTCGTAATTCCACAAATCTTCTAAGCGCTTTTTGATTTGATTGCGGTACGGAATTTTCTCTAAATAACCGAAAGTAACTTCGTTTTGAGCTTTAACCCAAGCAACTGTTTCTTCAGATCTGTCATCTTCTAACCAACGATAAGGGTCTTTAACTTCAGTACCGAAGTACACATCAACCGTATCTACTTTTTTAGTTTCAGGATAAGTAATCTTAACCATTTCTTCGGTTTTGTTTTCTTCTTTCTTACACGAAACCAAAGAGGCTACAATAAACATAGGAATAAAAATTTTTTTCATTTGAGATAGTTTATTATTTGCTAACAAAAATAATCTTTTTCTCAATCAAACACAGAAAAAGCAGCATTTATTCTTTGTAAGAACTATCCTTTACCGGAATAGGAGTTAATGAAATGTTATTAATCATTCCGTATAACAATAATTTTAATCAAAAGAATGAGTAAAATCTTTTACAGACAAGTATTTACAAGCAGATAATAAGTTAAAATTATTCTAACTTGTAACAAAAGTTAGAAAAAAACACCCTATTATTGTACCACCAATAAAAAGAATTAATTATGAAAAAATCGTTTGCAGTACTATTAGCCTTATTGGTTTTAGCTCCTTTCAGAGCCAAAGCTGATGAAGGAATGTGGTTCTTAATGTTTATCGGAAAGAACATTAAGGATATGGAGAAAATGGGCTTAAAGCTCACAGCAGAAGAAATTTACAGCATTAATAACAGTAGTTTAAAAGATGCTATTGTTCAATTTAATGGAGGTTGTACAGCCGAAATTATTTCAAAAGACGGATTGTTGCTTACAAACCACCATTGCGGATACGATAAAATCGCAGAGCTTTCCACTCCTGAAAATGATTATCTGACTCATGGTTTTTGGGCGAAAACCAAAAAAGATGAACTAGCCCCAAAAAGAATTTCGGTTCGTTTCTTTATCCGTATGGATGATGTAACGGAAAGAATATTGTCTTTGGTTGATGATTCAATGACAGAAAGAGAAAGAGAAAAAATCATTAATCAAGAAATAGCAAAAATTCAAGCCGAAAATGACGAAGGCGGAAAATATATTGTTTCGGTTCGTCCGTTTTTTCAAGGAAATGAATACTACTACTTTGTATATCAAGATTATTATGATGTTCGCTTGGTTGGAACCCCTCCTGATATGATCGGACGTTTTGGAGGTGATACTGATAATTGGGAATGGCCTCGTCATACAGGAGACTTTTCTATATTCAGAGTTTATACTGATAAAGACGGAAATCCTGCTCCTTATGCAGAAGATAATATTCCGATGAAACCTAAATATCATTTACCGGTTTCTTTGTCAGGAGTAAAAGAAGGCGATTTTGCTATGATTTTGGGTTATCCGGGAAGAACAAATCGTTGGATGCCTTCAGGAGGCATAGAGCAAAACGTAAAATTTGCTTATCCGGCTTGGGTAGAAGGGTCTAAAGTAGCCATGGATGCAATGAAAAAGCATATGGACAAAAATCAAAAGGTAAAATTAGACTATGCTTCTACTTATGCAAGAATTGCTAATTACTGGAAGAATCGTCAGGGGATGATAGATGCTCTTACACTTCATAAAACTGCAGAAACCAAAGCCAAAGTTGAAAAAGACTTTGAAAAATGGGCAAACAAAAAAGAGAATCAAACTCAATATGGAAGAGTCATTGCGGATATTAATGACTATTACTCCAAAACAAACGAGAATGCCAGACATAATAACTATCTTTTCTCTATGTTGCGTTCAAGTAGTTATGCTTCTGTACCGTCTCGTTTAGGCGCTCAGATGTTGAATTACATCAATGCTAATGAACCGAAACGCAAAGAACTAAAACCGGAATTAGATGCAACAATAGCTGATTTATACACGGATTTATACCAACCTTTAGAGAGAGATGTACTAATAGCTCAGCTTAATTTGTACGCCACAAAAGGAGGAAAAAATATAGCACCGTATGTGGCTGAGTTAACTAAGCAATACGGAGAAAATTTCACTCCGTATGTAGATAATGTTCTGAAAAACAGCATATTTGCTTCAAAAGAAAGCATTGAAAAATTCTTGCAAAATCCAAGTGCTGAACGTATTACTAATGATGAGTTATTCAAATTGTCAAACGATTTGATGATACGTTATCGCGCTAAAACGGAAGAAGAAATGGCTTTAGACGAAAAATTTGAAAAAGCTTTTCGTTTATTGGTAAAAGGGTTAAGAGAATCCGGGTTAAACAACATTCAATATCCTGATGCTAACAGTACTTTGAGGTTGACTTATGGCTCTGTGGTGACATTACCGGAACATCCTACTCGTAAAAACGATGCAAAGAAAAATTACTACACCACCCTCAAAGGAACAATTGCTAAGCACAATCCGAATGACGATGAGTTTAATAATCCAAAAAAACTGATTGATTTATACAACAAAAAGGATTATGGGATATATGCAAATGAGTATGGAGAATTGCCTGTAAACTTTTTGACAAATAATGATATTACAGGAGGGAATTCCGGTTCTCCGGTATTGAACGGAAAAGGAGAACTTATTGGTCTTGCTTTTGACGGAAATATTGAAGCGATGGCAGGTGATGTGATTTTTGACCACAAATTGCAACGTACAATTAACGTAGATATCCGATACGTACTTTTTATAATTGACAAGTACGCTGAAGCCCGTCACTTACTTGATGAAATGACCATCGTAAGATAAAATAAAAATAGACCTCGCAATTTCTTGCGAGGTCTTTCTCTCTCTAACAAACATTTTAAAATTTCGGAGAGATGAGGTAGAAATTTCGCCTATGAAAAATTTGAGGCTAAGATGGTGTTTTAGTCAAAGCGAAAAAATACGCTAAATGCCCTAATTTTTACAATTTTAATATCTGTCGGAATCTGTAAACTGTCTTTAAATTCCTAAATTTGCACTTCAAAATTTCGAAGAATGTCAGAAAAAG
>CAZVQI010000107.1:0-6885 GCA_964629155.1 uncultured Flavobacterium sp.
GAAGCCAAATTAACTATAAAAAATAAAACCTGACACAGTTTAATTTACACTACCGTTTTTAATTCAATTTTATCGCATTAGGAAGGCAAATTTATTTACATTCCGCAAGGCGATACTAGTTCCCTTTACGACCATATGTAAGGGATCATCCACCACCCTGAACTGAATACCAATCTTATCCGACATCCTTTTATCCAGACCTCTCAACATAGCACCACCGCCTGTCAGGTAAATGCCATTACGTACAATATCAGCATACAATTCCGGTGGAGTATATTCCAATGCACTTAAGATAGCGGAATCGATTTTGGAGATCGATTTCTCGATACATTGTGCCACTTCTTGATATGAAACTGGTATCCTCATGGGCAATGAAGTCATTCTGTTTGGTCCGTGAACAACAAAGTCTTCCGGAGGATTATCCAGTTCCGTTAGCACAGAACCCACCTTTATCTTTATCTCTTCGGCTGTTCGATCGCCAACTTTGACATTATGCTGACGACTCATATAATCCTGGATATCTTCAGTAAAATCATCTCCGGCTATTTTTATCGACTTATTTGAAACAATTCCTCCGAGTGATAATACAGCAATTTCTGTGGTACCACCACCAATATCAACAATCATATTTCCTTCGGGTGCTTCTACATCCAGGCCAATGCCTAATGCTGCAGCCATTGGTTCGAAGATCATATACACATCGCGTCCCCCGGTATTTACTGCAGAATCCCGGATGGCACGAATTTCCACCTCCGTACTACCTGATGGAATACAAATCACTACACGTAATGAAGGAGAAAATAAACCAACTTTATTTTTATTGGCAATTTTAATCATTCCGCGAATCATCTGTTCAGCTGCATTGAAATCTGCAATAACACCATCTCTCAGTGGTCTGACAGTACGAATATTTTCATGTGTTTTTCCATGCATTTGTCTTGCTTTCTCACCCAAAGCAATCATTTTATCGGTTTTGCGATCTAACGCTACGATAGAAGGTTCATCCAGAAGTATTTTTCCTGTTTTGTTAACAATAACAGAATTAGCAGTCCCGAGATCCATCGCTAACTCCTGAGTAAAAGAAAATAAGCCCATAATTTGATAAGTTATCAGCGCTCAGCTCGTGTTTTATGTATTTAATGTATAAAATATCTCAAATCGATTGTCTTCATTGTTCAACATTTATGGTTAAAGTAGGTAATTGTATGTCTTCAAACCAAAAGTTTACCACTGCAAGTTTAGTTAATTTATTTGTAAAAAACTTATTTTAGAACATTTTTTTTCTTAACATTATTAATTATTCTATTATTAATAATTACCATTGCTAATGCTATCTCAGCTATTTCCAAAAGTAATATCTTTGAAGCCCCATTTAGTATTATTTAGATTCCCCCCGGTTTAAGCGATATGCCCAGTTCATCAAGTTGCTCTTTTGCTACACTTGAGGGTGCATCTATCATCACATCACGTCCGGCAGTATTTTTAGGAAATGCAATAGTATCACGAATGCTGTCAAGTCCTGCGAAAATAGAGACAAATCTATCCAATCCGAACGCTATACCACCGTGAGGAGGTGCACCATACTGAAATGCGTTCATGAGGAAGCCAAACTGAGCTTCAGCTTGTTCTTCGGTAAATCCAAGAACAGAAAACATTTTCTTTTGCAAACCACTGTCATGAATACGTATCGATCCGCCACCTATTTCAACACCATTAATCACCATGTCATATGCATTTGCACGCACGGCTCCCGGGTCAGAGTCAAGAAGCGGAATGTCCTCCTGTTTTGGTGATGTAAAGGGGTGATGTTTAGCAAAATAACGACCTAATTCCTCATCCTTCTCCAGAAGTGGAAAGTCAACTACCCACAGACATTCGTAATTATCTTTATCCCTTAATTCAAGTCGGCTGCCCATCTCAAGCCGCAACGCACTCAGCTGTTTCTGAGTTTTTTCGGTTTCACCGGCAAGTATCAGTATTAAATCACCCGGTTTAGCTTCACATCTTTCTATCCATGTTTTAAGAATCTCCTCTTTGTAAAATTTATCAACTGAAGATTTTATGGAGCCATCTTCATTAAAACGCACATAGATAAGACCTTTAGCACCAATTTGAGGACGTTTTACGAAGTCGGTAAGTTCATCCACTTGTTTGCGTGTATATGAAGCACATCCTTTGGCACAAATAGCACCTACATACTCAGCAGAATCAAACACGCCGAAATCCTGCCCGGCTGTAAGATCTTTAATCTCGGTAAAAGTCATACCAAAGCGTATGTCGGGTTTATCCGAGCCGTACATTTTCATTGCATCAGCATAACTGATATGTGGAAAGTCAGGGAGATTAACTCCTTTTATATTCTTAAAAAGATGCTTAGTTAACCCTTCGAAAGTGCTGAGAACATCCTCCTGATTAACGAACGACATCTCACAGTCAATTTGCGTAAATTCCGGTTGACGGTCTGCTCTTAAATCCTCATCGCGAAAACATTTAACAATCTGAAAATATCTGTCAAATCCTGACACCATCAATAGTTGTTTAAAAAGCTGAGGTGATTGAGGCAGTGCATAAAACTCTCCCTGATTCATTCTCGAAGGCACAATAAAATCCCTGGCGCCTTCAGGTGTTGAACCTATTAAAACAGGAGTTTCTACTTCCATAAAATTTCTTTCATCCAGATAACGGCGAGTCTCGAAGGTTATTTTATGCCGAAGCTCCAGGTTTTGGCGAACCACACTTCGTCGCAAGTCCAGATATCGATATTTCATACGAAGCTCATCTCCGCCATCTGTATCAGTCTCAATAGTAAAAGGAGGAGTCTTAGAGGCATTTAATACATTCAGTTCGGAAGCTATAATCTCTATTTCGCCTGTAGGAATATGACTATTTTTGCTACTACGTTCTTTTACAGTCCCTGTAATCTGAACTACCCACTCTCGCCCAAGCTTATTGGCTTTGTCATACAGGTCGTGATTTACTTCCTGATTAAACGATAACTGAGTAATTCCATATCGGTCTCTTAGATCGATAAATGTCATACCTCCCATTTTACGAATCTTGGATACCCAGCCTGCTAAAGTCACTTCTCTGTTTACATCGGTCAGTCGCAACTCGCCACATGTCTTACTTCTGTACATAAATGATTTCCGTTGTTTGCGTTAAAAAATTTCACTGCAAATGTACGTAATAAAACTAAAAGTGCACATTATATCTTTATAACCTTATCAGCAACCGTCTCGAAATCTTTCATATGTGTTGCCATCAAAATAGATATCTCTGGGTGGTATTTGCGTATATTATTAAATATATCAATAGCATTTTCTGTGCTGATACCTGCTGTAGGTTCGTCAACCACCAGAAGCTGAGGTTTTTTAAGAAGTGCTTGAGCAAGGAGGAGTTTTTTTCTCTGCCCACCGCTCAAAGTTTCACCATTCTCGCCGATCCAACTCCCTAAACCATGTGGAAGAGCAACTCGCCATGATGTTAAGTCCACAATGTCCAGCACTTTATCGATATCTTCGTCGGCATATCCTTCGAAGTTCTCACGCAAAGTGCCGGTAAGCAGGTAAGCTTTTTGAGTCACATATATAGCTTCAGGCACCGGCAGATTAAGCAATTCTTCCTCATTATTCCATATCAGACTGCCTTGATCTTTGTACTCCGCATAAAACAGACTGTACAAGAGCGTACTCTTTCCCTTACCCGTTTCTCCATATAATGCAACCCATTCACCCTTTTTGATATCTACATAAACAGGTCCCACATGCACCTGAGTTCCGGGAATTATTGCACTGATATTATTTAAATTCAACAGCTCAAGAGGTGAATTTACCAATATTCTTTTCGGTGAGGCGGCATCCTGAGGCTTATTTCCTTCATCAAACAGCGATTCCATATCCTTTACTTGCTGTTCCACAGAACTTTTTTCTGATTTACCGGAGAACAGTAACTCAGCGAGCTCTGCCTGTGCCATAATACCGAAATAAATACCAATTGCAAGTGGAGTATTTAAATCTTGCTGACTAGAGATCCAGAGGAGTAAAACAGATATGTAACTGAATCCCAGTCCCGTAACAAATTGTAAGTAGAAGGAGTTGAATTGAAGCTTTTTTTCAAGTTGTTCAATTTCTTGCCTCATTTTTTCGTGTGTGGCAATTGCTTTATCCTCAAGGTTATATTTTGATATCTCAATCCTTCCTCTGAAACTTTGAATTAGCTCCTGATGATTTTCTTCACGAAGAACTTTAAGTTGACTGTTTAAAACTTTATTCTTATGAAATGTGAATTGAGGAACCAGAAACAATAGAATTACCGAAAAGATAAGAAACTCTATTGCAATTACCTTTGAAAAAATTGCGAGGAAGATAAAATAAACACCTATTGTCAGAAGTAGAGCTGAAAAAGGTAATAGCCACAAAAGTATGTGGTTTAGTATTTGATCAACCCCATGAGTGCTATTCTCAAGAAGTGATGAGTTGTTGTTAACCTGTTTTTTGAAATAGGGTAATCTTGCAACTGATCCGAATATTTTCAATTGCAGGCTCTGCTGCACGCTCAATGTAGTTTTGTGATTCTCCAGCCTTTCAAAATATCTGGTTGCAGTTCGTAAAAGTGATAATAAACGTATGATGGCAGAAGGCACCAGATACGAAAAGGTAGTATTTGCAGTAGCAAAAACAACACTGCTTATAGCCAGAAACCATCCCGAAATGGAGGGTAAAGCAACAAAGGCTACTGTCCACAATGCCAGTAATAGAAAGCCTTTCCACCACCTGCCCCTGTAAGGTTTTACTATATATGTTAATACAAATTCACGCATAGTTCATCTGTTCTCCCCAGTTTAAGTTAATAATATTGTCGGCAACCAACTCAAAACGTTGTTCGTGAGACGCTACAATAACAAGTCTTTCTTGCGCTATTTTTAAAATCTCTGATATAATGATTTCAACTGTATCAGAATCAAGATTGGCAGTTGGCTCATCCAGAATGGCTATAGGTCTTGGATGAAGCATCATTCTGGCAAGTGTAACCAGCTGCCGCTCTCCACCTGATAATTGGATGCCATTGTGACTTAAAACAGTATCCCATCCATCCTCTTTTTTTGAAAGAATCCGATGCATGAAATCGGGATATCCAAATCCATTTTCAGTCTCATTTTTCAGAAACACGTTATATCGCAAAGAACCATCAAAAATAAAAGGAAATTGGTTCATATAAGAGCTATTGTCTTTTAACCATTGCTGCGACCAGATATAATCGTTACCATTTACAGATAATGATTCATCATGCACTAAAAGGCTTCCAGTGCATATTTTCAATAGTGTGGATTTACCCGAACCTGATATGCCTTTCACCAGTACAAGCCCCTTTTTGGGAAACTGATGATGTATGTTGTGAAGTACTTTTACAGGCGAATCCGGATAAGAAAAACTAAGTTCACTTATGGTAAGACTGCTAAACGTTTCATTCTGGTCAGCAACTTGTTTTTCAGTCATTGAGCTCAGCAAAGGCATAAGCAATTCGGCGGATGCCAGTGCCCTGTTACGATCATGATAAGCACTTACAAACTTACGTATGTAAAAAAAGAAGTATGGAGTTATAGTTAGAAGAAACAAGGAAGTGCCAAAATCGTATCCTTTACCGTAATTAGGACCATTCATAATCCCCATTAGGCTCATACCCAGGTAAATGGCAATGGTAGCAATGGCAATAGTAACAAAGAGTTCAAGCACTGCAGAGGAAAGTACTGCAATCTTCATAACGTTGGTAGTTGCTTCGTTCAGTTCATCGCTTTTGCGAGATAGAAAACGATACTGCGACTTAAAATTATTCAGATTAACTATTTCCGATATTGTTTTCAGCCTGTTATAAAATACAGCCGAGTACTTAAGGAAAAGCTGTATGTGTTTTTTGTGAATTGCTTCTGCACCGATACCAATTACGGCCATCTGTACAGGTATCACCAATAAAGAGATCAGAAGTATTAATGCAACCCATTTTTCGATAAAAAAACTAATCACTAAAAGCAGGGTACTAACTACGACTGTTGCAACAGAATATGGAATAAAAAAAGCAAAATAGGGTTTTAAATCATCACTTATCTTGGTCACATACAAAGCACTGTCGGTAGAATTTAGTTTGTTATTCTTCAACAATACCGGGTAGAGCTCCTTTTTTATATTAACTGCTATGGCATTACCTGCATTATAGTTACTTATCGATTCTAAATGTGCGAATAAGTACCTGCCTCCAAGGAAAACAGATGCTAAAAGTAAGGTTTCAGGAATAATTATACCTTTTTCAAGCCATAATGCAGTGAATTCGGATAAATACCAGCTGAAAATTACAAAACATCCCGCACTTAATAAGGTAAATAGTGATGCTATTACATACATACCACGAGCACCTGGCATTCTTTTTCCGAGCCATACGGAGGCACTCATTTGTTTTGAACTCATTATCAGCTTCCTTTTTAAATCAAAAACGGTTTTAGTCTTTTTCCAATTTCTACCTGGCTCTTATCTCACTCTTTTAAATTTCAATTATAAAAGAAGTTGATAAGAGTTGTATTTCATCCTTCTTAAAATCCATCCTAATTGATACTTTCAAAAGCAAAGATAATTAAATTTGATAAAAAAACATATTGTATATAATTGAAGAGAATTGAAAGGGTTTTTTTACATTTTGATCAAAATTAATAATTGTGTGTAAGCTTCGGTCTATTTGCAAACGAATAAACTAAGATATAATAAGTCTTTTACAAATAATTTTACTACAACTGATCTAATGTTTTCCTTAAGAAAGTAATCTCAGATACAAATACTAGATATTTTGTATATATTAATTATCAGTATCAACCGACTAAAATCAAAATCAATCGGTTCT